>DASVPC010000193.1:0-74164 GCA_036383055.1 Rhizobium sp. | reverse complement strand
CGCACCGGATTCATTGCTGTCGCGCCTTGGCTTCAGGCACTCGGCGGTCTGGGCATGGTGATCTACATGCTGGGTGCCTGGTGGACGTTTCGCGAAAATGCCTTTGCCGCGCCATCGGTGAAAATCCAGCCCGGCCAGAAGGTGATCGATACGGGCCCCTATGCGACAGTGCGCCATCCGATGTACACAAGCGCGCTGCTTCTCTTCCTTGGCACTCCCTTGTTGTTGGGCTCGCGGTGGGGCCTTCTTCTTTCCCCGCTGTTCATTCTCGGAATTGCCTGGCGTGCCGTTCATGAGGAGCGTACTCTTGGTCGGGAGCTGAGCGGCTATGAGGAGTATGCCGGGCGTGTGCGCTATCGGCTCGTTCCATTCATCTGGTAGATCATACGTTCCTGACGATCTCGTCGAAGACTAATTTGCATCCGGCAGGGGAATGAAATCCGTCGTAAAGGCTGCACGCGGTTTGAACGCGGCCTTGAGATCATCTCCTGGAAAACGTCGCCCAAAGGGCTTTGGAGAGGGATTTGCATCCCCCGCGCGAGAAATATTGGCGATGCCCGTTTTGCTATTTTCAATGCGCAGCATGCCATCGATCGTAGGGTGCATACGTATGATCAATGCAATTTATGTTGCAGGCATAATGATTTAAAGTATATTCTCAAAAACTAATACGAAGATGTCCTGAGTTTAATCATTGGGGGTAGCTATGAGTCAGCCTTCGAAATGGTGGTGGGGACTAATCCCCTTGGCGATTCTTTGGATCCTTGCCACGATCTTTACCGGGCAATCTATCAACAGTGATCTTGGCAGTCGGTCGACCTCGGCTTTGGGGACCTCCGTCCAGAATCCCGCCTTTAACGTGCAGGGACGCGATGTCGCCGTTTCCGGCACCGTGTTCTCCCCGGCCGAAGCCTCGCAGATCGCCGGTGCGGTGGATCAGGTCTGGGGCGTCCGCAAGGTTCTGATCGATGCCAAGCAACCTGATGTCGCCAAGCCCTTTAACTGGGGCATAACCCATGAAGGCTCTGGCGTCGTCCTGACCGGCAATGTGCCGAACCCGACGACGCGCGACAAGATCGTTTCTGCCGCGAAGACGGCTTTCTCGGGCGCCGAAATCAAGGACGAGATGCAATATGCCAGCGGCGCGCCCACCGCTTATGATGGCGGCGTGCAGTTCGGGCTGGCCCAGCTGGCTCGCCTGGCGAAAGGCAGCGTCTCCCTGTCCGATACGGGCCTGGCGATTTCAGGCACGGCCGCTACGAGCGACGCATACGAGGCGATCACCGCGGCCCTGAAGACAATGCCGCAGGACCTGACACTCGCGAAATCCGAGATAACGGCACCGGCTCCCGTGGCTGCGGCCGCACCCGCAGCAGCACCCACTCCGGCGGCAACCTCGACCACGGCGGCTGCGGCAACAGCGGCGACGACGGCTGCAAGCACCGTTGCATCTGCGCTTGCGCCATCCTCTTTTAGCTTCGATGCTTTGAGGGAAGCGGGAAAACTGACGCTTTCGGGCAATTATCCCGACGATGACGCGCACGGCAAGATCATCGACGCAGCCAAGAACCTGTTCGCCAGCGATGAGATCAGTGATGAGCTGAAAGTCGCACCCGGCGCGCCGAATGGGTTTACGACCGCAGCACTCGGCGGGCTCAACGCCCTGTCGCGTCTTGCCAAGGGATCGTTCTCGCTCTCCGGCACCGATGCGAAGCTCTCCGGCGAGGCGCTCTATAACGGCGCGGTGAAGAGCATTCAGGATAGCTTTGCCGCTGCGATACCCGAGGGCTTCAAGGCGACGCCTGCCGAGATCGCCGTCAGCGCGCCGGCTGCGGCCGTCGATGCTCCGAATTGCCAATCGCTGCTCAATACGCTTCTGAGCAAATCGAAGATCAACTTCGATACCGGCAAGGCCCGGATTTCGCCGGCATCGTCCGGTGTGCTCGACACGATCGTTGCGACGATCGGCCGGTGCTCCAACAATGCCGTGGAGGTTTCGGGTCACACGGATTCGAGCGGAGACGAAGCGGCAAACGTCGCCCTGTCCGAACAGCGCGCCAAGGCGGTCGTCAGCTATCTGATCGATGCAGGCGTGCCGGCGAGCCGGTTGACCGCAATCGGCCTCGGCTCGTCGCGTCCGGTCGCATCGAACGATACCGATGAGGGCAAGGCGCTCAATCGCCGTATCGAATTCTCTGTCAAATAGGGGAGGCAGCAATGACCTATCTGTTTTCGACTTATTGGCCTTGGATGCTGCTTGCGCTGGTGCTCGGGGGCATTGTCGGTTTCGCGACTTTCCTGCGATCCGGCAAGGGCTGGTGGCCGGACGCCTGGCCGGGCTGGTTCAAGCTGTTGAGCCTGCTGTTCCTGGTGGGGCTTGTGGTGGCCATCTTCAAATGGCTTCCGGGTCTGCTGGGGCATTACCTGGAAACCGCGCTGCTTTTCGTCGGCAGCTATATTGTCGGCTGCTTCCTCGGTAGCTGGCTGGCAAGCTTCCGTTCACGGGAGGAGATTGAGACGAACGAGCCTGTTGCTGTCGCCGAGCCTGCGCCGGTACGGGTCACGCCTCCCGCTCCCACACCGGTGCCAACGCCGCCTGCGGCCCGCGTGGTGACACCGCCTCCCGCAGTTACTCCCATTCCGACGCCCGCTCCGGTGAGGGAAACTTCTTCTGCACCGGTATCCGCCGCACCTGCCGGAGATCACATCCATCCCGGCCAACGCCCGCCAGCCGTCGCAAAAGGGCTTGCCGCTCTGGACGATCTGAAGCTCATTGACGGTGTCGGTCCCGTCAACGAGGGAAAGCTCCACGAACTGGGAGTCTGGACCTTCAAGCAGGTCGCGGCCTGGACGCCGGCAAACGTCGAATGGGTCGGCAGCTATATGGCCTTCCCGGGACGTATCGAGCGTGAGGACTGGATCGGGCAGGCGGCACAACTGGCGAAAGGGCTCGGAACCGATTCTTCGCGCCGGGCCGATCTGGGCGCTGCGTCCGCGTCGTCGGGCTTTGTGTCATCGGCACCCACCGCCGCTCCGACCGCCGACGGCGATCATCCCGGTCAGCGCCCGCCGTCCGCTGTGAAAGGGGCTGCAACTCCGGATAATCTGAAGCGTGTTTCTGGCATCGGTCATGTCAACGAGGAAAAGCTGAACGAGCTGGGCATCTGGACTTTCGCCCAGATCGCGGCCTGGACGGAGGCAAATGCCGAATGGGTCGGCAGCTATATGGCCTTCCCGGGGCGCATCGAGCGAGAGGACTGGATCGGGCAGGCGGCCAAGCTGGCAAAGGGGATCGAAACCGAATTCTCGCGCCGGGTCGATCACGGCGATGTGCCCACCTCGTCGTAGTGGACTTTCGACAAGCATGCAGATGGCCGCTCAGACCATGAAGAGCGGCATGATCCTCCCCTCCGAATGGGTAATGCTCCGCCGCTGATCGGGCGGCGGAGCAGATATGTTTCGGGCCGGACCTCAGTTCTTGACGGTATCTTCCAGGAAGAAACGGCCGAGCGGGTTCTGGTAGAAGTTTTCGATGTTCTTGCGCGAGACGTTGATATAAGGGCTGTAATAGAGGTCGATCCAGTTGACGTCGTCCTTCGCCATCTTCTGCAGATCGATGTACATCTGCTCGCGCTTCTTCGGATCGAGCTCCAGACGCGCCTTGGCGACCAGCTCCTTCACCGCTTCGTTCTTATAATTGGTCGAGTAGTTGTTGTTGGAATCGTGGCCGAGCACGAAGGTCGTCTTCTGGTCCGGGTCGAGAATGTCGTTGGTCCAGTAGTTGACCGAGATGTCGTAATCGCCGGCGACCGTCATATCCCATTCCTGGCTCGGATCGACCTTCTGCAGGTTGGCGGTGATGCCGGCCTTCTGCAACTGCTGCTGCACCAGCACGGCCGTCTGCTCGTCGACTTCGTCGCCGGCGCGCAGAAGGTAGGTCAGCGTCAGGTTGGAAACGCCAGCGTCCGCCAGGAGCTTCTTGGCCTTTTCCGGATCATAGGGGCGCTGGAGGTTGTCGGCGTAGTGATAAAGCGCGCCCTTCGGAATGTAGGAGTTGGCGACCGTGCCCTGGCCGAAGGTGACGGCATCGACGATCGCCTTCTTGTCGATGGCGAGGTCGAGGGCCTGACGGACTTCCTTCTTGCCGAGTTCGCCATGGGCATGGTTGATCAGGAGATGATCCTCGCGGGTCGAAGCGTCGATATCGACATTGAGGTTCGGATCCTTCTTCAGCTCCGCCACACGGGAAAAGGGTACGAAGATCGCCGTATCGAGCTGGCCGGCCTGGACGTTCAGCATGCGGGTATTGTCATCCGGTACAGAAATCCATTCGACGCCGTCGAGCTTCACGCGGTCGGCCTGCCAGAAGTAGGGGTTCTTCTTGAGGATGATACGGTCGCCGCGCCGCCATTCCTCGACGGAGAAAGCGCCGGATCCGATCGGCTTCTCCGCATAGGCGTCGGGACCGAGCGTCTCCATGCCCTTCTTGGAGATGACAGAGGCATTCGGCAGCGCCAGCGTCGACAGGAAGGGTGCTGAGGGATGCTTGAGCTTGATCGTCAGCGTATGCGGGTCAGTCGCGACGGCGGTGTCGATCACCTTATAGGAATCGCTCCAGAGCGAAGCCGCGTCGTCGCGGATGCGCAGCAGGCTGAAGGCGGCATCCTCTGCCGTCAGCGGTGAGCCGTCGGAGAATTTCGCGTCGCGAATCTTGAAGACATAGGTCAGGCCGTCTTCGGAGGCGGTCCAGCTTTCGGCAAGGCCGGGCTCGAGCTTGGTGCCGGTCTTGTCGACGCGGATCAGCACGTCGTAGACGTTCGAGAACACCCAGTTGTCGATATTCTGCGCCGTCTTGATCGGATCGAACGTGGTCGAGTCCTCGCGGCGGCCGATGGTCAGCACGCCGGCTGCCTCGGCATAGGTTGCGGTGAGGGTGAGGCCGGCGACGATGGCCGCAAGCCCGATTGATTTCCATCTGCTGGTCATAAGATCGTTCCCTTGGTTGTTATGGCATGCGTTTGAAGGGCAGGATTTCGGCG
This sequence comes from Rhizobium sp., assembly GCA_036383055.1. Lineage (GTDB taxonomy): Bacteria > Pseudomonadota > Alphaproteobacteria > Rhizobiales > Rhizobiaceae > Rhizobium. Next base: position 69,125 of record DASVPC010000193.1, on the reverse strand, counting down.
ACGTTGCTTTCGCCGCGAAGATCTGTGTCGGCAAAGAGCTGTTTGTCCGGATCGATGTCCGGAATGGCGGCGATGAGCGAGGCCGTATAGGGGTGTTTCGGACGCGCGAAGACCTCCTCGGATGGGCCTTCCTCGACGATCTCACCGCGATACATCACGACCGTGCGTTCGCAGAGATTGCGAACGATGGCGAGGTCATGGGCGATGAAGAGCAGGGTCAGATTCATCTTCCGCGTCAGTTCGCGAAAAAGCTCGATGATCTGCGCCTGGATGGTGACGTCGAGGGCGGCGACGCATTCATCGGCGATGATGAGCTGCGGGTCGACGGCGAGCGCACGGGCGATGCCGGCGCGCTGGCACTGGCCGCCGCTCATGCTGCGCGGTTTGCGCCTGGCGAATTCGCGCTCCAGCCCGACGAGATCCAGCAGTTCACCGACGCGGGCGGGGATGTCGGCGGACGCGACCTTACCCTGCACCTTGAGCACTTCGGTGAGCATATCGCCGATCGTCAATCGTGGATTGAGCGCATTATAGGGGTCCTGGAACACCATCGCCGCCTCGCGCCTGAGCTTGGCGAGGCCCGCGGTTCTCTGCTGGGCGAGGTCGATGCCATCGAAAGTGATATGGCCGGAGGAGAGTGGCGTCAGGCCGAGGATGGCGCGGGCAAGCGTGCTCTTGCCGCTGCCGGATTCACCGACGATTCCGACGGTCTCGCCGGGCATGATCCGCAGGCTGACGCCCGAGACGGCGTTGACCGTTCTAGTGCGGCTGCCCTTGAAGAGGCCGCCGTCGACATTGAAACAGACGTACAGGTCGTCGATTTCGAGGAGCGGCTTGAGCGGGGTGTCGGCTTTTGTGGCTTCCGCGACGGATGCCGCCTCGTCCGGCATCGACGGATGGCTGTTGATCAGGTCGATCGTGTAGGGATGCCGCGGCTGCGACAGGAGCGTTCGCTTCGGACCTTCCTCCAGCAGCTTGCCACCACGCATCACGGCGATGCGGTCGCAGGTCTGGGCGACGATGCCGAGGTCGTGGGTGATGAGGATGATCGAAAGGCCACGCTTGTCGCGAATGTCCATCAGGAGCTTGAGGATCTGCGCCTGGATGGTGACATCGAGCGCGGTTGTCGGCTCGTCGGCGATCAGGATTTTCGGATTGCAGGACAGGGCGACGCCGATCATCGCACGCTGGCGCATGCCGCCGGAGAATTCGTGCGGATAGCTTTCATATTGCCTGATAGGATCGGGAAAGCCGACCTGGCTGAGGATTTCGATGGCGGCGGCGCGTGCCTCGCGGGCGTTCAGACCCTGATGATAGCGGATACCCTCGGCGATCTGATTACCGATCCGCATGACCGGATCGAGATGGCTGGTCGGGTTCTGGAAGATCATGCCGATCTCGCCGCCGCGCACCTTCAGCATGTCGGCGTCGCTGATCCTCGTCAGGTCGCGGCCCTCGAGCAGGACACTGCCGCTCTCGATCTTCAGCAACGAGGAGGGGAGGAGACGGATCAGCGAGCGGCAGAGCAGGCTCTTGCCGGAGCCGCTTTCGCCGACGAGACCGAGGATTTCTCCCTTGGCGAGATCCAGCGACACGGCATCGAGCAGCGTGCGTTCGCCGCTGTCAAGATGCGCCTTGACGGTGAGATCGCGGACGGAAAGGACGGAGGCGTTCATTCGTGCACCCCCAGCAATTCGCCGAGTGCATCGCCCAGCATGCTGAAGCCGAAGGCGAGGCAGACGATGGAGAGGCCGGGAAATAGCGTGATCCACCAGGCCGTGGTGATGAAGCTCTGGCCTTCGGCGACCATGACGCCCCATTCGGCCAGCGGCGGCTGCACGCCGAGGCCGAGATAGCTGACGGCGGCGCCGCTCAAGAGGACCAGCACGGCATCCGACATCGAAAAGACGATCGAGCCGGCGATGGCGTTCGGCAACAGGTGGCGGAACATGATGCGGAAACGGCTGAACCCGAGGCTGACGGCGGCGACCGCATAGTCGCTGTTCTTCAGCACCAGCATCTGCGCGCGGATGAGGCGGGCATAGGAGACCCAGCCGACCAGCGCCATGGCGATATAGAAGCTGCCGAGGCCCGGCCCGAGTATGGCGATGATCGACAGCATCAGCACAAGGAAAGGGAAGGCGAGGATGATATCGACGATCCGCATGAAGACCGCATCGATCACACCGCCGAAGAAGCCGGCGATGGTACCGATGGTCGTGCCGATCAGGAAGGGAAAGACGACGCCGATCACGGCGATCTGCAGGTCGATGCGCGTGCCCCAGAGGACGCGCGACAGGATATCGCGGCCGAAATTGTCGGTGCCGAAGGGATGAAGCAGGGACGGTGCCTGCAGGCGGACATCGGCATTCTGCAGGATCGGATCGTAAGGTGCGATCAGCGGAGCGCCGAGCGCTACCAGCAGAAAGAACAGGAGAATGCCGCCGCCGATGACGAGGGTCAGCCGTTTGCCGAGAAGATGGCGCCAGGCGATGGAAACGGGGGTGGTTGCCTGAATGCTCATATCGTCACCCTCGGATCGGCGGCGACGGTGACGATGTCGGCCAGAAAGTTGATGAGCACGGTGGCGCAGGCAAAGACCATGGCCACACCCTGGACCACCATGTAATCGCGCGAGAAGATGGCGCGCACCAGAAGCTGGCCCATGCCGGGGAGCGCAAAGACGCTTTCGACGACGACCGTGCCGCCGATCAGCCAGCCGATATTGACCGCTAGCAAATTGATGGTCGGCACCAGCGAATTGGGCACCACATGCCGCCAGAAGACGATGCTCTCCGGCATGCCGCGCGCCCGCGCCGCCGTCGCCACGTCCGATTTCAAGGATTCGATCATCGCGGCGCGCAGGCTGCGGGTCAGCACCGTCGACAGCGACAGGGCGATGGTGAGGCTCGGCAGGATGAGATGCAAAAGCTTGTCGCCAAGAGTCTCGCCATAGCCGGAGACCGGGAGCAGGCCGAGGTCGACGCTGAAGAGGATGATCAGCATCAGGCCGAGCCAGAAGGGTGGAAAGCCGATCCCGAAGGTGGAGACGATGCGGACAATGTGGTCCGCCGCGCGGCCATTGTTGCGGGCGGCAATCGCCGCCATCGGCACGGCGATGAGGATCGACAGGATGACACTGGCGATGACCAGCGCCACCGTCGGCTCGATACGGGTGGAAATCAGCTTCAGCACATCGATCTTGTAGAGGATGGACTTGCCCATCTCGCCATTGGCGAGATTTTTCAGGAAATAGAAGTATTGCAGCCAGATCGGCTGATCGAGGCCGTATTGGGCGCGAATATTGGCCAGCGCCGTCGGCGTCGCGCGCGTGCCGAGGATGTTGCGGGCGGGATCGCCGGGAATGAGGCGCACCAGGATGAAGGTGATAACGCTGATACCGAAAATGACGGGCAGGAATTGCAGCGGACGGCTGAGAACGAACCTATAGCGATACATGCTGACGCTCGCTCCCTTGCCGTCTTCGATTTTTAAACGCTTCCTGTCGCATCATGCCTGCCTGTGCCTCGCCAGAAAATCGAGAAGCGCTGGATAATAGTCGCCGGGGTTTTCATAGAAAGGCATGTGGCTTGCGTTCGCAAACACCTTCAACTCCGCGTTCGGAATGGCGAGTTTCATGCGCAGCGCGCAGGCTGGCGTCAGCTCGTCGTACTCGCCGACGGTGATCAGCGTCGGCACGGTCATGTGCGGCAGGTCCGGGATGCGGTTCCAGTCCTTGAGATTGCCGATATAGAGGAATTCATTCGGTCCCTGCATCGTCGCGTAAGGCCCCATGTTCCAATCGTCGAGCGAACGGCGCACAGGTGCCGGCCATTCCGGCAGGCGGCAGACATGGCGGTAATTGAGGATCGTCACGGCGGCCGTGTATTCCGGATGATCGTAGGTGCCCTGCGCCTCATGCTTCTGCATCATCGCCACGGTTTCCGGACCGAGTGCCGCCCGCAGCCGCTCCAGTTCCGAGATCAGGTGCGGCATGTCGGCGACGGTGTCCTCGAGGATCAGCGTCCGGAGGTTTTCCGGATAGGTCAGCGCATAGTCGATCGCGAGCCATCCGCCCCAGGAGTGGCCGAGCATATGAACCTTGCCGAGACCAAGCGCCTTGCGAACGGTCTCGGTCTCCTCGACATAGCGGCCGATGGTCCAGAGCGCCGGGTCCGTCGGGCGGTCGGAGGCGCCGGTTCCGAGCTGGTCGAAGGCAACGATACGGTAACCCTTGTCGATGAGGCAGGAATGAGCCTCGCGCAGATAGTCGCAGGGAAGGCCGGGGCCGCCGTTCAGGCAGAAAACGGTCTCCGCGCCGGTGCCGAAGCTATAGGCAATCACCTGATGCCCATCGACCTCGACTTTTATGCGCTCGTCCGGCTGCATTTCGCGCCACATCAGCTTACTCCGGCAAAATTCTTCTTGCTCAACATTTGGGCATGATTAAATTTTTACCGTAAACCGCGATCCACACCAGCTATAAGAAGTGATAGGGTTAGGGTTTGGATGTAGCCGGAGTTCTCCATGCTTGACGAAATCGGAACGATCAGACGCAAGTTTACCGCGCATGATACGCTGGACGGACGGATCGACCAGGCTTTCGAGGCAATGCAACAGCTCGGTTTCGAAGCCCTGGTCTACGACTATACGCCGGTGCCTTTCGATCTCGATGGCGAGATCATGGTTCCTTCGTTTCTGAAGCTGCGCAATATTTCCGATGACATGCTCGAATACTGGCTCGACCGAGGCTATTTCCGCATCGATCCGGTGCAACAAGTGGCGCTGCGCACCTCGGCGCCGTTCTTCTGGAACTACAATGTCGAGGCCGATACGGCGATCAACCGTTATCTCGGAGAAAATACCGAACCGGTGGCGCGTTACCTCAATGAGCGTGACATGTCGACGGGCGTCACCGTGCCGGTGCACATGCCGCGCGGCGACTATGCGACGGTCACCGGCATCCGCTTCGGCGCAAACAAGGATTTCGAGCGCAACGCGCTGCGCTACATCGCCGATTTCGGCCTGCTTGCGCATGTCTTCCACGAGACGGCCTATGCGCTATTCGATTCCAGCGCGCGCAGCGTCGGCAAGATGCGGCTGACGGAGCGGGAGCGGGAGTGCCTGCGTCATTCGGCAGAGGGACTTTCGGCCAAGGAGATTTCCCGCATCATCGACCGCTCGGTGCCGACCGTCGTCATGCACCTCAATGCCGCCGCCAAGAAGCTCGGCGCCAAGAACCGCACGCAGGCGGTGGTGCGCGCCACGCATTACCGGCTTCTGGAAAACGAGCCATCCTATAACTTCTGATAGCTGCCGCCGGCCTTGAGGCCGCGTTATGCTTTTTCCGTCCTTGTCAAAAAGATGGAGAAACCCGTGGCCGCCGTCGCATCGAAAGAAGCCTTCCTGCCCTTTCGCGAATATCAGACCTGGTATCGCATCACCGGATCGCTCGATAGCGGCAAGCTGCCCCTCGTCGTTGCCCATGGCGGCCCTGGCTGCACGCACGATTATGTCGATTCCTTCAAGGGCATCACCGAGATCGATGGCCGCGCCGTCATCCATTACGACCAGCTCGGCAATGGCAACTCCACGCGCCTGCCAGAAAAAGGCCCCGATTTCTGGACGCCGGCGCTGTTCCTCGAAGAGCTGGATGCGCTGCTGAAGCATCTCGGCATCCAGGATCGCTATGCTTTCCTCGGCCAGTCCTGGGGCGGCATGCTCGGCGCGGAACATGCGGTGCGCCAGCCGAAAGGGCTGAAGGCGCTCGTCATCGCCAACTCGCCGGCGAACATGCACACCTGGGTTTCCGAAGCGAACCGGCTGCGCCGCGAACTGCCGGAGGATGTGCAGGACACGCTTCTGAGGCATGAAGAGGCCGGCACGATCACCGATCCCGAATACATCGCCGCTTCCCGCGTTTTCTACGACCGGCATGTCTGCCGCGTCGTCCCTTGGCCGCCGGAAGTAGCGCGCACCTTCGCGATCATGGACGTGGACAACACGGTCTATCGCAATATGAACGGCCCGACCGAATTCCACGTCATCGGTACGATGAAGGACTGGACCATTGAGGACCGTCTGCCCCTGATCGAAGCTCCGACGCTGCTGATCTCTGGCAAATACGACGAGACGACGCCGGATGTCGTCAAACCCTATGTCGAGCGTGTCGCCTGCTGCAAATGGGTGCTCTTCGACCATTCCAGCCATATGCCGCATGTCGAGGAAAAGGAGCTTTGCCTGGCAACCGTCTCCGCCTTCCTGTCTGAGTACGATTGATGCCGTTGTAACATTTGCCGGCTAACGGGTTGGCCGCGCTGCATGTGGAGGATAAATCTCTTTCGAAGAAAATCGTATGTAAAACAAACGAATCAGTGGAAATCTTTCGTTGATAGCTTCTGGATCGAAGAGATTTCATGGCGTGCGCAATTCCGGAGTCGACCAAGCAGCTGTTTCCCAGGGAGCGCTGGCGAACGCTGGCTTGGTCTTTTGCCGGTCCGGCTTGGTAACTTAGCCTTTTGCGCGGAAATCCCTGTTGACCTCAACTTGGGTTGAGGTGTGAGGATGCGTCCATTCGTTGGCGAGGGAGGAGCTGATGGCGATCATTCTGGGCGATAGTGATCTGGACCAGCTTCCGGTCATGCGGCTCGCCATCGAGGCGATCGAGGAAGCGATCCTTGCTCGATCCGCGGGAGAGCTGGTTTCGCCGCCGAGGCACAATGTTTCCTTTGCCGAAAAGGGAGACCTGATCTTCACGATCGGCGGAACACTTGACGATGCCTCGATTGCCGGCTTTCGGGTCTATGACACCTTTAGAGGGCCTCGCCATGAGCAGATCGTCGCGGTCTGGTCGACCGAAACGGCGGAGCTTCAGGGCCTCATCATCGGCACGCGGCTGGGGGAGGTTCGTACCGGCGCGATCGGCGGCATCGCCATTCGCTATATGTCGCCCCCCGATGCCAGGACGGTCGGCATTATCGGCAGCGGCCAGCAAGCCCGCACGCAATTGGAGGCGGCAGCCCTTGTGCGCGAACTGACGCATGTCCGGGTCTATAGCCGCAGCGAACGACGGCGCTATGTCTTTGCATTGGAAATGGAGCAGCGTCTGGGTATCCCGATCGAGCCGGTGGACACGCCGCGTCGCGCCGTGAGCAACGCCGATATCGTGATCTGCGCCACGACCAGCCTCACGCCGGTGATCGAAGCCGAGTGGCTGAAGCCCGGAGTTCACATCAATACCGTCGGCCCCAAGACGGTGGACGAGCACGAACTGGGCCTCGATGTCGCGGCCGCCGCCGATCTGGTCGCGACCGACTCTCCCGAGCAGGTCAGGGCCTATAAGGCGCCGTTCTTTCTGCATGGCTCGCCGAGCGCCGAGCGTCTGGTCGACTTGGCGGCGATCGTCAGTGGTAAGGTCATTGCGCGCCAGGCGCCCGACCAAACGACATTGTTCTGTTCGGCAGGTCTCAGCGGCACGGAGGTTCTGGTCGCCGCGCATATTCTGGCAGCGTTCAAGGCGAAGGCTGGTGCCGGTTTCTAATCTCTTGTCGAGCCGCCAGGATGCGATTTGTCCTGGAGCAATTCCTGCGCCGTTGCCCGAAACATCTCCGCCAGCTGCTTCAGAAGCGGGCCAGTTGGAGAGCTTCTGCGCCAGCAAAGGCCGATGCGGCGCTTCGGGTTGCCGTCGCTGAATTTCAGGAGACGGATCTGGTCCGACGACATGATCGGGCCGATGGTCGCCAGCGTGGGCAGGAGGGTGATACCGACATTTGCGCCGACCATCAGGCGCAGCGTTTCGAGACTTGTCGCCTGGAAGGAGGATTTCTGTCCTGCGCCGGAGAGCCGGCAGACGTCGAGCGCGTGTTCGCGCAGGCAATGCCCTTCCTCCAGAAGCATCAGGTCGTAATGGGAGAGGTCTTCCATGCTGATGCTTGCCCGGTCGACCAGCGGGTGCTTCTTCGGCACGGCAAGCAGAAACGGTTCCTCAAACAGGAATTCCACCTGCAGTTGGTCGCTCTCGACCGGCATGGCGAGGAGTGCTGCATCAAGCTCGCCGCTCCGCAGGCGTGACAAGAGCACGCCGCTTTTCTCTTCGCTCAAAAGGATTTCCAGTTGTGGGAAGCGTTCATGCACCTGCGGCACCACATGCGGCAGGAAATAGGGGCAGAGCGTCGGGAAGGCGCCGAGACGGAGCGTTCCGAGTTCCTGGTTCTGGTTCATCAGCGCGGCATTCTTCAATTGCTGGACATCGACGAGGATCCGTTTTGCCCGCTCGGCGGCATCCTTGCCGAAGGCGGTCAGCATGAAGGAGCGCGAGTCGCGTTCCACCAGCGGTGTGCCGAGTTCCGCTTCAAGCTTCCTGATCTGTGCCGATAAAGTCGGCTGGCTGACCAGGCAGGCCTCGGCCGCGCGGCCGAAATGGCGATATTTGGCCAGCGCGACGAGATATTCCAGTTCTCTGAGTGTCATGATGCTTCGCCGCTCAGGCGGCTTTGGCTTCCTCTTCCGTGGGGGCGGAGGTGCGGATGAGGTGGTCGAAAGCAGCGAGCGATGCCTTGGCGCCTTCACCAACGGCGATGACGATCTGCTTGTAGGGAACGGTGGTGCAATCGCCGGCGGCAAAGACGCCGAGCAGCGACGTCTGGCCGTGATGATCGACGACGATCTCGCCGCGGGGAGAAAGCGTGATGGTGCCCTTCAGCCACTCCGTATTGGGCAAAAGGCCGATCTGCACGAAAATGCCGTCGAGCGTCAGCGTGTGCTTCTCGTTCTTGTTGCGGTCCTCGTAGACGAGACCGGTGACCTTGCCGCCGTCGCCCAGCACTTCCGTGCTCTTGGCCGACAGGATGATCCGGACGTTGGAAAGGCTGCGCAGCTTGCGCTGCAACACATCGTCGGCGCGCAACTTGCTGTCGAATTCGATAAGCGTGACATGCTTGACGATACCAGCAAGATCGATCGCTGCCTCGACACCGGAATTGCCGCCGCCGATCACAGCCACATCCTTGTCCTTGAAGAGAGGGCCGTCGCAATGTGGGCAATAGGCGACACCCTTGTTGCGATACTGATCCTCGCCAGGCACGCTCATCTGCCGCCAGCGCGCGCCGGTGGACAGAATCAGCGTGCGGGATTTCAGCGTTGCGCCGCTGGCAAGCTCAACCTCGAACAGGTCGCCCTTCGGCGTCAGCTTTTCAGCCCGCTGTAGGTTCATGATCTCAACGGGGTAGTCCTTCACATGCGCCTCGAGAGCGCTGGCGAAGGCGGGGCCTTCGGTGTGCGGAACCGAAATGAAGTTCTCGATCGCCATGGTGTCAAGCACCTGTCCGCCGAAGCGCTCGGCGACGACGCCTGTGCGGATGCCCTTGCGAGCGGCATAGATCGCCGATGCGGCGCCCGCCGGGCCGCCGCCCACCACCAGCACGTCGAAGGGCTCAAGATCGGCAAGCTTTTCGGCGGCGCGCTTGGCAGCGCCCGTGTCAAGTTTCTCGACGATCTGTTCGATTTCCATGCGGCCCTGGCCGAACACCTCGCCGTTCAGATAGACGGTGGGAACCGACATGACCTGCCGATCGGCGACTTCCTGCGGGAACACGGCACCGTCGACGGCGACATGGCTGATCTTCGGATTGAGGATCGACATCAGGTTAAGCGCCTGCACGACGTCAGGGCAATTTTGGCACGACAGCGAGAAATAGGTTTCGAAACGGAACTCGCCGTCGAGATCGCGGATCTGGTCGAGGATGGCCTGTTCGACGCGCGGCGGGTGTCCGCCGGTCTGCAGGAGGGCAAGGATGAGCGAGGTGAATTCGTGGCCGAGCGGGATGCCGGCGAAGCGCAGGCTGATATCATGCCCCGGGCTGGTCAGGGCGAATGAGGGGGCTCGTTCGCTGGCTTCACGCTCCTGGGTGAGAGCGATCTTGTCGGAAAGAGCGGCAATATCCTCAAGAAGCCCCACCATTTCTTTCGATTTGGCGCTGTCATCGACATTCGCGCTGATCTCTATCGGCCTTACGACTTTTTCCAGATAGGCCTTGAGCTGGCTTTTCAGTACGTCGTCAAGCATCGATATGTCTCCGGTTCGAAAGGAAATTGCGACGCGTTGCCCCGGCGGGACAAAGTCGCCATCAGTCTAGATTGTGAGCGAGAGGCCTTCCCCGTTTCCAGGGAAGGCTGTGGCCGAAGCCGAAATCAGATCTTGCCGACGAGGTGCAGCGAAGGAGCCAGCGTCTTTTCGCCTTCTTCCCACTTTGCCGGGCAAACTTCGCCGGGATGGGAGCGGACGTACTGGGCAGCCTTGATGCGGCGCAGCAGGTCGGCGGCGTTACGGCCGATACCTTCGGCGGTGATTTCCACGGCCTGAACGACGCCGTCGGGATCGACGACGAAGGTGCCGCGATCGGCAAGGCCTTCGGCTTCGCGCATGACGTCGAAGTTACGGGTAACGGTGCCGGTCGGGTCGCCGATCATGGCATACTGGATCTTGCCGATGGTTTCGGAGCTGTCGTGCCAGGCCTTGTGGGTGAAATGGGTGTCGGTCGAAACCGAGAAGACCTCAACGCCAAGGCGCTGCAACTCGGCATAATTATCCGCGACGTCGCCGAGTTCGGTCGGGCACACGAAGGTGAAATCGGCCGGATAGAAAAAGAAGACCGCCCATTTGCCGGCGATGTCAGCTTCGGTGACCTCGATGAACTTGCCCTGCTTGAAGGCCTGAGCTTTGAACGGCTTGATGGCGGTATTGAGAACGGACATGGTACCCTTGTAATGTTTGGACAGGAGGAGTTTTGCGCTGCAACATAGTGCGTGCGCCGCAATAAGCAAAATAGATAAATCCGAAAGATTCGATAGGTTTTGTCTATGGAGCGGTTCTACGCGACGGAAAGCTATGTCTTATCAAGGCTGGCAGCCGTTGTGGCGCAAACCCGGCTAGGGTGCGAAGATGCCGGTTCTGAGTGGAAAGGTATGCAATGAAGGATAATGTGACAATCGCCGCGTCCGAAGCGTTGAAAAGAGCGGAAGAGGTTCTCGCGAGGCGTTTCCAGGGTTACGCATTCGCGTTTGCTGCCGGTTCGATCATGCGTGGCGAAGGAAAAAGCACGTCCGATGTCGATCTGGTGGTCGTCTTCGACAGGCTCGACACCGCATGGCGCGAGTCTTTTCTGGAAGACCAACTTCCTTTTGAAGCTTTCGTCCACGATCCGGAAACGCTGAGCTGGTTCTTTGAAAATGATATGGCGCTCGGCCACCCGATCATCATCCATATGGTAGCCACGGGCCATATATTGGGTCGGGATGTTGAGCAGGCCAAAGCCTGCCAGACGCATGCCCAGACGTTGCTTGATCAGGGCACTCCACCGCTATCTGCTACCAAGCTGGACGCGCTGCGATATCAGATCACAGATACGCTCGCCGATCTCAGGGACGAGCGAGGTGTCGAGGACATGCGGGCGATCACGGCGCAGCTATACCAGCCGCTCGCCGATCTGATGCTGCTGACCCGTGGCCGATGGTCGGGCAAGGGAAAATGGATTCCCCGGCTTTTAAAAGCATTCGACGAAGCGTTGTTCGACGGCTTCGATCGAAGCTTTGCGCTTGCCATGGCGGGAGACGTGAAGCAACTGATCGAGTTTGCCGATGCGGAACTTGCGCGAACGGGCGGTGCCTATTTTCACGGGGATCGTCGCGAGGCGTCGCAGACCTCTCGCCGAAGCCGCCGATGGTAAAGGGCTTTCTTCAGTATGCCTCTTGCAATCGGCGTGATGCTGTATTATCTGCGCACCATCACCTGTATCGATAGCCTGCCGGGCCGACCTTTCGAGGCCGAGCCGGTGTCTGCTGTCCAGGGTAACAGCGAGGGCGCTCCCCAGTCATGGGTCGAGCGCCCTTTGCTTTTCATCTGCGTTATTCCCTTTAAGCGAACAATGCCTGTCATCCTATCGCGAGATGGGTCTCGCGATATTCAAGGCCGGTCGAAAGACCAGCGGTTGACCATATAGGTGCGTGGCGAGGTTCCGAGCATGCGCCGGAACATGGTGGTGAAGGCGGCGGCGCTTTCATAACCGGCTTCCAGCGCAACGTTGGTGACCGGTTGTCCCTCGGCAAGTTGCGGCAAGCAGGCGAAAACGCTTGCCTGCTGCCGCCAGGTGGTGAAGCTGATGCCGGTTTCCTTGCGGAATTGCCGGGTGAAAGTCCGGCGGCTCATTGCCAGCTTCTCGGCCCAGTCATCCAGCCGGGCGTTCGGCTGCGGATTTGCGAGATAAGCGCGGCAGAGTGCCGCCAGCCGCCGGTCGGATGGGAAGGGCAGGCCGAGCGGGCGGTCCTCGAGCGTCGAAATCTCTTCGAGGAGGAGGGAAAGGACCAGTTCGGCCTTGCGATTGCCGATCGGCGCCTCCCGCAGCCGGATAGCTTCGCGCAGCAGGCTGCGCGCGAGGTCCGTCACCTCGACGACGCGAGGCGCTTCGTCCGATGGTCTGGGGTCGTGCGGCATCACATAGACCGATTTCATACTGACATCGCTCAGCATCTCGACGGAGTGTTCCAGGCCGGCCGGAATAAACAAGGCGTGGCCGGGCGGCACCATCCACCGGCCTCGGGTCGTCAGGATCACGACGACGCCGGCGAAGACGCAGAGCAATTGCGCACGGCGATGATGATGCCACGGTACGGTATAGCCCTGCCGCGGCTCGGAACTGTGGACGAGCACGTCCGCATTCGATTCCTCCGTCCAGTGCATGTTTTGCTCATGGCCGTTGTCGACGGTCGCCAGCAATTGTTGAGAGCGCTTTTCCATTTTGGCCCGATCGCGAAAGAAGTGGACCAAAACACGAAAGAAGGTCACCCGCAAGCCGTGTAAAAGGCTAATCAAACAGCGCGGCTGAAAAGAATCGGCCGGCTCAGGAAGGAAACCTCAATGGCTACGGCATTTTCCGGCACGCCGGCCCGATTTCAGAAGACGACCATATCGATCGTAGTGGCGGTCAGCGGTTGTCATCTCCTGAACGACATCATGCAATCGCTGCTGACGTCGCTCTATCCGATGTTCCGGGAAAACTATGCGCTCGATTTCGTCCAGATCGGGCTGCTGACCATGATGTTCCAGATCACGGCGTCGCTGCTGCAGCCGGTGGTGGGTATCGTCACCGACAAATGGCCGATGCCCTATTCCCTGCCGGTCGGCATGATCAGCACCTTCCTGGGGCTGATCATGCTGGGATACGCCGGCAGTTTCGGCATGCTGCTGGTTGCCGCCAGCCTCATCGGTTTCGGTTCGGCGGTGTTTCATCCGGAAGCCTCGCGCGTGGCGCGGCTGGCCTCAGGCGGACGTCATGGTCTGGCGCAATCGCTCTTCCAGCTCGGCGGCAATGCCGGATCGGCTATCGGGCCGTTGATCGCCGCCTTCTTTGTGCTTCAGCACGGCCAGAAGAGCGTGGCGTGGCTGTCAGTCCTGGCGGTCATTGGCTTCATCGTCCTGAGCTGGGTCGGCACATGGTATGTCAATCATCGCCGTGAGCATGCGGCGCGTCCGGCGGCCAGCCGCGCCTTGCCAATCGCGCGCAACAAGGCCATCTGGGCGCTGGCGATCCTGATCCTGCTGACGGCGACGAAGAACGTCTACATGGCGAGCATATCCAGCTATTTCACCTTCTATGTCATCGACAAGTTCCATCTCGATGTGCGCGACGCGCAATTGATGCTGTTCCTTTTCTTGGGGTCCGTTGCGGCTGGAACGATCATGGGTGGCCCGGTCGGAGACCGTTTCGGTGCGCGCTTCGTGATCTGGTTTTCGATCCTCGGCGTCATTCCGTTCGCGCTGATGATGCCCTATGCGAACCTGTTCTGGACCTGCGTGCTGACAGTGGTGATCGGGTTGGTGTTGGCCTCGGCGTTCCCGGCGATCGTGGTCTTTGCCCAGGAACTGATCCCCGGCCGTGTCGGCCTCATCGGCGGTATCTTCTTCGGCTTCGCGTTTGGGGCGGGTGGACTGGGTGCCGCGTTGCTCGGCGATTTCGCCGACACGCACGGGATCCCCTTCGTCTACACCCTCTGCTCATATCTGCCGCTGCTCGGCCTGTTCACGATCTTCCTGCCGCGCATACCGAGGCATTGAACAATGGAGGCGGGGCTTGTTGCCCCGCCGAACATTTTCGTGCGTGGCTAGCGCAATTCCAGGAAAAGTGCGAAGCGGTTTTCCGTCCGGAATTGCGAAAAAATAGAGCGTTCATAAACTGCTGGCGGTGGCTGCAAGGTTCTGATCAAGCTTCTTGAAGGGAGCTGCTGATGGGCCAGCCTCGTTACGAGTTGACGGATTTCGAGTGGTCGGTGATCGAGACGCTGCTACCGAGCAAGCCGCGCGGGGTGCCTCGGGTTGACGACCGGCGTCTTCGGACCGGCTCGCCGTGGGCGGACATTCCCGAGCGCTACGGCCCCTATGCGACCTGCTACAACCGCTTCGTCAGACGACGCAAGGCAGGCGTATGGGCCAACATCAAGCCGATGCCCGGCCGCAAACGCCGCCCGCTGTTAAGCGCCTTCCTCTATGGCTACCGCAACCTCGTCGAACGCTTCTTCAGCAAACTCAAGCACGTCCGTGCCGTCGTCACCCGCTTCGAAAAGCACAGCGAAAACTACCTTGTTCTCGTCAAACTCGCTCCAGCCAAAATCTGGATGTGCTTTACGAGTCGGTGAGCTATAACGGCCCCTCGGACGCCCGGAGAGGCGTTCAGGCAGGAGCCCGACCATGATCAAGATGAGCGTCTACTATCCGGCCGATGGCGGCTCGAAGTTCGATCACGACTACTACCGCACCCGCCACATGCCACTGATCCAGGAACGGCTCGGCGATGCCTGCCTGCGCTACGAGATCGATAAGGGCCTTGCGGGTGGCGAACTTGGAAGCGCGCCGGAGTTCGTCGCGGCGTGCCACATCTACTCGCCGACCCTGGCGACATTCCAGGAGGCGTTCGGTCCCCACCGCGCGGAGATCGTCGCGGACGTCGCCAACTATACGGACATCGCGCCCATCGTGCAGATCAGCGAAATCGTTGGAGGGTAGGGGGCTTCGGCGCGTCAGGCGTAGCCGTTGAGCGTTCCGGGTTCGGGCTGGCGCACCATGATCCATGGTGACGTAGCCGGTGCCGAACCGGTCGACGATCGGGAACATGTGGTTGCCGTTGAAGCGAAAACGACCTTGCTCTCGTCAAACCCCGCTTCAGCCAAAATCTGGATGCGCTTTATGACTCGGTGACCTAGTCTCCCGACAGACCGAGGTCGACGCAGCTACTGCCTGTGACCGTTCCGCGCAGATCGCCAAGTCTAAAATTTTACCTCCATTTTGAGACTGGTCATCGGGCAGGTCTTCGCCATAGTCTATGCCTGCTTCATGCAGGAGGAGACTGTCGAATGAGCACTATCATCAAGGCCCTGGCCGAGGAGCGCAATCCCGTCGGCTCTCTCCATTCACCATTGCCGCCTACGCTTGCCTGATCCCGACCGGGACGGCCATTCCCAACCTTCTTGCCTTGCAATGCCTCATCTCGACGCCATGACCGCCGGCGCGGTCTCGGCTTGATATTCAACCATGTAGGACATGCCATGCCGCTCACCACTGCCCAGCGCCTAGATCGTCTCAAGGTCCGTACCGCCGAACTCAGCTATTGGCGCGTGCGTGCGGCACTCGCTATCCACAACTGGACCTTTGAAGGCACGGAAATCGCCATCGGCCAGGCCTGGCCGCATCGTAACGGCGTGGTGCATTTTGCCTCGAAGGCGACGGTACCCTCCGACTGGCCGCTGGAAGAGACCCGACTGCAGCTCGATCTCGGCGGCGAGAGCCTGATCACGCTGGCGTTCGCGGATGGAGAGAGCGAGAGTTTCGGCCTTGATCCCTATCATCAGGAGTTTCCGCTGAAAGACCGCAGTTTCTCGATTGCGACCGACAGCGTTGCCCGCTTCCCGTTCGGCGAACAGAACCGGCAGCCAAAGCTGAACCGTGCCCAGCTTGGCTGGATCGACCTTCCGGTGCACAGGCTGCATCTGCAGCTGCGGCAGATTGTCGAGGCTATCGAAGCGCTTGGGGATCATGAAGTCGTGCCGCATATGCTCGATGCCGCCGAGACGGCGTTGCGCAGCCTCGATTGGCCATCTGCAACGGCTCCCTACATCGCACGTACGGCGAATGCCGAGCAGCAACAGAAGATCTGGCAATTGCCGGAACTCGCCGAAAGCCCGGCAGGACTGTCCGAGGAAGAGCGTGCCACCGTGGTCGCCGCCCACGATATGCTGGTTACAGGCCTTAAGGCGCTGCAGGAGCGTTATCCGCAGAATGGCGAGCTGCTGCTGACCGGCCATGCCCATATCGACCTTGCCTGGCTATGGCCCTATGACGAGACGCGCCGCAAGATGCGCCGCACCTTCCACACGGCCTTGTCGCTGATGGAGCGCTCGCCCGATTTCCGATTCAACCAGTCGACGGCGCATTATTATGCGCAGATGGAAGCCGACGATCCGGCTCTGCTGACGCGGATCAAGGAAAAGGTTGCTGCGGGCACATGGGAGGTGATCGGCGGCATGTGGGTCGAGCCGGACACGAACATGCCGACGGGCGAAAGCCTGGTGCGGCAGATCCTTTATGGCCAGCGTTATTTCGAAAAGACCTTCGGCGCGCGGCACCAGGTCTGCTGGTTGCCGGATTGCTTCGGCTTCTCCGGTGCCCTGCCGCAA
Organism: Rhizobium sp.; assembly: GCA_036383055.1. Lineage (GTDB taxonomy): Bacteria > Pseudomonadota > Alphaproteobacteria > Rhizobiales > Rhizobiaceae > Rhizobium. The sequence goes on along the minus strand of DASVPC010000193.1, from coordinate 52,406 downwards.
CTGCTGCGCCAGGGCGGCATCGAGAGCTTCTTCACCATCAAGGTCAATTGGAGCGAGACAAACAAGTTTCCCTATGACCTCTTCTGGTGGGAGGGGCTCGACGGCAGCCGCGTGCTGGCACATGTCTTCGACAATCCGATGGAAGGGTATAATGGCTTCGTGCGGCCGGATTGCTACCTGCCCACCTGGAAGAACTTCCGCGCCAAGACGCTGCACGACACGTCGCTTCTGGCGGTCGGTTATGGCGACGGCGGCGGCGGTGTGACACCGGAAATGGTGGAGCGCGAGGCGCAATTGCGCGATTTCCCGGCCATTCCGAAAGCGCGCTGGGGCAAGGTCGGCGATTTCTTCACCAGCGCTCACCGCACGGCCAGGGAAAAGCAGCTGCCGGCTTGGTCGGGCGAGATCTATCTCGAACTGCATCGCGCGACGCTGACCAGCCAGAGCGGCGTCAAGCGGCTGCACCGCCGGGCGGAACGCGCCTTGATCACCGCCGAAACACTGGGCTCGATCGCCCATATGGCAGGGGCTGCCGCCCCGCTGAGCCTTGAGGCGGACTGGCGTGTGACGCTGAAGAACGAGTTCCACGATATCCTGCCGGGGTCGAGCATCCGCGAGGTCTATCGGGATGCCGAGCGCGAGCTTTCGGACGTGATCGACCACGCCGAGGCGGCTCAAAAACAGGCCATGGATGCCGTTGTGACGGTCCTGCCGAAGGGCGGGATCGCGGAGGCGCTCATCGTCGCCAATCCATCGCTGGATGCCCGGCCTCTGCGTGCCACGCTCGCCGATGGCACGGTTCTGTCCACCGGCGATATCATCGCGCCGCTCTCCATCCAGGTGTTGGACCGTGCTGCGCTGAAGCCGGCTGGCGGATTGCGCGCCGACGCAAGCCGGCTGGAGAATGAGCATCTGGTCGTCGTCATCGGTGCCGATGGTGCGGTCCAGAGTCTCGTGCATAAGGCCACCGGCCGCGAGGCGCTGGCCGAACCGGCCAACCAGCTCTGGATCTACCCCGTCGACAAGCCACGCAATTGGGACGCTTGGGATATCGACGCCGATTATGCGGAGAAGGGCATACGGCTCGATCGGCCCGAAAGCATCGAGCTTGTCGAAAGCGGTCCGCATCGCGCCGTAATCAAGGTTGTCCATCGCTACCGCGATTCCAGCGTCGTGCAGCGTTATGTGCTGACCGCCAACGCCAGGCGGCTGGATATCGAGACGCATATCGACTGGCACGACCGTCGCACCTTCTTGCGGGCGCTCAATCCGGTCGCGGTGCGGGCTCGCACGGCGACGTTCGAATGCGCCTATGGCGTCGTCAGCCGGCCGACACACACCAATACGAGTTGGGACGCGGCAATGTTCGAAGCCGTCGCGCATCGCTTCGTCGACCTCAGCGAGCCGGATTTCGGCGTTGCCCTGCTGAACGACGCCAAATACGGCCATAGCGCCCGTGGCAATGTGCTTGGCATCAGCCTGGTGCGTGGACCGATCTATCCCGATCCGCTGGCGGACGAGGGCGAGCAGCAATTTACCTATGCGCTGCTGCCGCATGCCGGCGCGTGGCATTCCGGCGGCGTCCGCGAGGAGGCTGACGATCTGAACCAGCCGATGGTGGTGGCGACGGCTGCCAATCTTGCGGCAACGACGCTTGCTCCGGTCACCGTCACTGGCACGCCGGTCGCGCTGTCTGCCGTCAAACCGGCGGAAGAGGGGGATGGGCTAGTGTTGCGCGTCTACGAACCGGCCGGCCGGCGCGGCGGATTGAGCATCGAGCCTGAAAGCGGCTGGCATGTTGCCGAGGCCGTCAATCTGATGGAAGAACCCGCCAAGCGTGACGCCGGCCCGGATATCCTGCCCTTCGAGGTCAGAAGCTGGAAGTTGAAGAAGGGATAGCGGCTAGGCTCGCTTTTCATGCTTGGGATCACAGCCACCATAGCACCTTGCGGCGGCTGTGATCCTGCTCCGCGTCAATATTCGCGATCGTGGACGACACCCATGATTTCGCCCCGTCGGGACACACTCACCAGGAGATTGTCGCCGTCGCGCGTAGCCTTGACCAGAAAACGCTCACCCACGTCATTGACGTCTCTCACTCTATAGCCGCGTCTCTCCAGGAGTTGGATGACATCATTCGGGCCATAATTGCCGCGGGGCTCCCCCCAACGGTTGGACGAGTCGTGATGGCGGTTCCACGCATGAAGAAAGTTGGCCTCGGTCTGGCCGTCGCTCTGCTGGGAATCGCCATCCGGCGATTGATCGTTATAGATAACGACTTGAGCAACGGCGGGCGTCATGAGGCCCATCGTCATGACTGCTGTCATACCCAGCGCGATGAAGGCGATCTTCATTGGCATATCCTTTATCCATTCCTGACATGTGCAATCTCCTGGGGGAGATGCTTGAAGTTGGCCAGGTCGCAACCGCTAACCTTGGTTCTCGTGCGGCACATAGCCAGACGATGATACCCAAGCGTTTTTTGCGGTGTGTTCTCATTTGTTGAGAAACTTACGGGCGTCGGCCCCCCGCTCTCGCGGCCTCCATCGGAATTAATCCTGGGCTCATCTACGACTGCTAATGCTCCGCGCGACAGTACCGAGCATAGGCCCTGTGTGATTTGGGGCTTCGCAACTGCATTGAAATACAGCCTTCGCAAATGCCGATCAGGGTCTTCTAGGTCATGGGGCGTGCAATTAATGGCTCATATCGTAATTATCAATCCACGCTTCGAAACCTCCTATTGGGGGCTTGAACACGCGCTTCCGCTGTTCGACGTGAAGGCAAATCTTCCCGTTGCCTGCCTCCCGCTTCTGGCGGCGCTGACGCCCGCCGAGCATACCGTCACGCTGGTGGACGAGAATGTCGAGCCGATCGACTACGATCTTTGCGCTCAAGCTGATATCGTCGCGCTGACGGGTATGATCGTTCAGCGGTTCCGGATGACGGAAATCCTCACCGAGCTCAAAAAGCGCCATTGCTTCATCGTTGTGGGTGGGCCGTGGGTGACGGTGAAGGAGGATTATTTCAACGAGTTTGTCGATGTCAAATTCATCGGCGAGGCCGAGGAGACCTGGCCCCGATTTCTTCTCGAATGGGAGGAAGGGCGTCATGCCGGGCGTTACGAGCAGTCCGACAAAACGGATATGAGCACTGTACCGGTTCCGCGCTTCGATCTTCTGAAGATGGATGACTATGCGGTCGGCAGCATCCAGTTCTCGCGAGGCTGTCCGTTCACCTGCGACTTTTGCGACATCATCGTCGTGTTCGGGCGCAAGCCGCGGATCAAGACCAGCGCGCAGATCATCGCCGAGATGGAGGCATTGCTGGCGGTCGGGATGGATACGGCCTTCATCGTCGACGACAACCTCATCGGCAATAAAAAGGCGATCAAGGAGGTCCTCCGCGAGGTGGTCGCCTGGCAGGAGCGTCATCATTATCCGATGACGTTCCTCACCGAAGCCTCGATCGATCTCGCCGACGACGCCGAGCTGATGCAGCTCATGGTCGACGCCAATATCCGCGTCGTCTTCGTTGGCGTCGAGACACCGAACGAGGAGGCGTTGCGCGAGACCAAGAAGCTGCAGAACTTGAGAAAAGGTGGGACGATGCTGGATAAGATCCACGCGATCCAGCAAACCGGCATGGAAGTCTGGTGCGGCATGATCCTCGGCTTCGACAGCGACGACGCGACGATCTTCGAGGCCCAGCGCGTCTTCATCAAGGATGCTCGGATCGTCAACGCCATGATCGGCATGCTGGCCGCGATCCCGAAGACACCGCTTTATACGCGCCTGGAAAAAGAGGGGCGGCTCGATCATGCCGATCCCCCTGCCTTCGGCACCAACGTCATTCCGCTCAATCTCAGTCGTGAGACCCTGCGCGACGGCTATCTCTCCGTGCTCAGCGACCTTCACCAGCCGACCGCCTATTTCGACCGGCTGGATGCACTCTACATCGATGCCCGTATCCAGCCGGAGCGCACCCGCCTGCGGCACCTGCGCCGCCATCCTGTCCGCCTAATCACCCTCAATGTGATGTGGGCCTTGGAGGCCGTCGGCATCTTCTTAAGATTGATGCGGCGGGTGCCGGAGGCGGACTTGCGCAATATCTATCGGCAGCGCCTCTGGAAACTCCTGCTGCACCGCCGCTCCCCTGTCGTCCTGCAAATCTACGCCATCAAATGCGCCATGCACTACCACGCACATCTGATGGTCCAGCAAATGCGGACCGGAGGCGATATCGTCAATTCGTTCTGAAGGTAGCCCTTACACCAAGGCTCCGAATTGCGCATTATGCAGTCGGGCATAGGCGCCGTTGCGGGCGAGCAGTTCGGCATGCGTGCCTTGCTCGAGGATGCCGTTGGGTCCCATGACGATGATGCGGTCGGCGTTGCGGATGGTGGCGAGCCGGTGCGCCACCACCAGGGTCGTGCGTCCCGTCGACAGGTCGGCCAGTGCCTGCTGGATGGCATATTCGGTGGCCGTGTCGAGTGCCGAAGTCGCCTCGTCGAGAATGAGGATCGGCGGGTTCTTGAGGAAGATGCGAGCGATGGCGAGGCGCTGCTTCTGTCCGCCCGAGAGCTTCACGCCGCGTTCGCCGGTCGGCGTGTCGAGACCAGCGGGCAGGGACGACACAAATTCATCGAGCGATGCGCGGCGCAACGCCTCCATGATCTCCTGATCGGTCGCGCCGAGCCGCCCATAGGCGATGTTCTCGCGAATGGTCGATCCGAACAGGAACACGTCCTGCTGCACGATGCCGATCTGGCTGCGCAGGGAGGCCTGCGTCATGTCGCGGATATCGATGCCGTCGATGGTGATGCTGCCGCCCGTGACGTCGTAGAAGCGCGGCAACAGCGAGCAGATCGTCGTCTTGCCTGTTCCCGAAGCGCCGACGAAGGCCACGGTCTCGCCGGCCGTGATCGTCAGGTTCAGGCCCTCGAAGATCGTGCCGTGCTCCGAATAGCCGAAGCTGACGTCCTTGTAGGCGATATTGCCCTTGAGATGTTTGATCTCCGTCGCATTCGGCCAGGTCAGGCTGCGTGTCGATCAGCGACAGGAAGCGCTTAAAGCCGGCAATACCCTTTGGGTAGGTTTCGATCACCGAGGTGATCTTGTCGATCGGGCGGAAGAAGACGTTGATGAGAAGCAGGAAGCTGATGAAGCCGCCATAGCTCAGCTCTCCCGATATGACGAACCAGGTTCCGGCCATCATGACGACGAGTTGCACCACGCGCGTGCTGAAATAGCTCAGCGCAATGCCCGCCGTCATATAGGCATAGCCATCCAGCTTGGTGGCCTTGTAGTCCTCGTTATGGCCGGCAAATAGCTGGCTTTCGTACGTCTCGTTGGCAAACGCCTTGACCACGCGGATGCCGCCGACGGTTTCCTGCATGCGCGTGTTGAAGTCGCCGACCTTGCCGAACAGGCTGCGCGAATTCTTGGTCATCTTGGCGCCATAGCGGCTGACCAGCCAGGTCATGAACGGCACGATGGTCGTCGTCAGCAGCGCCAGCTTCCAATGCACCGAAAACATCAGCAGGAAGGCGCCGATGAAGGTCATGATCGCGATGAACATGTCCTCGGGACCGTGATGGGCGATTTCGCCCACTTCCTCGAGATCCTTGGTGACGTGGGTGATCAGATGACCGGTCTTGTTGTTGTCGAAGTAGCGGAAGGAGAGCTTCTGAATATGCTCGAAGGCCTGGCGGCGCATGTCGGATTCGATCGAGATACCGAGCGCATGACCCCAATAGTTGACGATCGCCGAGAGGCCGGTCGACAACGCATAGACCATCAGGAGCACGGCGGTGGTTGCTGCGATCAGGCCCCAGTCACGGCCCGGCAACAGCTGGTCCACGAAGAGCTTGACTGCCAGCGGAAAGCCCAGCTCAAGCAGGCCGGCGACGACAGCGCAGCCGAAATCAAGGAAAAACAGCGTCTTGTAACGCGTATAATAGGAAAAGAAGCGACGAAGCATGAATGCCCTCCATGGGCATGGGAGAAGACAGGATCAGACAAGAATGGACAGAACAGCAGTCCACATCCGGCAGCGCTGTTCAGCGTTTATGGGTGCCGAAATTTCTCATCGAACGAGCCTCCTTCATGAGTCGCATCGGTTTTATAGCCGACGCGCCCGCCGCTGTCATCCCCTCCGTCGCTAGTCGGTTGGCTTGGCCGACGGCTAGTATGCGCCGCTCACGTACGTCCGTAGGAGAGCTTCGGATACCAGTCCCTTGCCCGTCCTTCTGGGGTCATGTCGAGGATCGTCCACAGCGGCATGAGGTCCGGGGCGCCGCGCGGATCCTGACCGGGATCGGCCGTCACCGGACCCATTTCTTCACCCCAGAAATGCCGGATCATTCCGTCCCGTCGTGTGAAGACATTGACGGCGGCATCGTCGCTGCCACCCGGACCGAGCGCGCGGTAGTCGCGGCTGTATTCGCCGGCCGGATCGGAATAGAGCGGCAGGTTGCGCCAGCCGCGCTCCCGCTTGAAATCTATCAGCCTGTCGATCGGCGACCGCGCCACGACGGCGATGGCCATCCGCTGCTCGATGTCGAGGACCTCGCCCTCCAGCGCCGAAAGCAGGCATGTACACATCGGGCAGGGCCGCGTCCGCTCCGGGCCGAACATGAAGCTGTAGACCAGCAGGCTCTCCTTGTCGTCGAACAGATCGGCAAAGTCGAGGGGGCCGTCGGGACTGATGAACTGATAATGCTTCTTCACGATCCCGCCCGGCGGCAGTGCCCGTCGTTGCGCCGCGACGCGCTCGATATGGCGGCGAAGCTCTATCTCTTCGGCGAGCAGCGCGTCACGCGCCTGCCGGTATTCGATACTTTCGTTCGGAAAACGCACGCCGTTTCTCTGCGCCAGCTCGGCGGCCGGCACATAACCGTCTTCGTTGATCATGATATCCTCCTGTGTAATCCGTGGGGCCGATGCTGGTCGCATGGCGCCGTCGGATTTCGACAACAACACGGAAGGAAAACCCGGCTGCCGGTCGAAAGTTCCGGCAGCGGCGGAGGCATATCACCTGGGGAGATTACTGGGCGGCGGAACGGGCCTCGACAGCCTCATCCCATTCGATCTCCGGGTCTTCTGCCTCGTCCTCGAGCATCGGCGTGTCCATCACATAGAGATAGCCGTCGAGCATGTCGCAGGCGCGCTCGGTGGCGCCGATCTTGGCGTCCGTCTCGCCGATCGCCGTGGCGATGGCCTTGATGCGGGCACGCAGCATATGGCCGACGACATCCTTTCCGGGTCGTTTTCCCAGGCGGTCGAGATGAAGGCGGATGCGGTCGGAATGGCGTTCCAGCTCACTCTTGCTGAAATTTGCCTTGCGGATTTCTTCCAGGAGGCTGGCGCGCATATGGGCAACCGGATCGAAGGTTCCAGGCTCGCGCTCGTCCAGAACCATGTCGGTGATGAGTTTCTCGATGGCGACCAGCGCCTGCAGATCGACGGCATCGGTCAGCTCGACATCGTAACCGGTATCGTCGAAGACTTTGCGACGCACGGGATCCAGAAGCAGTTCATAGGCCTTCTGCAGCCGCCCGAAGGCTTCGGTATCGCCGCCGGAATCCGGATGCGCCCCTTTTGCCCGCTTGCGATAGGCCGCCTTGATCTGCTCGTCGCTCGCATCACGCCCGACGCCGAGAATGTCGTATGGATCGGTCACTCCAACTCCTGCTGCCGCTCAGCCCCGACCAAAGTCCTGAAGCCCTATACCGTCGATGTTACCGGCTGGACGCAAGCCTGCCGGTGGGCGGTTGATATCCGCCACTCATCTCCTTCTTTATCATCACCAAGGCAGAGTTTGGACAAAAAGATCGGGGCGGGAGGCGGAAACATGTCTTCTGTGGAAATGATCGCCTATCGCCATCGCCGCTTCCAAAAAATAGCCCCGCTTCCGTTGCCAGAAGCGGGGCAATCGATGATTTGTGTGGGCCTCAAGCAGCGGAGAACGGTACGGCCACGAAGGTCTTGTCGCCGCCGCGTTCGATCAGCAGCAGGACGGACTTGCGGCCAGCCTTGCCGGCCTCTGCGACTGCGCTGTGAACATCATGGGCACTACGCACCGGCCGGTCGTTGACCGAGACGATGACGTCGCCGGTCTGGATGCCGGCGGCAGCGGCCGACTTGTCCGGATTGACGCTGGCAACCACGGCACCCTGAACGCCATGGGGCAGGTTCAGCTGTTCCCTGAGGTCAGGGGTCAGGTTGGCGAGACCGACGCCGATGCTCGGTTGGTTGGACGGCTGGACCTTTCCGTCACCGGTTTCATTGGCGGCCTGCTTGCTGTCGTCATTGCCGCCGATGGTGACATTGACATCCATGCTCTTGCCATCGCGCCAGACGGTGAGCGAACGCTTGTCGCCCGGAGACAGATCGGCGACCAGGCGCGACAGATCCTTGGGTGTCTTCACTGCCTCGCTATTGACGGCTGTGACGATGTCACCGCTCTTGATGCCGGCGCGGGCGGCGGGCGTTCCATCGTTAACGCTGGCGACCAGCGCGCCTTGCGCCGGCGACAGGCCAACGGCGTTGGCGATATCGGACGTGACCGGCTGAATGGCAACACCCAGGTAGCCGTGATCGATGGAGCCGTTCTTTTCCAGCTTGGCAACGATCGCCTTGGCCTCGTCCGAGGGGATGGCGAAGCCGACGCCGACGCTGCCGCCGTTCGGCGAATAGATGGCGGTGTTGATGCCGACGACATTCCCCTCGCGGTCGACCAGCGGACCACCGGAATTGCCGTGGTTGATCGGTGCGTCGATCTGGATGAAGTCGTCATAGGGGCCGCTGTGCAGGTCACGGCCACGGGCCGAGACGATGCCGGCGGTGACCGTCGTGCCGATGCCGAAGGGGTTGCCGATCGCCAGGATCTGGTCGCCGAGTTTCAGCTTGTCGGAATCACCCCAGGCGACGGTGGCGAGTGGCTTCGGCGCCTGGATCTTCAGAACGGCAAGGTCGGACTTGGCGTCGGCGCCGAGGAGCTTGGCGGGCAGTTCGGTGCCGTCATCCAGCGTCACCTTGATATCGGTGGCATTTTCAATGACATGATTGTTGGTGACGATGACGCCATCAGGGCTGATGATGAAGCCCGAGCCGAGCGCCATGGCGCTCTGGCTTTGATGGCGCTGAGGTGCCTGTTGCTGCGGGAAGGGAATGCCCTGATTCTCGAAGAACTGGCGGAACTGCTCGTCCATCGGCGAATTGCTGGTATCCGCGCTGGTGTCGGTTGCCTTCATCGTCGTGGTGACTGTGACGACGGCCGGCTTGTCGGCGTCGACGATCGGCGCGAAGGAGCCGCCGGGTGCGATGATGCCACCAGGCTCGGCGGCCGAGGCAACAGCGGCGGTAGTGTTGAAGGCGAAGGGCAGAGCGCCGGCGCCGACGATGATGGCGGCTCCGACGATGGCTGCGGTGCGATGCTTGCGAAGAAGAGATGACATGGCAAAAGTCCCTTACGAGATCGTTGGCGATATGGCGTCTTGGGTCCATGTCAGGGACCGGGCGTCGAATGGGTGGACGCCAACTCCTTCCGGGAGCCTCTGCTTCCAGATTTTACTGAGGAACGCAAAGTATAAAAAAGAATTGGCGTTGATGATTAATATGATCCGCCAATTGTGTTTTACAAATTAAATATTGATCATGTTTTTATTGCAAAAATTTAAGAATTTTACCGAAATTTAATGCGGTTTCGCCGGAATTTTTCCATCTTTCTGCTTAAGGTGTTTCCGCCTGCGGCCAGCGGTCCAGTGCTTCCACACCAAGCGCCGTCAAACTGTAGATCCCGCGGTCGACGCGTTCGAACCAGCCATAGACATTATCCTGCAGGATTTGGGCGGCTTTCGGGGCGCTGGTGCGAATGTCCTTGGGTCGTTGCAGGCCATTCTGGATGGCGGCCGCGCAGGCGAGGGCCTGCTGACGATAGGCGGTCATGATCGGCGCGCGCGTACTGCCGCCGAGCGCGGGATCGCCCTTGCGCCGGCGGTGTTCCTCGACAAGACGCGAACGCTTGCGAAGATTCTTGCGCGGCATCAACGCGACCGGGCTGACGATGACGTCGACCTGGCCGCTATCGGAGACCGCAAGCATCCCGAAGCCGAGCCGGCGGCAGAGGTCGCGAAAACGGCGGTCGCTTTCCCGCCCCTTGCCCTTCGCCGAGACGCGGGCGGCGATCCAGACCTCGTCGCTGGCCGCAGCCCTGTCGACGGCCTGCAGCACGAGTTCGAGATTGAAACTCAGCTTCAACTCGCAGATCACGACGACCGGGGGCTCGCCGTCACTGAGCCCGACGAGATCGCAATTGCCGATCTCGCCCTTCACCACATAGCCGGCCGCCTCAAGGAAGTTCTTGATCGGGAGGTAAAGCGCCGTTTCCAAATCTTGCTCTCTGGCTTGAGGAGTTCAGGTCGTTTTACGCGATTCGCGAGGCCAGGAAGTCGATAAAGGCGCGGATACGGGTGGCAAGATGGTCGTGACCGGCATAGACGGCGTGTATATGCTCGATATCCTCCGGATTGAAGTCCTCCAGCACCGGCACTAGCAGCCCGGCGTCGATATCCGGCTGCACATGGAACTGGCCGACACGGGCAAGCCCCATGCCTTCGAGGCAGAGGCTGCGTACGGTCGGCCCGTTATTGGCCTGTAGGTTACCGTAGACAGGTTTTACGAATACGGAGCCGGTGCGCGGATCGCGAAACGACCAGCCCTCGGCGGTCGGCCGGAAATTGAAGGTCAGGCAATTGTGGTGGTCGAGATCATCAGGCGTCGCCGGAAGGCCCTCCCTTTCGATATAGGCGGGTGATGCGACGATGACGCGGCGGCTGTCGAGAAGCTTGCGGGCTTTGAGCGAACTGTCGCGCAGCGAGCCCACGCGAATGGCCACATCGGCGCGCTCGCCGATGATGTCGATGACGCTGTCGGTCAGCGAGATATCGAGTTCGATCTCGGGATAGCGCCTCAGGAAATCGGGAATAAGCGGCACGAGACAACAAACGCCGAAGGCGACGGAGGCGCTGACACGCAGCCGGCCGCGCGGTACCGCCGCTCCGCCGGCGGCAACCACGCGCTCGGTTTCCTGTATATTGGCGAGGATCGCCTGCGCCCGCTCCAGATAGACCTCGCCTTCCGGCGTCAATTGCAGTGAGCGGGTGGTGCGTACCAGAAGGCGCGTGCCGAGCCGGTCCTCCAGGCGCGTGACGAGCTTGCTGACGGCAGAGGGCGACAGGCGCAATTTCCGCCCGGCGGCCGAGAAGCTGCGAAGCTCGGCCACCTGGACGAAGACATCCATTTCCCCGGCGCGATTATCCACTCTTCGCCTCGCTACTTTGAATTCAATTCACAAGTGTTCAGTTTATATAGGTGATTATCGAACGAATGTCTTGAGCCCATATTCTGTTCGAACAAGAACCAGCGCAGCCGGAGGATTCCGGATGCCTTTTCGATCGGGTCATCTCATGCCACTCGCTCTTTTTGCCCTGACGATCGCGGCCTACGCGATCGGTACCACCGAATTCGTCATCGTCGGCCTGCTGCCGACCGTCGCGAATGATCTTCACATTACCCTGCCGCTTGCAGGCCTCATCGTCAGCGTCTACGCGCTCGGCGTCACCTTCGGCGCGCCGATCCTGACGGCGCTGACGGGCCGCATCGAGCGCAAGCCGCTCTTGCTCGGCCTCATGGCGCTGTTCATCGTCGGCAACGGCATGGCGGCATTGAGCACCGGCTATGAGTTCCTGCTCGTCGCCCGGGTGCTGTCCGCCTTCGCGCACGGCGTCTTCTTCTCCGTCGGCTCGACCATTGCGGCCGATCTCGTGCCGGAAAACCGCCGCGCCTCGGCGATCGCCATGATGTTCATGGGGCTGACGGTCGCGATCGTTACCGGCGTTCCGCTTGGTACGCTCATCGGCCAGACCTTCGGATGGCGTGCTACCTTTGCCGCCGTCGCTGTCCTTGGCGTTGTCGCTTTTGCCGGCATCGCGCTGTTACTGCCGTCGAACCTGAAGAAGGCACCGGCGGCCGGTATCGGCGAACAGCTTCGCGTGCTTGGAAGCGCCCGTCTGCTGATCGTCTTTGCCATGACGGCGCTCGGCTACGGCGGTACCTTCGTCGCGTTTACTTTCCTCGCCTCGATCCTGCAGGACGTGACCGGTTTTGCCGCCTCCGCTGTCAGCCTGATCCTGGTGCTCTACGGCATTGCCATCGCAGTCGGCAATGTCGTTGGCGGTCGCCTTGCCAATGGCAAGCCGGTCAAGGCACTGACATGGCTCTTCCTCGCCCAGGCGATCGTGCTTGTGCTCTTCAGCTTCACCGCGGTTTCGCCATGGCTTGCCATTCCGACGCTGGCCGCCCTCGGCTTCCTGTCCTTCGCCAACGTGCCGGGCCTGCAGCTCTATGTCGTCCAGCTTGCCCGTGAGGTGCGCCCCGCCGCCGTCGATGTCGCCTCGGCGCTCAACATCGCCGCCTTCAACCTCGGCATTGCCGCCGGTGCCTGGATCGGCGGGCTGGTGGTGGAATCCTCGCTTGGCCTTGGCGCCACGCCCTGGGTCGGTGCGATCCTGGTCGTCGCTGCCCTCGTCCTCACCCTCTGGAGCGGCGTGCTCGACCGCCGCTCGGCTCCGGTAGTTCAGAGCGCTTCCTGCGCGGCCTGATCATTCTATAATCGAAAGGAAATCCCATGCATCTCGTCAATGCCAATGGTGCATCGATCCCGGCTCTCGGCTTCGGCACTTTCCGCGTGCCAGGCCCCGATACCGAACGCATGGTGTCGCATGTGCTGAAGCACGGTTACCGGCATGTCGATACCGCCCAGATCTACGGCAACGAGGCCGAGGTCGGCGATGGCATCCTGCGCTCCGGTGTTGCCCGCGCCGATCTGTTTCTCACCACCAAGGTCTGGGTCGAAAACTATAAGCATGCCGCCTTCGTCGCATCTGTCGAGGACAGCCTGAAGAAGCTGAAGACCGACTATGTCGATCTGCTCCTGCTCCATTGGCCGAACGACGCCGTGCCGCTTGCCGAACAGATCCGTGCCCTGAACGAGGTTGCCAAGGCCGGCAAGGTCCGCCACATCGGCGTCTCGAACTTCAACCGCGCACTGATGATGGAGGCGGCAAAGCTCAGCGAGCGGCCGCTCGTCACCAACCAGGTCGAGTACCATCCCTATCTCGATCAGTCGCAGGTGATCGAAACGGCCAGAAGCCTCGGCATGTCCGTCACCGCCTATTACGCCATGGCGGATGGAAAGGTGCTGAACGATCCGGTGTTGAAGACGATCGCCGGCCGGCACGGCAAATCCGTCGCGCAGGTCGTGCTGCGCTGGATCGTGCAGCAGGGTCTGGTCGTGCTGTCGAAGACCGTTTCCGAAGTCCGTGCCCAGGAAAATGCGACAATCTTCGACTTCGAGCTGACGGCGGAGGAGATGGCCGCGATCCATGCGCTTGCCGAACCCAAGGGGCGGATCGTCAACCCCGACGGCCTCGCACCGGTCTGGGACGAAGCCGCTTAATTGCAGAAGCTGGAGAGGGGCCGCTACACGCGGCCCCTCTCCATGACTACGCCTCGAAATCCAGTTCGACCTTGGAGATGGTAATCGACGCTGGCAACAGTGGCTGGCGGACGCGCTGGCCGAAATGCCGTTTGAAGCCAAGGACGTTGCTGATCAGACTCTTCGTGTAGAGGCCGGGGCCGCTCGAATAGATGCGCCAGCCGCCGTCGACGGCGATATCGCCGGCCATGACGCGCTCCCAATCGGACGAAGCGTGATAGCGGTCATCGAAGGCGGCATCGCTGCTGCTGAAATAGGTGTTGCGCTGTCGCAGCGACGCATGGTCGAGCCGGCCGCTGACCGAGATCGGATTGGCGAGAGCCAGTGCGCTCCAGACGCCTTCGGCATCGTTATCCAGGGCAAGCGCCTCGCAATACCGCAGATGAGCATGCACATACATCAGCCCGATCTCGCGCCCGAAGAAGGACGAGGATTCGGCGCGGCGGAACAACGTCTCCGGCCCGCCGGCATAGGTGGCCGGTTTTTCCATCAGCCGGACGCCATCCGGGAAGAGCAGGTTCGCGCTGATCAGCTTCATATGGTCGTGCCGCTGCTCGGGCGTGAACAGGCCGCCCAGCATCGGCTGCGTCATCGCGATCAGCGAAAAATGCAGGCCGGTGCGGGTGTCGGCCGGGTGCAGCAGCAGCTCGACGCCGTCATGGCTCGGATCGAAGACGCCGTAGCCAGCGACGATGCCGTCGCGCATCAGCAGACGGTTGAAATCGCTGCGCATGGCGGCGGCGGTTTCTTTCAGCGACTGTGCCTCTTCGGCCCGGCTTGCGAATGTCAGGATCGCGGCATAGCGCACGAGCTGTTCGTAGAGCAACGAAACGGTCCAGCTGCTGACCATCCAGTCGCGCAAATGCGGATCGGCCGGCTGCAGGCTGTCGTTCCAGTCGCCTTCGCCGTAGCGGATCAAGCTGGTGCCGGGCACGAAGCGGCTGCGGACGGTGTCGAGCAGCTTTTCGACATGGTCGGAGATCGTCGCCTTCTCCTCGGTCCGCTGCACGGTGTCGTCGGCCCGCCACGGGACGGTCTCAGCCAGGAAGGCGATATCGCCTGTCGCCTCAATATAGTCGCAGAGCGCCTTCAGCGGCCAGACGACGATATCGCCATGGCTCTCGCCGGCGCGGATATTGGCATAGGGCTCCAGCATGAACCATTGCGGCCAGTCGCCCCGGTCGCGATATTGCTCGGAAAAGACGGTGCTCAGGACTTGCTTCACCTCGGCGTCGTGCTCATAGGCAAGCAGGAATTCCACCGGTCCCTGGCAGACGTCGCGCGTTCCCCAGGCCGCCCCGGTATATTGCTCAAGGCCATGCGGCACGCTCAGATGGATGACGGCGTCATGCGCCAGCCAGGGCAGCATGATTGCCTGCTCGGTGATATCCGGTCCGCTACCCTCGATGCGCAAGCCGCGTGTCACATGGCTCCAGAAGCGCTGTGCCGGTGCGAGCATGTCTTCAGTGCTGACACCGGCCTTGTAGCGTGCGGCGAGGGCTTCACCCGCCGCCGTGTCGGTCATCGACCCTGTGACGGCAAAGCTGAAGCCCTGGGTCGCGCGCGACTTCAGCGCGATGAAGGGACCGTTGCGCGAGATGCCGTCGCTATAGAGAAGCTCGTCGCCGCCGATCGCCTCGAAAGCATCCGGCGTTGCGGTGACGAGATGATAGGCGGCTTGCGGATAGCGATCCCAAAGCCAGGAGGATTGCGGACGGAAGGATATCTGCTTGGCGGCCGTATCGATCTCAATATTGGCGACGGCTTCATAGTCGCGCTCGCCGAGCACGATATGGCCGAACACGAGGAAGCGGCAGGCCTTGCCCTCGACCGCGACATTCCACTGCATGGCGGCATCGTCACCGGAGGCCACCGCCGTCACGGTGATGGTGTGGCCGGCAAGCTTGTAGATCCATCTGACATCGCTGAGGCCAATGTCGAAGGCGGCGGGCACGCCGAGCAGGCGCCAGCCTTCGCCGAGATCGACGAGGATGCGCAACCCGCTTGCCCGCGTCAGATTGTAGGGATCGCGGGAGATCGAGAACAGCTTGTGAAACGACGTGTTGCCGATGGTGAGCTGCGCTGCGAAGATGCCCTGCATCCAGCAGGTTGCGCCCAAAGTCTGGTCGTCGAGCAGCATGTTCTGGCCGCTGCGGACGATGGCGCCGTGACGGCGTGCCACGAGGCTCTCCTTCTCGCGCAGCACGATATGACGGTTGAGTGAACCCTCCGGCACGAAGAAGGAATAGAGCTGGCCGTCGATACGCTCTTCCAGCATCCGCTCGGGACAGAGCCGGTCGATGGTCGCGTCATCCAATGGTTCGGTCACCAACAGCGGCGCGTCCTGCACCAGGCTGCGGATCGGTGTCTCCGAGGCAATATTCGTCGCCGTAAGCTGGCTGAGCGCCTGTGGCAAGGTATCGAGACGCGCGAGGTCGGCATCGCTGGAGGCCAGGGGGTGATCGGCAATGAACATACCGAAGAAAGTCGTGGTGGCAGTCGCCTTTGGCGCGAGCGTCAGCGGCTTCGACTGGATCGCCGGGCAGGCGACCTCATGCTGTCGGCGTGTGCTCGCCAGGTCTTCGCCGAAACCCGGCACCATGGGAGCATCGCCGCTTGGGGTCGGCACCATCAGCTGGATCGCATCCGTGGCATAGGCGGCTGCGCCATCGATGCAACCTTGCGCCAGCCACGGATTGCGCCCGCCGCCCTGCTTCAGATTCTGCCGGTTCATAACGACCGGTCCGAAGGCGGGATGGGCGGCAATGTGATGATCGATATATTGCGAGGCATAGGCCTCGCTGTTCATCAGGAAACCACGGTCGCCGATGCCGACATCCTGGATCAGTACGAGGTCGGCCGGAACTGCCTTGCTCGTCGTATTCTCAAGCGAAACCCGCCAGAACCAGGCGGTGTCGCCGGGATGGAGCTGTAGCCGCACCGTATGCCGGATACCTGCGGTTTCGCCGCTCCAGCAGAAACTCGTCTCGTCATGACCGAAGCGCACCGCAGCCTTTGGGCCGACGATTTCCGCGACCTCCGGCTTTGGGCCGCCGATGCGCAGATAGAGCCGACCGATGCCGCCATAGACAGGCGATCCCAGCGCCTGGTTGATCATGACGCCGCCCTGCTGGTCGGTAAAATCGATGGCAAACAGCGTGCCGTTCGGCAGGGCCGATGCGGACAGGCCGGCGCTATTGGTAAGCGTGGAAAGACCGAGTTCTTCACGCCGGGGCGTCTGAAAGCTGCGATGGGATTCCGAAGGCATAGTCGGTGTCTCGCTGATTCATGGGTCGGGTAGCTGCACTAGATCACAAGGAGCCGCGTGATCATAGGCGGCAATTTAACCTCCCGGATCGCAATCTTTCGTGACGACGCTTCCGTCTCACCGGTGGTGAATCGTGCTCGCGACCTGATTGGCCGTTCGCACGACAGAGGAAAGATCGGCATCGTCCCAAGCCTCTTTCGACAGGCCCTTGATGCGGAAAGTCCTGCTCTCGCCCGGCATTAGGTTGACCAGCATGTCGTCGACCTCGGCATTCGGGCTGATCCGGTCGGCAAACAGGCAAAGATCGCGCAGGAAGGATTGCACCGTGACCGTGACGGCGATGCCGTCCGCGGTTTGCGCGCTCTCGATGTCGAAGCGCGGCTGCGGATATTGCAGCTTCATGTCCTTTTCGAAGAACCACCAGGCCTCAGAATCGCCAAGCCGGGCGCGCAAAAATTCCCGCTGCGGATCGCCGGGCGTCGCCACGTCCCTGGGGATCGATATCTCGGCATTTTCGAAGCGATCGCAGAGGATGCGCCAGACGGAATGGCGGGCGAGAAGCGTGCCGTTGAAATCGAACCGCTCGACGGTGAAGGGCACGCGCCAGAACAGGGTGGCATCGTTGACGGCAATAGCGGCAAGGCCGTCACCGCGCGGCTGGATGGTGAGGAGATGCGGGGCGTAGCTGTTGCGCAGCGCATACCAGAGAGGCTTTTTCCGCCCGCCGCCATCGATCGCCGCCCAGGAGGTCACTGGCCAGCAATCGTTGAGCTGCCAGACGATCGCGCCCATGCAGGTGGGACGATGCGAGCGCATATGGTCGACACCGAAGCTGATGGCGCGCGCCTGGTTGAGCTGCGTGACGAAGAGCCAGTCATCGAAGTTTTCCGGCGCGGGGAACCAGCCTTCCAATCCCTTCAGCAGCTTGTCGTTGCCGGTGGTCGCCTTCTGGTGATGTAGCACGCCGGGCGAGGCGGGGGCTCGGTTTTTCTCCCGAACGGATGAGGCAAGCGTTCCGTAGGTCGGCGGCGCCTGCCAGCCGAATTCGGAGCAGAAACGCGGGATGTAGCTGCGGTAGGTCTCGTAACCGACCTCGTTCCAGACATCCCAGATGTGCTTGCAGCCATGCTCGTCGGCATTGGGCGCGATATCCATCGAGCCGGAATAGGGACTACCGGGCCAATAGGGCCGCGTCGGGTCGATCTCGGCGACGAGTTTGGGCAAGAGGTCGAGATAGTAGCCGGCACCCCAGGGGCGATTGGCGAGCACATCCTGCCAGCCCCAGTCGAAATAGCCCCAGATGTTCTCGTTGTTGCCATTCCAGAGTACCAGAGAGGCATAGGGCATCAGCCGGGTAATCGCCTCGCGCGTTTCCGCCTCGATCTCGCTATAGACCGGCTCATCCTCGGGATAGGCGGCGCAGGCGAAGAGGAAGTCCTGCCAGACCATGATGCCAGCGGCGTCGCATTCTTCGTAGAAGGTATCGGTTTCGTAGATGCCGCCGCCCCAGACGCGCAGGATATTCATGTTGGCGCCGCGGGCCTGGGCGATCCGCTCGCGATAGCGTTCCCGCGTGACGCGCGGCAGGAAGCAATCGTCCGGGATCCAGTTGGCGCCACGGGCAAAGACCGGCACGTCGTTGACGACGAGGGTGAAGGCGGAGCCGATCTCGTCGGCCGTCGTGTCGAGCCGCACCGAGCGGAAGCCGACACGCCGCTGCCAGCGGTCCAGCACTGCGCCGTCAGACCCCAAAAGCTGGAGGTCGAGATCGTAGAGCGGCTGGTCGCCAAGTCCATGCGGCCACCAGACCTGCGGATTATCGACCCGGCATTCCACCAGCGTATGCGTTTCGCCCTGCGCAATGCGTACCTCGGATCGCTTGCCGCCGACCGACATCACAAGTGCGGCGCTGTCCATGCCCTCGGTCGCCCATTCGATCTCGACGCGCACGCGAGCAACGCCGTCACCGCCTTGCAGCGTAATTTCCGGGCGAACGGTGCCGAGCCGCGCCTTCGACCAGCTCTCGATGATGACCGGTTTCCATATGCCCGCGGTGACGACGGTCGGACCCCAATCCCAGCCGAAATTGCAGGCCATCTTGCGGATGAGGTTGCTTGGGCCGGGATAGTTGGCCGGGATATCGGCGGCGGTGCCGAGTGCTGCGCGCACGGCCTCGCCATGGGCATAGGCGGACTCGAAATCGATGATCAGCTCGTTGCGGCCGTCCTTGAGATGTTCGTGGACGTCGAAACGGTAGCTGCGATGCATATTGCGCGTTTCGCCGAGCAGGGTGCCGTTCAGCTCCAGGCGTGCGGCGGTATCGAGGCCGAGGCAGGAAAGATCGACCCGATCCGCATCATCGCTATCCCAGTCGAAGGCCAGGCGGTAGCGCCAGGCCGAGCGGCCGATCCAGTCCTGGGAGATCTCATTGACATCGAGATAGGGGTCGGTGATCAGTCGGGCGGACAGGAGATCGACATGCACGTTGCCCGGCACCATGGCCGGGATCGTCGCGGGCAGGGAGGGGGCGGTGGAGGGTGCGCGAAGGCGGGAAAGGGTCCAGCCGGTGTCGAGTGCCAGTGTCTTCATGCTTTGTCTGTCCGTCATGAAATGGATTGTGTCAAATCTGCCGCGGCTCTTTGGATGGCTGGATGAACTGCAATCCGGCATGAAGATGACGGTTCATGTGATAGGCGTAGGCAATGCGGTCGCGCTGCTTTAGCGCGGCGATGATGTCGCGATGGTCGTCATAGGCGCTGTCGATGGCGGCCCGGGAGCGTTTTCCCGCCTCCATCAGCCGCTGCAACAATGGCTGCAGAATGCCATAGACTTGTGACACCGTCTGATTGCCGGCAAGGCCTACCAGCGCGGCGTGGAACTTGAAGTCGAATTCGGCGGCGTCCGAGAGGTCCGGGGCCAGCTTTATCGCGTCGTTGATCGCCTCCAGCCGGGCGATGCCGGCATCGTCGATATGTTCGAACAGGAGATCGGAGAGATTGACCTCGATCATCCGGCGAAAACCCTGGATGTCGAGGAAGCTTTCGGCAGAAATATCGAGCGCGAAGGAGAACTGCTCCATCAGTGCCTGCTGCCGCCGGTCCGTGATGACGGCCCCGACCTTCTGCCGGCTTTCGACGATGCCATAAGCTTTCAATATGCGGATCGCTTCGCGCACGGTGTTGCGGCTGCTGTTGAACATCGCCGCCAGCTCGATTTCCGAGGGCAGGGCGTCGCCGAGGCCGAGATTGCGCTCGCGCATCAGCCGCCGGATCGCATCGACCACCTGGTCTACCGCCGATCCCTTGTCCCCGACCTCTGCGGTTTCCGTCGTCATGTATCCTCCATCACGAAGAGGATATTGTTGGTCAATAAAAGATGTCAAGCAGTTATATGGCGGATTAATAATAGACAATCGGAGATTTAGCACTATGTTGACCAACAATTAAGGGAGATATCGCATGGAGAGTTGCTGGCGTTGGTTCGGGCCGAGGGATCTCGTTCCACTCATTCACGCCCGTCAAGGCGGGGCGACGGGCGTCGTGACCGCGCTGCATGAGATCTCCTATTCGCGTATATGGACAGCGGAGGAAATCGAGGCGCGCAAAGCCCTCGTGGCAGCAGCGGGCATGCGCTGGAGCGTCTGCGAGTCGATCCCGATCCCGAGCGCCATCAAGCTCGGCAGTGCCGGTGCTGCCAAAGCGATCGGCGTCTGGAAGGACACGTTGGTCAATCTCGCCCGCTCCGATATCAAGACAATCTGCTACAATTTCATGCCGGTGGTCGACTGGACGCGCACGGACCTGCGTTTCGAGATGCCGACGACGGCGCTGGCACTCCGGTTCGACATGGTGGAATTCGTCGCCTACGACGTCTTCATTTTGTGCCGGAACGGTGCGGAGGCGAGCTATCCGTCGGAGCTTGTGCAGCGCGCCGAAAAGCGCCTGAAGGGGCTTTCAGAAGAAGCGGTGCAACGGCTCGAAAGCAATATCATCGCCGGCCTTCCCGGCGGCGAGGACAGCTATGGCCGGGACGCCATTCGAGCCGAGATCGCCGCTTTCGAGGGAGTGACGGCCGACGATCTGCGGGCGAACCTCGACAATTTTCTCCGCGAGGTCGTGCCGGTCGCCGCTGAGGTTGGCGCAAGGCTTGCCATCCATCCCGACGACCCGCCGATTTCGCTGTTCGGCCTGCCGCGTGTGGTTTCGACCGCCGAGGACCTGCGCCGCATCGTCGGCACCGTCGATGACCCGGCCAACGGCTTGACACTTTGCGTCGGCTCTCTCGGTTCGCGCGCCGACAACGATGTGCTCGCCATTGCCCGGGAATTCGCGCCACGCATCAATTTTGCCCATTTGCGCGACGTGGCGATCGAGCCGGATGGCTCCTTCGTCGAAGCCTCCCATCTGGAGGGTCGTAGCGACATGTACGCCATCCTACGCACGCTTCTGGCGGAAGAGGCCCGGCGTCGAGCCGAGGGTCGGGTGGATCACCTGATCCCGATGCGTCCCGACCACGGTCATCTGATCGGCGACGATGTCAATAAGCCGACCAATCCCGGCTATTCCCTGATCGGGCGTCTGAAAGGCTTGGCGGAACTGCACGGCGTCATCCACGCCATCGGCAAGACGGATGAGTTCTCGCGGCATTGGCGGCGGTTTTAGAAATCAGAAGGAGCTTATAGTTCCAATTCGCCGTCCGCGGAGAATTGGAAGTCACCGGTGCCGGTGAACAGAACATCCTTGGTCAATCGGGTGCCGACGAAACTGCAATTTTCGAACCGCGCCCGGATCATGACGGCTTCCGAAAAATCGACATCGACAAAGCCGCAGGAAGAGAAGGTCGTTCGGGACAGGTCGGCCCTGAAAAGCCGCATCGCGCGCATGGCGCACTCTCTGAATTCGCAATCCAGCATCTCGGCTTTTGAGGTCGATACCGACTCGAACCTACAGTTCTCGATCCTGTTGCCGATCCAGGTGCAGCCATGCAGTGCTTCTGTTGGAGAAAAATGCGCGCCTCGCAGAACCGACGTGGCGATGGTCTTGCCGCTCAGATCGAGGCCATGCCACGCAATGTCCGAGAGATCGGCATTGCTGAGGTCAATCCCGTCTTCCCGCGCCTGAGCCGCAAGATTTGCTTCGAGATCCTCTTGGGAGATTTTCTTCATGGTCAGCGAAAAATGACGTTGATATCAGGATTTGGCAAGGCTCGGCATAGTTGAGCTTGTCGATCGGCGGCGAAAATCAATATTGCCCCGGTCATTCAAGGCGATATTCCGTCTCGTCGCTAAGTCGCTGACAAACAAAGCGCATGGTTGCGTATTTGCTGAGCTTTTGCTTAAAGTTT
Organism: Rhizobium sp.; assembly: GCA_036383055.1. GTDB lineage: Bacteria > Pseudomonadota > Alphaproteobacteria > Rhizobiales > Rhizobiaceae > Rhizobium. Next base: position 30,235 of record DASVPC010000193.1, on the reverse strand, counting down.
AAGCGAGTGTAGCGTTTTGATTTTGTTTAACTTTTTCTATTATGACTATCGCGTTCCGTATCATTTCAACGCAAATTGGCTAGGTCGACCCGCACATGAATTCCGTTTGGCCCGACACTCCGAACGATGACTTTCGGTCGCTATTTGAGACGCATCCCTCGCCGATGTGGGTCTATGATCCCGAGACGCTGAAATTCCTGATCGTCAACGACGCCGCGCGTCAGCTCTATGGCTATAGCCATGACGATTATGTCGGCATGACGGTTCTCGACATCCGCCCGCAGAAAGAGCGCAAGCGGATGTTTGATGCCATTCGGCGCCGGACGGATGTGGAAAGGGCGGAGCGCTGGACGCATCTGAAAGCTGACGGCCAAACATTCGAGGTGCTGACCTACGGCCGCGAAATCCGTTTCGACGGCAAGGACGCGATCCTGGCGATCGTTCAGGATCGCACCGAGGTCAATGCCGCACACCGGCAGGTCACCGATACCCGCTCACTGCTCGACAGTATCGTCGACAATCTGCCTGTCGGCGTTTTTGTCAAGGATATGGGGGAGGATGGCCGCTATATCCTGTTCAACGAGGCCTGTGCCGCTGCTACCGGGCGCCCGGCGAGAGATGTCATCGGCAAGAACGACCAGGCGGTTTTTCACCAGGAGCAGACGGCGGCTTTTCGTCAGCAGGACGAACGCGCCTTCGAAACGGCTTCGACCATACATTTCGAAGAAACGATCCAGGGCATGGATGGCGTCACGCGTATCCTGAGAACCGCGAAGCGGGCGCTTCCAGCGCCCAAGGGCGAAGCGCCGCGCTATCTTCTCGGCATTTCCCAGGATGTCACCGAGGAGCGCGGCGTCGAGGCGAAGCTTGCGCATCTTGCCATGCACGATTCCCTGACCGGCCTTCCGAACCGAGCCTTCTTTTCCGAGAGCATCGTCCGGCAGGTGGCCGCCGCCACTCCGGAAACGCCGATCGCGCTGCTTTACATCGATATCGATCATTTCAAGCACATCAACGACAGCAAGGGGCATGCCGCCGGCGACACGCTTCTGTGCCAGGTTGCGCAGCGGCTTCTGAGGCTGGCCGAGAAAAGTGATCTTGTCGCCCGTCTTGGCGGCGACGAATTCGCGCTGGTGCTGAGGATGTCCGATGCCGATCGGGCACAGCGCTTTGCCGACTTACTGCTGCTGTCGCTCGCGGCCCCCTTCGATCTCGACGGCGTTCGCGAACATGTCACCTGCAGCATCGGTATCGCGATGGCACCGGAGCATGCGGACGATGCCGACGTCCTGATGCGCGACGCGGACCTGGCGCTCTACGCGGCCAAGGGCAGTGGCCGGTCGACCTATCGTTTTTACCAGACCGAGATGCGGCTCGAGGCGGAGCGGCGCCATCAACTCACCGTCGAGCTTCGCGAGGCGCTGCAGAACGGCGAATTCGAGCTCTATTACCAGCCGATCATCCGGCTGGACAATGACGGCCTGTCGGGCTTCGAGGCGCTGATCCGCTGGCGGCATCCGGAGCGCGGGCTGATCGCGCCGATGGAGTTCATCCCCGTTGCCGAAGAGACGGGCATGATCGTGCCGATCGGCGAGTGGGTGCTGCGGGAGGCTTGCCGCACCGCCGCGCAATGGCCAAGCCACCTGAAGATCGCCGTCAATCTGTCCGTCTATCAATTCCGGCATGCAAGCCTGCTCGCCACCGTCGTCTCGGTGCTGGACGAGACAGGGCTACGCCCCGAACGGCTGGAAATCGAGATCACCGAATCCGTGCTGCTCTCCGAGGTCGAGCAGAGCCTGTCCTTGCTGCGCGCCCTGAAGGAGCTCGGCATCCGCATCGCCATCGACGATTTCGGCACCGGCTATTCCTCGCTCAGTTATCTGCGCTCCTTCGCCTTCGACAAGATCAAGCTGGACCGCAGCTTCGTCGCCGGCATCGAGACCGATCCCGGCAATCTCGCCATCGTCCGCGCCGTCGTCGGCATCGCCTCCGGCTTCAATGCCATGACACTGGCCGAGGGCATCGAGACGGAAGAGCAACTGGGGAAATTGCGGGCCGAGGGCTACAGCGAAGTGCAAGGTTTCCTGCTCGGCCGGCCGATGCCGCAACAGGATGCCGAAGCGCTGATTTTTGGCAAAAAGAGTTCCGTGAAGCGGGTTTCATCGCTCTGAGGTGACGGGAACGAAGACGTTCCAGTGTTTTTCCCAACTGCCGCCGACCGTCCTGCCGCAGGACACCGCGACATTCGGTGCGGACAGGCCATAGGCCTTGGGAACCCACTTGACCGTTAGTGGAACGGCGCATCGCGGCACCTGAATCTTCAGGTTTGGATCAAGCACCTCCCAATGGCTGCCACGAGACAGATTTTCCCTGGCGATGAATTGTCTCGCCTCTTCACGGATCTCGAACAGACCGTGCTTCACGCCGTTCGTCCTGTCATCCTCTATGCCACGATAGGCGGCTTCGGAGGCCGGACAATTCTGGGCCGTCGTGGCCAGCAGGCATAGGCAGAGCAACGCTGTTCGCCATCGGTTCATCTGCCTCTCGCCTTCCGTTCGGTTGCAAAGTGTTCTGCCACGAAATCAGCAAATGGAAAATATTTGGCTTCGCCTGTCGGGAAACGTGATCGGCCATCGTCCTTGGGGCAGCCCGTCGACGGGCGCAACGTTCAAACCTGTTCCGAGGAGACGATCATGACCGATACAGAACAATCATCCCAGCCCAATATCCCGGCCAAGGGCGGCCTGGTGACCTATGTGATGGTGGATGGTGCCGTAAAGGCGGCCGAATTCTATGAGCGAGCCTTTGGCGCAGAACGTGCCTTCATGTATCCGGCCGACGAACAGGGCCGGACGATGCACATCCATCTCTATGTCAACGGCAGCTCGCTGATGCTCGGCGATTTCTATCCCGAACACGGCTTCGGAGTGGAAAAGCCGCAGGCTTTCTCGCTGCAACTGCTTGTCGACGATCTCGACCCTTGGTGGAAACGCGCCGTCGACGCCGGAGCGGAGGTGATCATGGCTCCGCAAGTGATGTTCTGGGGCGACCGTTGGGGTCAGCTTCGCGATCCCTTCGGCGTCACCTGGGCGATCAATGCACCTGTGAAGGCATAAACCTTCCTTCAGATCAGTCGGAGAGCAGCGTCCGCGTCAACGGATGCGCGGGATCGGCAAGGCCATCCAATATGGTGAAATGGTTCCGGTCCGGCTCGACGACAGTTGCTGTCGCTGCGCCGAGGCCGGTCCAGATATTGGCGAGCAGGGCGTTCTGGCGGACGAATTCGGAGCGCTCTGCGCCGCCGACCCAGCAGGTGAGGCGGAGGTTGTCGATTGGTTCCAGCAGCGCGGGGCTCTCGGCCATGGCTTCCGCAGCATCGATACCTAGCTGCTGGTTCATGGTCCGCTTCATGATCGGGCGCAGATCGTGCAGGCCTGATATGGAAACCACATGGCGGATGCGGGTCTTGACCGGCGCGGGAAGGGGCGAGGTGGTAGTGACCATGCGGGCGGCGAGCTGGCCGCCGGCCGAATGCCCGGTGAGTATCAACGGACCATCGATCATCTCGGCCGCAGCACCCATCGCCGCAGCGATTTCCTTCGCAATGGCGGTGATGCGTATCTCCGGGCAAAGCGTGTAGGAGGGCATGGCGACGGCGTAGCCGTGAGCTACCGCGCCTGCTGCGAGATGCGACGAATAGCTCTTGTCGAGTGCCAGCCAGTAGCCGCCATGGACGAAGACGACCAATCCCTTCGGCTTTTCCGAAGGTAGGAAGAGGTCGAAGCGATTGCGTGGGCGTGGCCCATAGGCAAGGTCGAGCTTGGCTCGCCCGCTGGCAGCCAGGCTGTCGCGGAAGGCCCGTGCCGGTTCCACCCAGGCCGTCGGCCACCGGTCCCCGTCAACGACATAGGCGCCGTTGGTATAGGCAACGTCCCAATCGGTGATCCTGAAATAGCCCATTGCCCGATCTCCCGGTTCTTGCGAGTGCCCATCCGATATCAGGTCACGGCGGAGCGCACGGCAAAGCGTTCGTCCTGCCATGATCCGTTGCTCAGAATATCTTCCAGCACGCCGGCCGCCTGCCAGACATCGCGGTAACTGACGTAAAGCGGCGTGAAGCCGAAGCGCAGGGTCGAGGGCGCGCGGAAGTCGCCGATGACGCCGCGCTCGATCAACGCCTGCATGATTTCATAGCCGTTGTCATGGGTGAAGGAGACCTGACTGCCGCGCCTTTCACTGTCGCGCGTGGTGTCCAGCACGACGCCATATTGGCCGCATTTTTCTTCCACCAGACGGATGAAGAGATCGCTGAGGGCGATGCTCTTGTGGCGCAGCATATCCAGATCGACCTCGTCCCAGATGCTAAGCGCCCCCTTCAGCGCCCTGAGCGACAGGACTGGCGGCGTGCCGCAAAGGAAGCGCTTGATGCCGTCGCCTTCGGTAAATCCTTGTTCGAAGGCGAAGGGCCGGGCATGGCTCCACCAGCCGCTGAGCGGCTGGGTGATCGAGGTGTGATGGCGATGGGCGGCATAGATGAAGGCCGGCGCGCCCGGCCCGCCGTTCAGATATTTATAGGTGCAGCCGACGGCGAAATCGGCATTGGCGTCATCGAGATCGACCGGCAATGCGCCGGCGCTGTGGCAGAGATCCCAGACGACCAGCGCGCCGGCCTCGTGGATTTTGCTCGTCAGCACCGCCATGTCGCGCAGCGCGCCGGTCTTGTAATTGACGTGGTTGATGAGAGCGACGGCGGTCTGGTCGTCGATCAGGCTCTCGATATCGTCGGCATCCCGGCCTTCGAGGCGAAGCGTGGTGCCCGGCCGGGTCGAGGCGACACCTTCGGCCATGTAGAGATCGGTCGGAAAACTGTCGCCCTCGGCGACGATGACGCTGCGGCCGGGGCGCATGGCGAGCGCAGCGTGCAAGGCTTTGTAGATATTGATCGACGTGGAGTCGGCGACCACGGTCTGGCCGGGTGCCGCGCCGATCAGCCGGCCGATGCGGTTGCCGAGTTCGAGCGGCAGCTGGAACCAGCCGGCACTGTTCCAGCTGCGAATGAGGCCGTTGCCCCATTCCTCCATCATCGCCTGCTTGAGTTCCGTGAAGACATCATGCGAGGCGGCGCCGAGAGAGTTGCCGTCGAGATAGATGACGCCGTGGGGCAGGGCGAAGCGGCTGCGAAAGAGGCGCAGCGGATCGGCCTCGTCCATGGCCTCGATGGCGGCGAGATCGGGAAGGCTGTCCATGGTATCGGCCTCTTTATTCGCGAATGGTTTCCCGGGAGGGTGCGCCGCCGCGGCTGCGGCGGATGCTCGGCAGCGCCAGCATGATCAGCACGAAGAGGCCGGTGGCGAGCTTCAGGTTCGATGGCGGCAGGCCGGCGGCGAGGCAGAGCGACACCAGCTGGTAATAGATGATCGAGCCGACGAAGGGCGCGAGCAGCTGCCGCAACACGGACTGCTTGCCGGTGAAAGCCTCGCCGATCATCAGCGCGGCCAGGCCGTTGATGAGGATGCCTATGCCCATGTTGACGTCGGCAAAGCCCTGCGACTGCACCATCAGTGCGCCACTGGCGGCGGAGAAGGCGCTGGCGACACCGACGCCGCCGATGGTCGCGGCCCAGACATTGATGCCCTGCGCCTCGGCCATATCAGGATTGGCGCCGACGGCGCGCATGGCTGTGCCCTTCTCCGTCTTGAAATAGAGGTTGAGCGCAATGAGGACGATGACGGCGATCAGGCCGGCAATGACGATCTTGCTCGCCGGAAATCCCGGCTGCGTCAGCGGCACCCAGTCGAACACGGTCGGCGAGCCGAAGACCGAGAGGTTTGACTTGCCCATGATGCCGAGGTTGATGCTGTAGAGCATGGTCGACATCAGGATGCCGGCGAGCAGCGTATGGATGCGGAAGCGCAGATGAATGAAGGCCGTGCAACAGCCGGCCGCAAGCCCGACGGCGAAGGCGGCGACGATCGCGAGTGGCGGCGTCACACCGGCGGCGAGCAGGATACCGCAGATGCAGCCGCCGAGCGGAAAGGCGCCTTCGCTGGTCAGATCCGGAAAGCTCAGCATGCGGAAGGGGATCATGATACCGAGCACGACGAAGCTGAGGGTGAAGCTCTGCGCCAGCGTGACCGGGATCAGCGAGATGAAACTCGAAGCGGTTGTCTGAAGGAAATCCATGATATCAGCTCACCAGCAGCATGCGGTCGGTCTTGACGGCGAAATGACCGATCAGCTCGGGCACGGTGATCCGGCGTTTTCCCTCGCCGGTGATCTCGAGATGCACACGGCCGGCATCGAGCATGATGATGCTTTCGCCAAAATCGACGGCGTGCTGCATGTTGTGCGTCACCATCAGGGTCGTCAGCTTCAGCGCCTCGACGGTACGGACCGTCGCCTGCATGACGATGTCGGCGGTGCGCGGGTCGAGTGCCGCGGTATGTTCGTCGAGCAAAAGGACATCCGGCGAACCGCCGACGGCCATGATCAGCGACAGCGATTGCCGCTGGCCGCCGGAGAGCAGCTCGACTTTCGTATCCAGCCGGTTTTCCAGGCCGAGGGCGAGAACTGACAGCCTCTCCCGGTAGGCGGCAAGCCTGGATGCGTTGAGCCCAGGGCGCAGACCGCGCTTCTTGCCGCGCAGCTCGGCGAGCAGCATGTTTTCGGCGACCGTCATGCTGGCGGCGGTGCCCTTCATCGGGTCCTGGAAGACGCGTGCAAGGCGCGCGGCGCGCTTGTGCACCGGCGTGCCGGTGACATCGGCGCCATTGATGATGATCTGGCCGGAATCGAGGCTGAGCGCGCCGGAAATGGCATTGAGCATGCTGCTCTTGCCGGCACCGTTTGAGCCGATGACCACGCCGAATTCGCCTGATTTCAGCGACAGGGTGAGGCCGTCGAGCGCGACCTTCTCGTCCGGCAGTCCCTTGTAGAAAACCTTGCGCGCGGATTTGATGTCCAGCATCCGTGCCTCCTTGAAAAAATGGCGGCGTTGGCCACGCCGCCATATCTGCTGAATTGTCTGTCGAAGATGCCGCTTGTCAGTTGACGAAGCAATTGCAATCGGCAAGCCCGGCTGGCACCTCGGCGCCAAAGGCCTTCAGGACCGTCTTGTTGATCAGCGGCGCATGGTCCGCATAGGCCGGTCGCACCGGAGCAATCGTCTTCGGGTCTGCGCCCTTCAGGATTTGCGCCGCGATCTTGCCGGCATTTTCGCCGACCTGCTCGTAATTGACCGCGAAGCTCGCCGGTACGACACCGCTGCGAACGGCGGCGTCATCCGAGTTGACGATCGGGATCTGGGCCTGGCGGGCGGCGGCGGAAACGGCGGTGATCGCCGGCTGCAGCAGGTTGGAGGCGGGCGTGTAGATCACGTCTGCCTTGCCGGCCAGCGATGCGATGCGCTGCTGGATGTCGTTGACGCTGTCGACGCCGACGGGAACGACTTCGAAGCCGGCTGCCGGAGCAGCCTCCTTGACCTTCTCAAGCAGGGCGACGTCGTTGGCCTCGCCCGGATTATAGGGCAGGCCGAAGCGCTTGGCGTTTGGCAGCAGCTTCTTGGTGAAGGTCATGATGGCGGCGATATCCTGCAGGTCGGATGCGCCGGTAATGCCGTCGTCGCCCGCGTCCCAGGAGGGGGTGAGCTTGGCAGCGACCGGGTCGGTCACGGCCGAAAAGACGATCGGGATGCCCGAGCCGGCCAGCGCCTTCTTGGCGATCTGCGAGACCGGCGTCGTGACGGTGTACATCAGCTTCGGATGATCGGATTGCAGCTTGGCGATCATCTGCGGCACCAGCGAAGCGTCGAAGCTGGTGTTGCTCTCGGTGTAGACGACGTCCTTGCCCTCGACAAAGCCATTGTCGGCCAGGGCCTTCTTGAAGCCGGCGATCGAGGCGTTGAGCTGCGGATGCTCGCCGAAATTGGCGATGGCAACCTTGATCGGCTCGGCGGATACAGTCGCGACGCTCGCCATGAAGGTGCCCGCGAGAACGAGCCCGGACAGCCATTTGGACGTGGATTTGCGCATGATTTCCCTCCCGGATGTTGTAGGCAGCCGTGTTTGATCGGCCTTGTTGCGGCGGATCATAGCGGCTGTCGTGCCTCTGTCAATTTCTGATATATGATATGCACCATCAGAACCTTTGATATATATTTTTGCGTTGAAGCCATTTTATATATAATTTCAGAGCGACGACGACCGGGACGAACGTCATGCAAGACAAGGACTCGTTGACCAAGACGGAAGCGGCTTATTGGCTGCTGCGGCGGGATATTCTCAATACGAAGCTCAGGCCCGGCGCGTCGTTAAAGCTCAGCGCCCTGCGGGATGCTTATGATGTCGGCTGGACACCCTTGCGCGAGGCGCTGTCGCGGCTGGAGGCCGAGAAGCTTGTCACAGCCGTCAGCAATCGCGGCTTTGCCGTCGCCCGGGTGTCGCGCGCGGAGCTGGAAGACCTGATGCGGGCGCGCATGGTCGTCGAACTGCCGCTGCTGCTGGAGTCGATCGAGAAGGGTGGCCCGGACTGGGAATCTGCCGTCGTCACCGCCCACTACCGCCTGTCGCGCTGCAAGATCGTCCCCGATGCCGCTTCCGAGGAGATGGCCGACGAATGGGACGAGAAGCACACGGCCTTCCACGCGGCGCTGATCAGCGCGGCATCATCGAACTGGCTTCAACGCTTCCAAAGCACGATTTCCGACCAGCTTCGCCGCCACCACCGTTTCCTCGGTCTGGCGCCAACACAGCGCGCGGCCGCCGGCCTGACGATCGGCTACGAAAAGGCGGTCGCCGCTTTGCGCGACGCGATGGCGATGGAGCACCATACGGCGCTGATGGAAGCGGCGCTCGACCGCGATATCGAGCGCGCGCGCGTGCTGATGACCGAGCATATTGGCTATACGTTGCAGGTCTATATTCGTTCCGAAGACGAGGCTGGGTAACGCTGTGATGTCCAAACATCGCACATAGCTCTATAATATCAATTAGTTATGTTAACGCACTGGCCGATCTGATGCTATTATTGTCCTCCAGTGTCCGATTGCGGTGGTATCTCGCTCAAAGTCCTGGAGGCGGTAAATGGGCAAACGAAGTACTGTGCCGCTGACGAAGTGTATCGTCGATGCGGCTCAACCCAATTGTGAACGTTACCACGTTTGGATAACGAGCTTTCAGGCTTTGGTCTGCGCGTTGGTTCTACAGGCGTGAAGACTTTCATCGTTAAATATTGAACAGATGGCGGTGGCCGTTAAACCTAACCAGCTCATGACATTTTGACGTTTGAAATCCGGAACTGAAACCGTAGGCTGAAGCGATTGTCACGCTCCTGAGCAAAGAAACCAGCCGCTGAGCTTTGAGCGGACCAGGCCCGCGCCCGTCTGCCACTGATCAGCCGGTGACAGACGGGACCGCGCCACGATCCTCCGATTATCGTTTTCGGCCTTATGTCCTATCAGGAGAGTCGGAAAAGCGGACGTGGCGATAACGGTTGGAAGCACAGGATGAATTGGCGATGTTGAGTTCCGCCGGGTTTGACCCGTCTTTCCGCTTGGCGCTGACCCTGCCTAGCCGGAGACAGGCCTATGAAGTGTTTTGCTATTTTGAACCAATTGTGGGCGATCATAAAATGGCAAACGGGTGAATTTCCTATGGAATTCAACACGCCGAAAAACTAACAGCAAAACTGGACCACTTTCACCATGTCACCTCTTATGGGGCGGGACCAGCGGAGCGGGATATAAAATCCTTCGCATTTCTAATTAGAGGAATTGATGTAGCATTCAGCCATATAGTCGACGACTTGTTCGACGACATCTTCTTTCACATGCACGTTATCTTCCACGTATCCACCGGTCCCAAATGACGTAACGATTTCATAGCTGGGAAAGTAATCAACTTGAGGGTATTTTTTTGAAAGAATATCTGCCGCGACGCGAAGAACGGCCTTCGAATAACTATTTGCAAGCACCGATCCGTCTCTCGTAAACGTCGTTTCCAATGGAACTGGGCTAACTGTCAGGAGGATATTCTTGACTCCAAATTCCAGGGCCACTTCAATGCCTCGTGACATCCTTTTGACGACATCGTCCAGCTCAAAGCGATGAAACGAAAAGCGTGATTCATCGGCACGTATGAGCATGTTCGATGGAGTTTTATTCAGATAGCAATTGAACGTGTTATCATACCACGCCTCAATCAAGCCCATTGTCAAAATGACGACATCAGAGGAAAGCATTTCCTTATAGAGCGTCTGAATTTCCCGCCGGCGCTCAATTAGCCGGTCATATGAAGTGGGCAAAGTTAAAACGTGAAGGAATAGATCGAGAAAGCCTTTGTCCGTCTCCTCTATGCCCATCTCATCAGTATATTCAAATAGGTCGCAGACGCTTTCAATGCGTTGCATCGTGGTGCCGGCATTATATTCATTCAGGATATGATTTGGCGGCAACGCAATTTCTGGTCCGGCAAGGGTAAAAGCTTTTACTGGTACGTTAAATCCATGAACAACTAGAACCTCTTCGATATTGCGGGCAAAGCAAGATCCAATTGTAAAGATCTTGTCGCCACGTCTCATTTGAAATCCTGGATTGATCGTTGGGAAAATGCTTGCCCCGTTGTTTCGACTAAATGGCATTTCCCATTTCCTGGGTATTCTGGCTTGTGCTTTACCGATATTATGCCGAAGGTTGGAGTATGCTTCCGAGCCGGGGTAAATCTGCATTTATATCATCTCCAGTGTATAAGGTTTGGGTCACTTTCCGCCATGAAAGATTAGAGAGCAGTAGGCCCAATGCAGCATTGCCAAAGGGATCGTGATTGGCGTCGACGGAGACGGGCGAAGCCTGGTTCAGCGTGGCGGGTCATTGGGTTTGCAGAAAGAGGGCGATATCAAAGCGCTCCATCAAAAATCTCTTGTATGTCCTTCTCGGTGAACTGAGGGAGAAGGATAAGATCGGTATGATTTCGATCCGTGATTTCCTGCCAGGTGCCATCACCCCAACGCAGCACCCGCCTTTCGAAGGCCGGAGCGTGCTCATAAATGCCGTAGCTTGGCTTCAGCACATTCCATTTGCTAGCGAGCGGAGATCCGGGCTTTACCAGCGCCAAGCAGTAGATGGGCTTATCGGTAAGTGTCGTCATGTTGGATTTCCCTCTCCATCGTTGCGTAAATATTATGCGCCAGGCTCAAGAAAATGCAGCGGTCTTACCGCCGAGCCTTCTACCTACAAGGCCTTCCATAGCGGGGCGGCTAGCTTTGCCTTTCCGCAAGGTCGAAAACCCGGGTCAAATAGTCTTCGATCTGTAAAGCGAGCTCCTGTGGATCGCGAGCCATCGTCTTCAGATGGATATCCGGATGTTCCGGCGCTTCGTATGGAGACGAAATTCCGGTGAAATTCGGAATCTGACCGGCCTGCGCTTTTTTATAGAGCCCCTTGGGATCGCGGCGCATGCACTCGTCGATCGGCGTGTCGACAAAAATTTCGACGAATTCGCCCTTCGGCATGCCTTCGCGCGCCATCTGCCGCTCGGATCGAAATGGCGAAATCGCAGACACCAGGACAATAAGACCCGCATCGGCCATCAGCTTGGCAACCTCCGTGATCCGCCGGATATTCTCCACGCGGTCGCCGGCGGCGAAGCCCAGATCGCGATTTAACCCATGACGCACATTGTCTCCGTCAAGCAGATAGGTATGCCTGCCTTGCGCATGCAGCAGCCCTTCGACCAGATTGGCTATGGTCGACTTTCCCGAGCCGGAAAGGCCGGTGAACCATAGGACAATCGGGCGCTGGTTCTTCTGGTCCGCGCGCGCGGCCTTGTCTATCGACACGGTCTGCCAGTGAATGTTCTGCGCTCGACGAAGAGCGTGCATGATCGTTCCCGCACCCACGGTCGCATTCGTGAGGCGATCGATCAGTATGAAGCTCCCGGTCACGCGATTTTCGCTGTAGCTGTCAAAGCAGGTCGCTTGCTGGGTCGATAAGTTGCAAACTCCGATCTGGTTCATCGCCAATGATCTGGCCGACAGATGAGCATGCGTGTTGATTTCAATTCGATATTTGAGCACGGTTACGGTCGTGGCCATGCTCTCGGTTTCCGTTCTTAGAATGTAGGAACGACCGGGAAGCATTGGCTCCTGCGCAAACCAAATGATATGGGCTTGGAACTGATCCGACATGTTCGGCGGCGCCAGTGGCGAGGTAAGCAAGTTTCCTCGTGAGACCTCTATGTCGTCGGCAAGCACCAGTGTGACAGCATGGCCTTCGTTTGCCATATCGAGATCGCCGTCATGAGTGACGATACGCTTTATGGTCGATGTCTGTCCTGACTTTGCAACGACGACGGCGTCGCCCACCGACACTCTGCCCGCTGCTATGTTTCCCGAAAAGCCTCGGAAGCTCTGATCCGGCCGGTTGACCCATTGCACGGGGAAGCGAAATGGTCGTGCCGAAACGTTCCCGCCGATTTGCACCGTTTCCAAGTGGCCAAGCAGTGAGGGACCGTCATACCAGGGTGTCTCAGCCGATCGTGTCGTTAGGTTGCTTCCACAAAGCGCCGACATCGGAATGGGTCTGATCGTAATGAAATCAAGTCCTGCGACAAACGACTGGAACTGGTCGATGATGGCCTGATAGACCCCCGGATCGTAGTTCAGCAGGTCCATCTTGTTGACGGCCAGTACGATGTGACGGATCCCCATCAGGGATGCAATGAAAGCGTGACGCCGGGTTTGCTGCGATATCCCCTTTTGGACATCGACCAGTACGATCGCAAGATCTGCCGTCGAGGCAGCCGTGACCATATTTCGTGTGTATTCCGTATGGCCGGGAGCATCTGCTATGATGAATCTGCGTTTGGCGGTGGATAGGAACCGATAGGCAACATCAATGGTGATGCCTTGCTCGCGCTCCGCTTCAAGACCATCGACCAGAAGCGAAAAGTCGATGGTATCGTCTGTTGTTCCGCGCTTTAGGCGATCTCGTTCGAGGGCGGAAAGCTGGTCGTCAAATACGAAGTTCGTGTCGTAGAGCAGCCGTCCGATAAGAGTTGACTTGCCGTCATCCACCGAGCCGCAGGTCAAAAAACGCAAAAGAGACTTTGTCTGCCCGTCGGCGCCTGCACGCGTGGGCTCATCCGAAGATGCGATGGTTTCCAGGTTGCTCATCAGAAATAACCCTCACGCTTCTTCCTCTCCATCGAGCTCGCGCTATCACTGTCTATAAGTCGTGATTGCCGTTCCGACATATGTGTGGTCAGGACTTCCTCGATGATGTCCTGAACCGTAGTCGCGTTGGACTGCATGGCGCCGGTCAGCGGATAACAGCCAAGGGTTCGGAATCGAACCCGTCGCATTTCGACGGCATCTGCGTGGGCAAGGGGCATGCGGTCGTCATCGACCACGATCCATACGCCGTCGCGCTTGACGATGGGGCGGTCGGCGGCAAAATAAAGCGGTACGATCTCAATGTTTTCCTGCAGGATGTACTGCCAGATGTCGAGCTCGGTCCAGTTCGACAGCGGAAAGACACGCATCGTTTCTCCCTTGTTGACCCGCGTATTGTAGATTTTCCAAAGTTCCGGGCGCTGGCTTTTGGGGTCCCAGGCGTGCTGTTCGGTGCGAAAGGAAAATATGCGCTCTTTGGCGCGGGATTTCTCTTCGTCACGCCTGGCGCCGCCAAACATGGCGTCAAAGCCATGCTTGTCGAGGGCCTGGCGTAAAGCTTCCGTCTTCATGACGTGCGTGTAGGTGTCAGCGGCATAGCTGAACGGATTGACCTTTCGTTCCAGACCATCGCGATTGACATGGACCAGGAGCTCAGTTCCATGTTGACGCATCATTTTGTCTCGAAACGCGATCATTTCCTTGAATTTCCAGGTCGTATCGACGTGAAGAAACGGAAAGGGCGGTTTGCCGGGATAGAAGGCCTTCATCGCCAGGTGCATCATGACGCAGGAGTCTTTGCCGGCCGAATAAAGCATTACCGGATGATTAAATGTTGCCACCGCTTCTCGAAGAATGTGAATTGATTCAGCTTCAAGGGATTGCAGATAGTTCATAGACATCGGCACCTCGCGCAGAGAAAAATCGGTAGGCCGTCAACAGGGGCCTTGGCGAATTTAGATGCAGCCCTTGTGTTTGGGCGGCATCCTGGGGAGAATCTTCGAGCCCCCGAGGCCCGGAAAATATGCAGGCCGGTATGGCGCCCCTGAAGACTGTGGGTCGGAAGCCTTGAACTCGCTGTGCTCAACCGGCGCGGCGATTTAAGCGACGCCCTCAGACGACCTTTGCCTTGAACGGCTCCCGGTATTGCTCCTCCTCAAAACTGGTGAGAGCCGATTGAATCGAGGCATACCACTTTGGAATTTGCGAGATCTGCGTGCTGGAGCGCAGGCATTTTTCGCGCGCGGTTCTGGCCATCTGCTCAAAATCGCTATAACCGGTGGCAAGGCGATGCATCACGTCTGCAGCTTTGATCTCTATGTCGGGCTCGTCGAGAACAACGCCATTCAGTCCATTTGTGACCTGCCTTTTCAAACCAAAGGCGGAGGACACGATGACGGGTTTGCCGCGGAATAGAGCCTCCGTTGCTGTCAGGCCGAAGCCTTCCTCACGGGAGAGCGCAAATATTCCATGGGCGTTCTGTTGCAGCCGGCCGATAATTTCGGCATTTGCGTCATGGTCCTTCATCGAGATACAGGCGAGATACACGCGCCGCTGCACGTCCTCGGGCAATTGAGAGCGGAGTGCGGCGCATTGCTCAAAATAGGCTCGGCCTTCAGGATCGTCAGCAACATCCGCAGAATCCGGCCCTGCGATCACCAGGCGCAAATCGCATGCCTCGCCCGACGCGGTCTTCACAAAGCGATCGAAAGCATCAGTGATCCGGTCGATCCCTTTCAGTCCATCCCACCTGGATACGTGCAGGAAATACCGCGAGCCGAGAATGTCCTGAAGGGATGGGGTGGGCTCGAACTCATGACCACTGAATGAAACCGAACTCTCGAGCGCCTCGCCTGCCGGTCCTTGATACTTGCGGTTTTTGGCTGAGAACGGGCTGATCGATGGCTGGATAATATCTATGGGGCGATCTGTATCGAAAGCATATTCCCTGGCGCTCAGCACAAGGCGCTGGAATGGGCGGAGATATTGCCCCAGAAATCTCCAGGTTTCGTCGACTGTCGGCGTGTGCTTTGGATAGCCGATATGGCATCGCCAGATAGCCGCGTGCGGGTGAGACTCCAGGAACTGTGCAGCCGCGCCAAGTGGCTGCGGATCATGAACAATCAGGACGTCATCAGGCCCGATGATCCTCTCCAGCTCTACCGCGCCTTGGTTGGATGCCTCAAGATAGTGCGGCAGTAGTTCGTACAAGTCCGCCACGGTGGTGTCGTGAAGAGAGTTGTGAAGTCCTTTGGTGAACCGAAAAAATTGCTCTTCCTTCGGACTAAAGATGAGCCAGCGCACATCAAAACCAAGTTCCCGCAGGAGGCATATGTGGTGGGGAAGCATTTCGGCCACGCCACCGCCGAACGCGGTGGAGTTTATGTGCCAAATACAACGGCTGCCAATCGTGTCACGAACTGCCCTGGTCGAAAGAAATAGGTCATCGATCAGTTCGTCATAATCGTTGCGCTCAACGGCGTAATGGTTCAGTACCGAGCCTTCTATCAGCACCTCATCGAATAGCGGTGTGCGGCCTTTCGTTGTTACTTTCATTTCGTGGCCCTCTTTTCGGTCTGGGAAACAGGTTCAGTGCGGCCGGCGAGGCAGGGAAACCTTGCAAAATTCTCTATCCAGTCTTTGGTGTCAGGGTGACCCTTGGCATTGAGGCCGACACCGATGCAGTCGCAACCTGCCGCGGTTGCTGCTTCAATTCCGGTCTGGGAATCTTCAAAAACCAAACATCTTTTGGGGGGAAGGCCCAGCATTTGCAGCAAGGTTTGATAGGGTTGCGGATGTGGTTTTCCCTGACTGACGTCCTCGGCTGCAATCATGATCCTCGGGCAGGAAATACCGGCCGCCTCAAGGCGGGCGAGGGCCGAAACCCTTGCCGAAGAGGTGACGATAGATCTCTGTTCGGCAGGGATCGATCTATAGAACTCCGCGGCGCCTTCGATCGGTTGCAGCAGTCTCATCGCTTGGATCTCATAATCTGCAATGCGAGCCGCCTCGCGTTCCGGAGAGAGACCGGGCGCAATCGTCGCCACCAAGTCTATATCCCGGCGAGCGGCCGACATCTGCATGACGTAGTCCGGAGAGATTTGCTCCTCCCACGCCCATCGTCGCAGTGCGCTTTCGACCACAGCCTGCGAATCGACAAGGGTTCCATCCAGGTCGAAGGCTATATGATCATAGTCTTCGATCTGGATTTCCCAGCCGTTGTGCGAATTGACGGTCGCGGCTTGTGTTCGATCTTTCACGGTTTTCCTCCCTGTATCAGGCCCAGTGATGCTTGTTGGAGAGACATGCACTTTCCGTGGTGTGGAACGCCTCCGCGCAGTATGCGACCATGGATGCATCAGTGACCTGTGCCGTCATGTCTTCGTCCTTGCGGTAGTCTGCGAGCGCTCGCTCCAGCGCCGACTGCAACGTTGCGAAAAACGGGGAATCCATGGACGCGTTGCTCATGTAAGTTCCGGGGTAACCGGAGTAGATGCCGTGCTGCAGGCACCGTTGAGCGAAGGCCCTTCCATGCTTTTGCGAAGGCAGGACGATCCTGAACATGGTCTCGTTTCCGATAACGCGCGCAGGTATTTCGTTGCGTTCGAACGCAGTCCGGAACAGCTTCTTCAGCGCCGAGCCGCTCTCGGCGATACGAGCCATGATGTCTGCTTCTTCAAAGATTTCCTGCGTCAGATTGCCGGCGACGAAGGCCCGGTTCTCGCGCAGATAGGTATTGCCGAGATAGGCCCCATCGGCTCCCGTCATGGCATCGGTGGTGCCGACGACCGCGGAGAGGCCGATGCCTTGTGCGATCCCCTTGGCCAATGTGATGAGGTCCGCTTTCACGCCGTGTTTTCGGCAATAGCCGCCCTTGGCGTAGCGAAGCCCGCACAGGACCTCGTCAACGATCAGCAGCACTCCATGCAGACTTGCCATTCTGGAGATTTCCTGAAGCAATTCCGCAGGAAAGACCGAGGGTTCCGGCGTGATGAAAATGCCTGCGATTTTCCCCTCGTTCGTGACGAGCTGCCGTTCCAGGATATCGATGTCGTATTGGAAATCTTGGATGTGTTGATCCTTGGCCGCCGGATTGTCCGACCAGGGATACTGCTGAAAGATCTCGTGCCATCCGTGGAAGCCGGCCGTCAGAATAATCGGCCGGCCAGTTCGGTGCCGGGCGATCCGAATTGCCGCTTCCGTTGCGCAAGATCCGGTCCTCAGAAAAAATACTCTGGGATTGTCCGGGAACATCCGCGAGATTTTTCCGGCGAGTATCTGGCGCTGCTCACTGACCGGCGACGGCAGAATGTCAGTTTCCTGCTCCATGGCCCGCGCAAGTTTGGTCTTGAATACCGGATCATTGCTGCCGAGTGGCGAAGCGCCGCTGCAGGACGTCATATCCAGATAAATCTTGCCGTCGATATCCTCCGCCATCGCGCCATTGGCGGAGCGGAATATGATGGATGACCGGGTTTCACGCTCCCATTCAGCCAAATGTCCGGTAGCTCCAGGATCGAGCATCTCCATACCTTCTTTGCTAGAGTGACAGGGCCATTCGCCGGGCGTTGGCCATGATCGTATGTGTCGGATTGCTGTTGCCCGCGAAGTTCATGACGGAGCCATCCATGACATGAATGTTGGTGAACCCGTGGACCCTGCCGCAGCTGTCGACGACTGAGGTTCTGGGATCGTATCCGGCGCGCATCGTACCGTGCAGGTGAGCACTGCCTTTTCCGTGGGCAGGAGGCTCTCGCTCAACGCGGGTTGCACCCAGTTGGCGTAAAATGTCATCCGCACGATCGGCGAGAAAACCTATTCGCGCGCGGTCATTTTCCGAATTTCTGTATTCGAAACGGATGTAGGGAATACCGTGCCGATCAACGGCTTCATCAAGCACGATGCGATTGTGCGACCATGGCTCTTCGCCGGCTATGTAGTGCAGGCGCACGAGGCCGACGTTTTCATCCGGCGAAGGGAAATTAGCTTCATAGAGGAGGCCGCCCAATCCGCACGGCACGTCACTATGCTCGTAGAATTCGTCCGTATATACGGTTGCATGCGGTCCCCGGTGCGGAGCTGATGCACCCGAGCCCCAATCTGCTGGCTCCATGTGACCGACGGAGTAACCGCTAATCTTGAATGACAGGCCCCGGCCAACAAGATCGGATTCGTTTCCTATTCCCTTTGGTGCATGCCCGCTTTTCGAGCGAAGCATCAATGCCGCCGATTGTATCGCGTTTGCGCAGACGATGACGTTTTCAACCGGGATCCGGATCAGTTCTGACGAGAGCGATACATAGCATTCAAGTGCTTCGGCCCGACCGTCGTTCCGGGTCTCGATCCGGTTGACAAAACAGCCGTACAGAACCGAGATCGTTCCAGGAAGGGCGGAATCATCCAAAATGTCTCTTGCCAGCACAGACGCTCTCGCATCCGTGGGGCACGCCAGTTCATCGCATGCCGAGCACTTGATGCACCCCTTGCTGGTCCCTGGCGGCATGATCGCCAGCGGGATATTCTTGGGTCTTATGCTGAGTTCCCGCATTGCATTGGACAACATCAATCCACGCAAGCTGGCTGGATACGATGGAAACCCATTCACGCCGCTGATCTTCAGGAGATGCTCGATCTCCAAATAACAGGGTTCGAGATCTTGAAGGGTGATGGGCCAATCAATCTCCATGTCGGTCGTAAGATACTGGGAAGCCGACAGATCTGCTTGCCGGTATCGGAACGTCATCGCGTTGTAAAATTGCATCCCGCCGCCGACGCAGCACGCCGTCCACGGGTTGCCGTCAGCGGGGCCGTCGGACGTGAATGCTCTGCTGTAGGACGCTTGATGAGGCCCGTGCATGGTGCCGGGGGAAACCAGCCCTCCATATTCCAGGATGGCGACGTGGTAGCCCTTCTCCGCAAGTGTTCGCGCGACCATCGACCCGGATGGCCCAGAACCGACGATAACCACATCGAACCTCGTGTAATCGCACGCGGCTGCCGCAATGTGTCTGATGTCCGTCACGAGCGATAGGCTCCTATGGGGTGTGGGGTGGCGGGCCAACGTGCGGTGTTCACGAGGGACACTAGAAGGCGCTTTGTGCGGGCCACGTAGTCGGGGACGGTAATGTCCGCCGGGCCGGTGGCGGGGTGGCGGTAGTTGACGAACAGGCCGTCGTAGGTCCGCACGATCCAGAAGCACACTTCATCCGGATCATTGCTGCGGCTACGCAGAGCGATAACTCGCCCGCTATTCCAGTCACGGGCACCGGGCGCGCGGCGAAGATCCATGTAAGAAACCATGAAAGGGTCGCGGAGGGGCTGACCAAGGAGTTCCACCACGCGGGGCATGGGTATCCGGGCCAGTTCGTTTACTCCGTCAAGATTGGAAACCGCGTAACTGACCGTCTCTGCGAAGGAGCCGGTTGCACTCACAGGGAAGGCGACCGGCCCCATGCCCACATACCAGCCGATGGAGGATCGCCAAGCCGGCAGCCGGGTGTGGAAGGCGATCATGGCGCTGAATTCGTCAGAACCAGTGATTTCGTGACCGACCTTGGCCAGGCAGGCGAGCAGTCCAGAGAAGGAATCGCCCCCGGCTGCGCGGCAGACTCGATCGAAAGCCTGTGCGGCGGATGTGTCGAGAAACTCAACGTATCCGCCTGGCTGATCGGCGGGGCTACCGCTCACGTCACCAACCGGTACGGGGAACTCCGGCAGGTTGCCACCAGCCGTCGTGACGAACTGCTGCCAGCGAATGATGGATTCGTGGTCGGCGGTGAGCGCGTCGGCTTCGGCGCGTTCGGCTTCCGCGAAATCGAGGTAGCTGGCAGTCGGGGGAAGGGGAGGCAGGGCGGGCTTATTCTCGGGCGCGGCGTGTGCCGCGTATAAAGCGCGGATCTCATACGCGGTCAGGAAAATGGAATAGCCGTCCGTCAGAGCATGGTCGGCGGCGATACAGACGGTGGTCGCTTCCGGGCGGCTGATGGTGGCACAGATATATCCCGGCCAAACGAGAGGACCGGCTTCGCTGTCGAACAATTCCTCCAGATGCCGTGCAAGCTTCTGGCCGTCGGTGAAGTCCCCCGCCGCACTGGGGTGGATGCTCACGACCCCTGGGGGTAGCGTCATGCGGTGCAGACGATTGCCCGATGTGGAGGGAGAGGAGAGGGTGAGCTGGCTGCGCAGGACTTCATGGCGATCCGTCCAGTCACGCAGAGCTGCGGCGAAGGCGTCCATATCAAGTCCAGAGGGCAGATTGAAAGCGCAGCCCAGCCAGGCCGGCGGCAAAGGCCCGTCATCGGCCGCCTCGAGTGCGTAGGTGATGTGGGCTTCCTGGACGTAGGATGCCCGCCTCAAGTCGGTTGTCCAGGCGGCGTCGGACATATGCGGAGCGCTGGCCCGCCAGACGGTGACACTGCCCGGAGACAGACCGAGTGATGGCATGTCAATGAACTTCATGATGCGTCGCGCCTAATCTGCGAGGAACGGAAACAATGGGTACGGAGGAAAGAGGCCGTCTGGCCGGTGGGTAGAGGGTAGAAGCCGCCAGGGGTGTCGTCAGGGCGTTTCGTAAGGCTCCCATGTCACCCCGTTCTCCGGGAGGCTGGCCTCGACAGCTCGTAGCCCAGTTGTTCTAGTTCCTTTCCGGCGATCCGCTCGAACTCATCGATTTCTTCGGGTGTGAGATCTTCCAGGTACCGTCCGTTACGCCCGGTATAGAGTGGCTTACCCGCGGCTTCCGCGGCGGGATGGCCCCAGGGGTTGTCGAACAGCGCGTGTGCGTGCTCCGCATGGTGCAAGACCGCCTCCTTCCATGGCAGGCCGAGGTGGTCCAGCATCCGCTCGATGGTCTCGCGGGGACGGGTAACCAGATCTTCATACCGCACTTCCAGATAGCGGCCGTCAGGCGCGGCTTGGCGGGGACGGGTGACGACGTCCAGCCAGCCGTGCGCCGCTTCTGCGACAGTCCGGTAGCCCCAGTCGGGGACGGTCTTGAAGTGAGAGGCAGTCAGGTCGCGGCCGTCGCGGATGATGTGGATGAAATGGGCGTGTGGCCAGATCGCGGCGTAAGTGCCGATGTCCTGGATCCTGCGCTGAAGCTTCAGGCCCCACCGTCGGGCTCCCGTCTGTTCGCGGCGGAATTCGCCGATGGCGTTGATGAGCAGGCAGCGGTCTTCCAGGGTGGACAGATCGGTGCCGCGCTCGGCCATCAGGCCGGTTACCACGCTCCTCACATTGTCGCGATCGAGACCGAAACGCTCGCACTGCACGACGAAGTGACCGCCATCGAACCACTCGGGGTCAACGGTGTCTTTCGTCTTACCGGCGAGCCGTGGATCGCCGAGGTCCATCATGTCGCACACCGCAAGGATGTGCGGACCGAGGTTGACGGGTTCGGTGAAGTCGATTTCGGGTCCGACCACGAGATCGGGGTGCGAGTCGAGCAGGATGCTGAGCAAAGTGGTGCCGGAGCGGTTTTCACCGCCGAGCAGGATGGGGTTGGTGGTCAGCGTGAGAGAAGAGGATGGACCTCTGTCCCTGTCCGCGTGTACCGGGAGAGTTTTGGAGATGTTCACTTTCGTCTCCTCAGCCACGAGATTTTGGGCGATGCGACATCGTCCTGACGTCTCAATTTCCATCAATTTAAAGGTGTCATCTGAGCTCTTGAGGCGAAGTCCCTTGACAAGCCGCAACGAACAAAGCTGCGTATTGGTAGCAGGCGGCCGGCATGTTCCGATGCCGGCACGGATCGCGGGTATCTTTGGAGCCGTAAGGACGGGCGGGCAGAAGAACTTTTGTGCAAAGGCGACTCAAAAGAGCCGGGGGCATTTTCCGTTGAGAGGCATTTTCTAGATTGCCCTCTAGGCTGCTATTTTTACGGATGGTGCCTTCCCATCACGCATGATCATCGTGTTCAGCGCCTCGTGAGAGACATCCCAAATCCCGACGACGAGCTTTCCAACCTGTGGCCGCGACGTTGCAAAAGGAACTGGGCACCAGCCGATGCGTCGATAAACGCGGGTCATGGCGTGGTCATAGAGACCAACGATATGTTCGATGCCTGAGGTTAGGGCGAGCCGGCAAAGGCCGATCAGCAATTCGGAGGAGACTTGCTGTCCGCTGTTCGGCGCCTGGCCTGTACTTGGTGGGTGGACGCAAAAGCGGGTGCACTCCCAGGCAAGCGGGCTGCAGATATTGACCGGTTCATCAAAGAAAGAAGCAAACTCGTTGCCCAGCATGGTTTCGCCCATGGTCGGTAACAGGCGAAGTGAGCCAGCTAACCGCCCTGCATCGTCCAAGGACACGAGATAGATCGGATCTTCTTGCTCGTCGTATCGGTCAATTTCCAGGCCATTCTGCACGCGCACGTCCCAGCCAAGGCGATCACGAAAGACGGCGGCGCGCGCTCGAAACATTTCCTCAAAAATTTCCGGGCGTAGAGTCCTGTCGGCACTATCCAATAGTTCGATCATAGCAGCGTCTCCTTCGTTAGACGAATTATGACAACACAAGACGAATTACGACGCGCAAACGCAGCGCACAATATTGGTATATATTATATTGACAATTCGGAGATTTTGAGCCTTGGCCTAATTTGTATCGGCATAGCGTGATCTCGTAATCAGTTCTCGAGCAATTCGAGGCGCTGCGAGATGACAGCGGCTTCTGCTATACTTTTGCAGCAGAGTTTTTGTCTTGCACTTTTCAGATATAACTGCACTGCGCTCGCTGACAGTTGAAGATCACTTGCGATTTGTTTCGGAGCTTTTCCGGTGGCGATTGCCCGTAGACATTCTTTCTCTCGAGGAGACAGTTCAGGCGAGCGATCTGCCAAGCGAAATCCGCCAAATTGAACTGCGCGGTCATGGAAAAAATGTCCCATCAACTGAAAGCTGCGCATATAGGCCAACCGCCTCTTCCGCCACTCACTTTGTGAGATGTTTGCGGTCACGGTGAATAGTGCGCGCTCGCCTCCCGGGCCACGGATTGGCATTGTAAGACCTTGGCGTCCAACGCCGAATTTATCGGCGTCAGAAAAGAAACGCTTGGCGTTTACAGTTTCCCTGTCTACCTCGAACCAGTCGACCGGTAGAAAACCCCTGCGTCCATGAATGACAACGGGGTCGATCCTAAAATAATCGTTTTCAATATAACGCTGGACCCATTCTGGCTCGTAGGTCAGCAAAAGCATCGGATGGAGTATATCTGTCTTGGGGAGCCGCAATGCGTGATAAACTATATTGGCCAAGCCCAATCGTTCGCGTAAATCTTTTATAATATTCCGGAGATCATCGAGGCTTTTTGCGCTAAAAATACTGTTGAAAGCCTCTTCAATTTGTTGGGAAATTTCCATGTCGCACATTCCCAAAGGCTGATACCCCACTGTTTCTACGAGTTGCTATTGAATTGCGTTATCACTCCGAGAACTGACCGGTGGCGACCGGTGCCGTATGGCTTGCTTGCGAATTTCTGCCTAAAATTTGGGTGCGACTCCCAAGTTCGCTCATGGTTGAGCATGAGGGACGGTGATACGGCAAGTGTCGTTCCGCTGGATTGGTAACTGTCGTTCGCCATTCTCGGATGCCACTACCTAGAAAGTTGAGCGCAGGGAGCCGTCTGAGTGTAGGATCAAAAATGGCAAGCTGACTGCATGTTGCTAGGTCACCTTCTATCCATTTTGCGCTGAAAAATGCGGTTTCCGTAACAATGTGCGGCTCCGTTGGATGTGCAATGAAATGTCATCGTACGAATTTCGCTGTTACGTTGTGGAGGTGAAGGCCGCGCTTCGATCTGCGGCTGAAAATTTTAAACACGCTTCTCGGCGATCGTTGTTTTGGATCTACTTCCTCCGCGCGCTGTTTCGAAAGCTCGTAACGTCGTGGACCTATATGACCATATCGACGAGATTGGGCTGACGACGAGGGATTTTCGGTAGTGCGCCTAGCTCGCAGCGCGGCATGCCCCACCGCTAGGCAAGAAAGACGGCCATCGGAAAACCGAGGCCCTTTAAGGTATGAAGGTCGGGAACCTCCAGAGGGGAACAATCAATGCGATGGAACCGGGAGGAGCCATCGTATGCATCGACTATCGGCTATAGGGAGACCATGCCTTCAGTGGTGCTGAGCGCCGAGGAAAGATGGGCGGTGGACTGGGACAAGAGGATTATAGCGACTCATCACACGTCCCGGTATCTAGATACTCCTCAGTTTTATCAGTCTTCGATAGCGCCGCAGGTTCAAATCGCGCGCCCGTAGATGTTCCAATTTGGCTTTCAATTTCCAACCGTTGCCGGGAATCTCAACGGGCGCAGCCTGCCGAGCCGGTTCATACCCGCCTTTGCAACGCAGACAGCGACGGTCAAAATCTCTGTCTATTTTTCGGCGGCCGAACGGTGTGAAGACCGCATCGTCGATGCGATCAAGGTAAGGACGCGGGGTTTAAGATAGTTGGCAGCGGAGTTTCCTGGAGTTCTGCTCCCTTCAAGAGCATACAAACAGAATGCCGAGACCGCTTGACGCGCCCAACCGGCCTAGCGGCGGGGAAGTGGGCTGTGAAGAAGATTGTGTTTTAGATTTAACCAAAACGGATCTTCAGCATACATTTTTTCAATCAGTTGCTTGACGAGGTCGATCATGTCTTGGTGTCTCCAAGCGCTATGTCCAGGGTGCCAAGATGCTGCAGATGAATACGAAACCGGCATCCATTGTCGGCGGCGGATCAACAGTGACTTCGTTTTCGCGGATTTCATTCTCATGGACCATCGATGCCTCCATCTGTTGCCGAAATGAAACGCGGCGCGCAGAGGCGAGCGGCGCTGCCTTTGATTGAACCGATGACGACGTCGATATCGTAGAGCTGTTTCAGCGCTTCAGGCGTCAGCATGTCTTTGGTCGACCCAAGTCCAACGAATTTGCCGTCGTGAAGCAGAGCGACGCGATCGGCGACCATGAAGATGTGGTCAGGATTGTGCGTCGACAGGATGATCGAAATCCCACGCGCCGCCAGCTGCCGGATATGGGAAAGCAGCCGTACCTGATTGCCATAGTCGAGGTTCGCGGTCGGTTCGTCCATTGCCAGGATTTCCGGGCGCTGCAAAGGGCGTTAGGTGTGCGGTCCGTCCCATCAGCACAACATCGAGAACGCTGAACGCGACCAGTCGAGCTCGGGCGAGCGAGCGCCGACTTCGTAAAGTGGTGGGCCTCCCTTTCGGGCAGCAACGTTTTGTCGGAGATATTGTCCGCTGAGCGCGAAGAGGTTTCGCGCTGACTTTGGGGCAGGCAGATCGCTGACATCATCGCGCTGGCGCCATGCGCTGCCAGAGCACAGGAATTCATCGGCGGCCTAAAACGTCTTCAGCCGCGTCTCTATTCGATCTCCTCGAGCTCCAAGCTTTGTCCGAACGAAGTTCATTTGACGGTATCCATTGTCAGATATGCGAATGAAGGAGCGAGCCGGGCGGGAACCGCATCGGCGTTCCTCGCCGATCGAGCCGCCGATGTCCCCATTCCAATTTTCATTCAGCCCTCCGCGCATTTCCGACCGCCGCACGATCCCGACGCGCCGGCCATCATGGTCGGACCGGGGACCGGCTGCCCCCTTCCGCGCCTTCCTCCAGGAGCGCGAGGCACATGGCGCCAAGGGAAAGAACTGGTTGTTCTTTGGAGAGCAGCATCAGGTCAGCGACTTCTATTACCGCGACGAGCTGGAACGCTGGACGAGGAGCGGTCACCTGACGCGGCTGGACCTTGCCTTTTCTCGCATCAGATCCCTCCGCAAGAGGCCGGGCTCCTGCAATTGCTGCAAGACGGGTCGCTGGACGAGACTGGGAAGGGCTATCTCGTACGCAAGCCGTTTGCCAGATATCCGGCTGGGTTGGCCGGAGCGCATTCGGTTGCCTTTGTTTTTCATGAGGGATGCAGTTTCCGGCTGGGAGCCGAGGCCTTTCGCGCGTACAGGTCTTGCTTGGCGATAACGGGCCGAAGCCTTAGCGTGAAGCGGTATTCGCATTGTGCCCGACCTGAGAGATAGGTGGCGCATTGTAGCGGAAACATAGGTAGCACTTTTCGCTTTTGTGGGAGGTGTTGATGCCGTCGAGAGAGACTTCGGTGATGGAGGAACGTCTTCGTTCTGTCGCCCGGTTTCCGGAGGGCGAAGGCATGAGTGATGTGTGCCGCGAGTTCGGCATCTTGCGTGAGACCGGCTACAAGATCTTTAATCGCCAATAAGGATGAGGGCTTGGAGGCGTTGCCGGTCGAAAAGATCAAACGACCATCGAGCTCGCGATCACTGCCGCAATTCTGCAATCGAAGAACTGGATAAGCTTAGTCGGCAGCCGAATCGTAGATGGCGCCATCGCCGAGATCAGCCACATGCTGCGTGAGCCAAGGAAGAAACAGGCCGGTCGGTGATAGCTACAGCGCCTCTAGGGCGAGCCGATAGGATCCCGGCATGACGACTGCCGCCGCCTCGCTGTCCGCATTGCCAACGCGATGAGACGGTATTGGCCGCATCGCCGCTCATCCAAAGCCGATCTTGCCGGTATTCCGGCGTGCTGAGCGACCAAGGCTCCGGATTTGTGCTCGAGCATCGCGTCGTGGCGCGTCCGCCATCGCCACGCCGCAAGACCTAAAGCACCTGCGATGAAGCATCGTGATGCGTGCTTTCCTTCGTATCGCATATAGTCATTGGTGTAAAATTCACGCGGTCTTTACCAAGCTTACGCGAACATCCCCAAGTTGGCTCCCTTTATCCGTGTAGCAATTGACGTCCGCCACCAAGTCGATCAGAGAAATCTTTAATATGTGCCGCATGACGCGGCCTGGGCGAGGTGAGATGTAGGCTACATAGTCGGGCGAGAGCCGCGGACGTAGCCCGACCTCAGAAGGGCGAGAGCGTATCGTGGGCAA
Source organism: Rhizobium sp. (assembly GCA_036383055.1). GTDB lineage: Bacteria > Pseudomonadota > Alphaproteobacteria > Rhizobiales > Rhizobiaceae > Rhizobium. The sequence continues at coordinate 3,164 of DASVPC010000193.1, read as the reverse complement.
ATATCCTGGGCATGGGTCTGGCAAGTCGTCCAGAGAACCGACCGCCTCGCAGTTGGTTGCGAGCGACGTCGTTCATCAGCTCGCGCGTCTTGCTCACAAGGCACTTGCCCTGACGCTGAGCAGCCTCCTGGTATTGCAGCCGGTGATTGCCAACGCCCAGTCCGTCTCCGCGAGCACGACGGCGCCTGCTGCCAATCAGCCAGGCGTCGGCGCTGCTCCGAATGGCGTGCCGCTGATCGACATCGTCACCCCGAACGGAGCTGGCCTGTCTCACAATAAATACAACGACCTGAATATCGGCACGCAGGGTCTTATCCTCAACAATTTCAAAGGCGAAGTCGGCACGTCGAACCTCGGGGGTGTGACGCCCGGCAACCCGAACCTCAATGCATCGAACCCCGCTTCGGTCATTTTGAATGAGGTTACGAGCGGAAATCGTTCCGCGCTGAATGGCCCGGCCGAGGTCTTCGGCACCAAGGCCGATGTCATCATAGCGAACCCTAACGGAATTACCTGCAATGGCTGCGGCTTCATCAATACGCCGCATGCGACGCTGACGACCGGCGTTCCCAATATCGGCGCTGATGGCAGCCTCACCGGCTTCACCGTCAATGGCGGCGATGTCACCTTCGAAGGGGCAGGGGGGAACTTCGCGGCCACTCCCGGTGCCGTCGACCTGTTCGACGTCGTCGCCCGCAACATCCATGTCAATGCGCCGATCTATGGCAAGACTGTGCGACTGACCGGCGGCGCCAGCAAATACGACTATGCCACTGGCGAGGCCACCGCGCTGACGGCGACGTCCGGCACGCCGGAATATGCCATCGACGGCTCGGCTCTCGGCGCCATGCAGGCCGACCTTATCAAGGTCGTCGTCACCGAGAAGGGTGCTGGCGTCAACATGAGCGGCGATATGGCGGCGAACGCCGGTGAGTTGTCGTTGTCATCAGATGGCAAGATCTCGATCGGCAATGCTTCGGGCAGCCAAGGCGTCACCATCACCTCGAAGCAAAAGGTGACGACCGCCAAGGTGACCTCCAAGCAGAAGGTCGCCGTCCAGGCTGACCAGGGCATTACCCTGCAGTCGGTGGCAGCCGACAGTGGTATCGTGCTTGCAAGCGGCACCGGCCTGCTCAGCGTCTCCGGTGACGTCAACAGCGGCACCGCCGTGCAGATGAACTCGGGCGGCGGGATTGCTGCCGGCAGCGTGACGGCGGGCAGCGGCGCGGCAACGCTTTCGGCGACCTCCGGCAATATCGCGATTGCGGGTGCTGCCAATAGTACCGGCGATCTCAATCTGACCGCGACGACCGGCTCGATCTCGGCAGGGTCGCTGCTGAGCAATAACAACATCGCGCTGACCGCCGGGTTGGATATCGCGGTTTCTGGCAGTACATTGGCGCAAGGCAATGTCACTGCCGCAGGTCGATCGATCTCTACCGGCATGGCCGTCTCAGGCATCAATATCGCCGCCACCAGCGCCGATGCGAGTGGCAACGTTGTTCTCAGCTCGGCCGCGACGATTGCTGGCAATCGCGCTGGGAACCTCAGCCTGACGGCAACGGGCGGCAATATAACCACCGGCAATCTGCTGTCGGCTGGAAGCCTCAGCACGAGTGCGACCGGCGATATCACGGCCGGGAACATCCAAACCACTGGTAATTTCACAGCGACCGCGGCCTCGCTGATGGCCAGCAACATCACATCGCACGGGGCGATCACCGTCAACGCATCGACCAACGCGAGTGGCCAGGTGCTCGGCGCCGGCAATATCCTGATCTCCGGGGCTGCCATTCAGGCAAGCGCCATCGCCGCCGGCGTCGACTTCGCCGCCACCAATGCGGCTGGCGGCACCCTGGCTGTCGGTCCAGCCGGCACGCTCGATTTGACCGCCACGACTGGCAATATCGTTGTCGGTACGTTGCTGTCGGCCGGTGATCTGAATGCTCGGGCAGCTTTGTTACAGGCAAACACTCTGACAGGTCACGGCAATGTCGGCATCGATGGCGGTGTCAGTGTCGCCAACCAGTTGCTCGGTGCCGGCGACATCACCATCAACGGCAACGCCAATGGTGTCAGTACCGGTCTTCTTGCGTCCGGTGTCGACTTTGCATCGACCAAGGCGTCTGGTGGCAATATCGTGGTGGCGAGCAGCGGCGATCTCACGGTCAACGATAGTCTTGGCGCTATCCAGGCAGGCACCATCTTGGCAGCCGGTGCGATCGACGCCACCGGTCAGACGATCACCGCTGATACCATCACCGGCCACAAGAACATCACGCTTTCCGGCGCCACTGCCGTTACCGGCCAGATCCTCGGTGCCGGCAATATCAGCATCTCCGGCCCGACTATAGCGGCCGACGCCATCGTCTCTGGTGTCGACATCGCCGCCACCGATGCGGCGGGCGGCCGCATTACGCTTGCCCCGACGACAACAGGAACCGGCAATCTGTTACTCGCCGCCTCAGGCTTGCTCAGCGTCGGTACGCTATTGTCGGCGGGTAATCTTGATGCCAGTGGCGCGAATGTGAGCGCCGACACCGTCACGTCCCATGGCGATGTCACTCTTGATGGTGCCACCGGCACGACGACCGCAAGCGGTCGCGTGGATGTCGCCGGCCAGATTCTCGGCGCCGGCAATGTTTTGATCAACGGTCAAAGCCTGTCTGCCCAGACCCTCGTCGCCGGCCTTGATTTCGATGCCACCAATGCCGCCAGCGGCAATATCGTCCTTGGCCAGGCCGGCGGCCTCGCCATCGCGGTCAATGGCGCCCTTGCTGTGCCGACCCTACAGGCGGCCGGTACCATCGACGCCCATGCGGCATCGATCTCCGCCAACGCGGTCACCGGTCACAAGGGCATTACCCTCTCCGGCGCAACCGGTGGCGTGGACATCAATAGTCAAGTGCTTGGTGGCGGCGATATCAACATCTCCGGATCCAGCATCAAGGCGGCCACCATCGTCTCAGGTGTTGATTTCGCCAGAACGGCAGCGGCGAACGGAACCATCGTTCAGGCGTCAAGTGGCGACCTGACACTTGCTTCAAGCGGATCCATCGACGCCGGCACGCTGCTGTCGGCTGGCGATCTCTCTGCCAGCGGTGCGACCGTGGCTGCCAATACTGTCACGGCGCATGGCGATGTCATCCTTGACGGTGCGATCA
>DASVPC010000192.1:0-9208 GCA_036383055.1 Rhizobium sp. | reverse complement strand
TGTGAAGCTCTATGAAGACATCGCCCGCAACGGCCGTATCGCCACCACCTATGCCTATCCGGTCAAGGTCGCCGGCCGCTATGTGATGGACCCGTCGCCGACGCCGAAATTCGACAATCCGAAAATGCACCTGTCGGATGCACTGCAGCTCTTCGGCGCCGGCCGCGAGAAGCGCATCTATGCTGTGCCGCCCTATACCGACGTGGTCAGCCTCGATTTCGAGGATCACCCCTTCGAAGTGCAGCGCTTCGACAAGCCCTGCGCGCTCTGCGGAGCGGAGCAGGTCTATCTCGACGAAGTGATCCTTGACGACAAGGGCGGACGGATGTTCGTCTGCTCCGACACCGATTTCTGCGAAGACCGCCGCGCCCACGGCCATGTCGGCCCGATGCTGGCACCAAATGGGCTGGCACCCAATCAGGAGGCCGCCGAATGAGCGACACACCACTCCTCAAAGTCAAGGATATCTCGAAATTCTACGGCAGCCGCATCGGGTGCCGCGACGTCTCCTTCGATCTCTGGCCCGGCGAAGTGCTGGCCATCGTCGGCGAGAGCGGCTCGGGCAAGACCACCTTGCTCAACTGCATCTCGACACGGCTGCTGCCGACCACCGGCAGCGTCGAATACCATATGCGCGACGAGACCTATCGCGACCTCTTCCGCATGAACGAGGCGGAGCGCCGCTTCCTGATGCGGACCGACTGGGGCTTCGTCCACCAGAACCCCGCCGACGGCTTGCGCATGACGGTCTCGGCCGGCGCCAATGTCGGCGAGCGGCTGATGGCGATCGGCAACCGTCACTATGGCAATATCCGCGCCACGGCGGTCGACTGGCTGGAGCGCGTCGAAATCGACGCCGACCGCATCGACGACCAGCCGCGCGCCTTCTCCGGCGGCATGCGCCAACGCCTGCAGATCGCCCGCAATCTGGTAACCGGCCCGCGCCTGGTATTCATGGACGAGCCGACCGGCGGCCTCGACGTTTCGGTGCAGGCACGCTTGCTCGACCTCGTGCGCGGCCTCGTCAACGATCTCGGCCTGTCGGCAATCATCGTCACCCACGACCTCGCCGTCGCCCGTCTGCTGTCGCACCGCATGATGGTGATGAAGGACGGATATGTCATCGAGCATGGTCTGACCGACCGCGTGCTCGACGATCCGCGCGAACCCTACACGCAACTGCTCGTCTCTTCGATCCTGCAGGTCTGAGGAAATAAAGTCATGGCAACCCCCCTCGTCGTTTCCGAAGTCTTCAAGAGTTTCACCATGCATCTGCGCGACGGCATTCGCCTGCCTGTCGTTGCCGATGTCTCCTTCTCGGTCGCAGCCGGCGAATGCGTCGTGCTCGGCGGCCCCTCCGGCATCGGCAAGAGCTCGCTCTTGAAGATGATCTACGGCAACTACGCCGTCGACGCCGGCCAGATCCTGGTGGCGCACAAGGACAGAATCACCGATCTCGCCACCGCCGATCCGCGCACCGTACTCGAGGTTCGCCGCCATACCATGGGCTATGTCAGCCAGTTCCTGCGCACCGTGCCGCGCGTGGCCGCCATCGACGTCGTTGCCGAGCCGCTTCTGGCGCGCGGCATGGCGCTGGCAGATGCCCGGCAAAGGGCTGGCGCCCTGCTCGCCCAGCTCAACCTGCCGCAGGAGCTTTGGCAGCTGCCGCCCGCCACTTTCTCCGGCGGCGAGCAGCAGCGCGTCAATATCGCCCGCGGCTTCATCACCGACCATGCCATTCTCCTGCTCGACGAGCCGACGGCCTCTCTCGATGCCCGCAACCGCGCCGTCGTGGTCTCGATGATCGAGGAGAAGAAAAAGGCCGGCGTCGCCCTGCTCGGCATCTTCCACGACGAGGAAGTGCGCGAAGCGGTCGGTAGCCGGATTCTCGATGTCTCCCGCTTCTCACCCAGAAAGTCCGCCGCATGAGCCGTCAACTGGGCGAAACGCCCTTCATCAGCCCGACCGCGACTATCAAGAACTCGACGTTCGGCCGCTATACCGAGGTCTCCGACCGTTGCCGCATCGACGAGGTCGAGATCGGCGATTACTCCTACATCATGCAGGACGGCGCCGTCTGGTGTGCGACGATCGGCAAGTTCGTCAACATCGCAGCTAGCGTCCGCATCAATGCCACCAACCATCCGACCTGGCGGGCGACGCTGCATCACTTCACCTATCGCGCCGCCGACTATTGGCCGGATGCGGATATGGAGATGGATTTCTTCACCTGGCGGCGCGAGAACCGCGTCGTGATCGGTCATGACGTCTGGATCGGCCACGGCGCCACTATCCTGCCGGGCGTCACGGTCGGCAATGGTGCCGTCATTGGCGCCGGCGCCGTCGTTTCCAAGGATGTCGCTCCCTATACGATCGTCGGCGGCGTGCCGGCCAAGCTGATCCGCGAGCGTTTCACCGCCGAGGTCGGCGCGCGCATGGACAAGCTTTCCTGGTGGGACTGGGATCACGCCACCCTGCGCACGGCGCTGGCCGACTTCCGCGCCCTTTCCGCCGAGGATTTTTTGATCCGCTACGGCGCATGAGGACGTTTTTCGCCGATACGGGGCTTGCGCCGGCCGACTGAGGAATTAGCGTCTAGCGACCCTTTGAGACCAAATAGTCAAGGGAGACGCCTTCATGGCAAAGCAGTTCGATAGCATCGATGACCGGCTGCGTGATTTCATTGCCCGGCAACATATCTTCTTCACGGCGTCGGCGACCGCGGAATCCCGCGTCAACGTTTCGCCCCGCGAGACATTGTGTCTGCGCATCATATCGCCCAACACCGCCATCTATCTCGACCGCACCGGCAGCGGCAACGAGACCTCGGCGCATATGAAGGCGGACGGACGGCTGACCATCATGTTCTGCGCGGTCGCGGGGCCGCCGATGATCCTGCGCCTCTATGGGCGCGGCCGGATCATTCATAGGACATCAGCTGAATACCGGGAGCTGCTGCATACACACTATGCCGGCGACGAACCGCTCGGCGCCCGCCAGATCGTCTGGCTGGATATCGACCTGGTCCAGACCTCCTGCGGCTTCGGCGTGCCGCTCTTTTCCTATGAAGGCGAAAGGCCGAGCCTCGATCAGTGGGCCAAGGCCAAGGGTCCCGATGGTATCGAGGAGTATCGGCGGGAAAAGAACGTCCGCAGCATGGACGGTCTTCCGACCGGTTTATTTGACGCCGACAGCAACTAATGCGGCTCCATTGAATCATCCCACCGCACCAATAGCGGGGGATTGTAACAACACTTACACAAATCTGACATCGGAGCTTCATGAAGCGGCGATAATGCGTTGCCTATACTTGGCGCATAGCCGCTCGAAATTCCGTTTTGGGCCAAGGCACCTGCGCCTATTCATAGTTAGTAGCGCGACGTCAATGCTAGCTGCTGACCAAAGCAGCGGCGAAAGGGAAAGCTTCATGTTCGAGCTCAAGAATGTCTCGCGCCGGTTCGGAAACAAGCTCGCTGTCGATTCCGTGACGCTGGACATTCCGCAAGGACAGATGGTCGGCGTCATCGGCCGCTCGGGCGCCGGCAAGTCCACGCTGCTGCGCATGATCAACCGTCTTGCCGACCCGACCTCGGGCTCGATCCATTTCGCCGGCACCGAAGTGTCCAAACTGAGCGGCCGGGCGCTGCGCAGCTGGCAGCGCGATTGCGCCATGATCTTCCAGCAGTTCAACCTGGTCCCGCGCCTCGACGTGCTCACCAACGTCATGCTCGGTCGCCTCAACCAGCGCTCGACCGTGCTGAGCCTGCTTTCCGTCTTCACCCGCGAAGAGCGCATCAAGGCGATCGCGGCGCTGGAACGCCTCGGCATCGAGCAGACAGCATTACAGATGGCCGGCACGCTGTCGGGCGGCCAGCAGCAGCGCGTCGCCATCTGCCGCGCACTGATGCAGCAGCCGAAGATGATGCTTGCCGACGAGCCGATCGCCTCGCTCGATCCGCTCAACGCCAAGATCGTCATGGACGCTTTGCGCGATATCAACGAGCGTGAAGGCATCACCGTCATCACCAACCTGCACACACTGGATACGGCCCGCAACTATTGCGAACGCATCGTCGGCATGGCAGCCGGCCGTGTTGTCTTCGACGGCAAGCCGTCCGATCTGACGGCCGCCGCCGTCAAGGAAATCTACGGCACCGACAGGGACGGCGCCGGTGTCGACGAGACGATGACGTCGACCGCCATCAACATTCCCGATCCGGCCGCGCAAGCCGCGGCACATGCATCCGCCGGCCCGCAACCGCTGGCACTGGCCGGTCCCTGAGGGGGAACCGGCCGCGATCGAAAGCCCGCGTCAAGGGCGCATTTCTTTCAGACCGAAGACATCCGGGGACACACCGGTTAACCAGGAGACGAACCCATGTTGAAGAAGACCCTTCTTGCAGCCACGGCGCTTCTCGCGCTTGCTGGCGGCGCCGCCGCTCAGAACCTCAAGGAATTCCGCGTCGGTATTCTCGGTGGCGAAAACGAAGCCGACCGCCTGCGCAACTACGCCTGCCTCTCCGACCACCTGAAGAAGGAATTCGGCTTCGAGAAGGTATCGCTGTTCCCGGCCGCCGACTATGACGGCGTTATCCAGGGCCTGCTCGGCGGCACGCTCGACTTCGCCGAACTCGGCGCTTCCGGCTATGCAGCCGTCGCCATCAAGGACCCGAAGGCCGTCACCCCGATCCTGACCACGCAGCAGGCAGACGGCTCGACCGGCTACTACTCGATCGGTCTCGCGCTCAAGTCTTCCGGCATCAAGACCATCAAGGACGCCAAGGGCAAGAAGCTCGGCTATGCCGATCCGGACTCCACCTCGGGCTATCTCGTTCCGCTGACGCAGATTCCGAAGGACACGGGCGCTCCGAACGACAAGTTCTTCGCCTCGACCCAGTTCAATGGCGGTCACGAGAACAACCTGCTCGCTGCCTATGACGGCAAGGTCGACGTTGCCGTGGACGATTCCTCGGGCATCGGCGATTTCAAGGACGGCTACACTTCCGGCACCTTCCGCAAGGAAGTCGACAAGGGCGCCGTCGACCCGAACAAGCTCGTCGAAGTCTGGCGTTCGCCGCTGATCCCGAACGGCCCGCTCGTCGTTCGCAACGCGCTCGGCGCCGAATGGCAGACCAAGCTGACCGACTTCTTCCTGAAGCTCCCGACAGCCGACGCCAAGTGCTTCAACGCCATCGAAGGCGGCGACTTCAAGGGCTACGTCAAGGTAAAGCCGGACTTCTACAACGCCGTTATCGAAGTTCGCAAAGCTGCCATCGGCGGCTGATCTTCGTCCTGACTGCGAGGCGGCCGGCAACGGCCGCCTCTTTGCTATTTTTCAAGGCGGTATTTTTCATGACGATTGCCGATGCCCAGCCACAGATGCAAAGCGCTCCCCACAGCGCCAAGGAGATCGGCGACGCCTGGAGCCGCATGGTGGCCCGGCGCCGTCTCTATACCGGGCTCGGTCTCGCGATCCTGATCATCGCCTTCGTCAGCTCCGTTCGTTTCGCCGACGAGAGCAATGCCGGCCATTTCTTCGACCGCCTGCCGCATCTCTTCGACTTCCTGAGCTGGCTGATCCCCAAGGATTGGGCCGACGTCTATCGCGCGCTCTTTGATCTTCCAAGCCCGAACGGCGCAAACGGCGTCGGCGGCGAAGAGTTCAATTTCCCGCTCGGCCGCGTCTATGTCTGGGGCGATTTCTACATTCCCGAATATTTCGAGCTGATGATCATCACGATCAACGTGGCGCTGGTGTCGACCATCATCGGCTTTGTCATCGCCCTGCCGCTCAGCTTCTTTGCCGCCCGCAACATGTCGCCGTCCAATCCGGTGCGGCTGGTGACGAAGCGCGTCATGGAATTCCTGCGCGCCTTCCCCGAGATCGTCATTGCCGGGCTGTTTTCGGCGATCCTGTCGATCGGCCCGATCGCCGCCATCATCGCCGTCGGCCTGCACACGATCGGCGCGCTCGGCAAGCTCTTCTACGAAGTCGTCGAAAATATCGACATGAAGCCGGATGAGGGCATGAAGGCGGTCGGCGCCAGCTGGACGGAGCGCGTCCGCTTCGGCGCCCTGCCGCAGGTAATGCCGAATTTCATGTCCTATGCGCTGCTGCGCCTGGAAATCAACGTCCGCGCCTCGACCATCATCGGCGCCGTTGGCGGCGGTGGCATCGGCGAAGAACTGAAGCTGTCGATCTCGCGCGGCTTCGGCGCCAAGACGGTGGCGCTGGTGCTGCTGCTCTTCATCACCATCATCGCCGTCGATCAGTTTTCCGCATGGCTCCGTCGCCGTCTCGTCGGCGAGCATGCTTTCCTTCTGCAGCATTGAGGTCGCCCATGTCCGTTATCGACGCCAGCCGCATGCAGGATATCGAAGCACGCTACCCGGAGATCCTGCACCGATCCTTCCGCCAGCGCTTCGGCGCCCTGATGGTCTTCATCGGCGTGATCCTCTACGGCTTCTATGCCGTCTGGTTCTTCGACCTGCCGAAAGTCATCGCGGAAGCCCATTGGGAGCGCGTCGGCATCTATCTGAGCGAATGGGTCAGCTACGACGTGCAGCCGGAATTCCGCATTTCCGGTGACACGATCAGCATCAAGTACCCGCGCTTTTCGCCGCTGGGCGATAATCCGCACCCGGACTGGGTGACAAACAACCCCGACGGCAGCCTGACAGTCTCGGTCAGCGGCACCAGCCGCACCGTGACGATCACCAAGACACAGGCGATCCTGACAGCGCATGGCGTCACCATCCCGATCGACATCACCGGCGACGTGCCGAAGGTGATCGGCTCCGAGCCGGTTCCCGCATGGATGACGGTCTATGATGACAATATCCTCGTGGATATGGGTTTTGCCGGCAATGTCAGCATCTCCACGGACCGCGTGAAGATCCGCAAGCGCTTCATCGGCTGGGCGAATTTCGTTTTCGACACGCATTCGCCTTTCTTCGACAAGCCGGCGGGCGAAGTCATCAGCCTGATCGTCTCCGGTCCCCGGCTCAATCCCGATGAATCGAACCTGTCGCTCGCCTTCGACAATGTCTGGAACAATGCCGCATGGCAGCATGGCGATGTCTGGTCCAAGCTGTTCCAGACCATCGTGATGGCCTTCCTCGGCACGCTGCTTGGTTCTGTCGCCGCCTTTCCGCTGGCTTTCCTCGCCGCGCGCAACATCACACCGAACCGGCTGCTCAATCAGGTGCTGAAGCGCTTCTTCGACTTCCTGCGCTCGGTCGACATGCTGATCTGGGCGCTGTTCCTGACCCGCGCCTTCGGCCCCGGTCCGCTCGCCGGCAGCGGCGCGATTTTCCTCACCGAGACCGGCACGCTCGGCAAGCTCTACTCGGAGGGCCTGGAAAATATCGACAACAAGCCGCGCGAAGGCGTGAAGTCCACCGGCTCTTCGACCATCCTCGTGCATCGCTACGGCATCATGCCGCAGATCGTTCCCGTCATCGTCAGCCAGACGCTCTATCAATGGGAATCCAACGTGCGCGGCGCCACCATCATCGGCGCGGTCGGCGCCGGCGGCATCGGCCTGAAGCTATGGGAAGCCATGCGTACCAACGCCAATTGGGAAAACGTCGCCTATATGGTGCTGTTGATCCTGATTGTCGTCTTCCTGTTCGACGCTGCCTCCAGCGCGCTGCGGACACGCCTGATGGGCACGCAAAACAGGTAAAAAAGACAATAAAAAACCGTATCGCATCATCATTTTGTCACGGGAATCCTTTAGCGGAAGCCCGGGCAGGATAAGATCGGTTGCGCCGGGTTTAGCCGGATTCGATTCGATACCGTCTCGCCTCTCTTGCGGTTTGGCGCAAATCACCCAACAGTGTCTCGCGCAGCCGATTTTTCCAAGGAATATAGCCTTGCGCTACGCTCTCTATTTTACGCCGCCGAAAACCGATTCCCTAACGGCGCTTGCCGCCCGCTGGCTCGGCCGCGATGCCTTTTCGAACGAAATCTTTTCCGACAAGGCGATCGGCGTCGTGCCCGAGAACCATGCCGAGGTCACCGCCGATCCGCGCCGCTACGGCTTTCACGCCACGCTGAAGGCGCCCTTCGCGCTGGCAAGCTCGGTCACCGAATGCGACCTTCTCGACGTCGCCGCCGATTTCGCCGCGCGCACGCCAGCCTTCACCATTCCCGAGCTTGTGCTTGGCCAGCTCGGCCAGTTCTTCGCGCTCGTTCCAGCCGCTGTCTATCAGCCGCTGCAGGATTTCGCCGCTCAGGTGGTCAAGACCTTCGAACCGTTCCGCGCCGCCCTTTCCGAGGCCGATATCGCGCGGCGCAAGCCGGAGGGATTGAGCGAGGCGGAACGGGCAAACCTGCTGCGCTGGGGCTATCCCTACGTGAACGACGAGTTCCGCTTCCACATGACACTGACCGGCAAGGTCCCGGCCGAGCAACAGGCCGGCATCCATGACCTGCTGCGTGATCGTTTCGCCGACCATACCGGCAAGCCGCTTAATATTTCCGGCCTCGCCGTCTTCGCCGAGGAAGAGCGCGGCGCACCTTTTACCGTCCGTTCCTGGCTGCCGCTTGCCGGCGCCCAAAAATGAAAGATCCGACATGACCAAGGAAACCGTCCTCTCCAACGCCCGCATCGTCCTCGAAGACAAGGTCCTTGAGGGTTCCGTGCTGATCCGCGACGGGCGGATCGCCGATATTTCCGACGGCAGGTCCGGCATCGGCGAGGATTTCGAGGGCGATTATCTGATCCCCGGTCTGGTCGAGCTGCATACGGACCATCTGGAAGCCCATTATTCGCCGCGCCCTGGCGTGCGCTGGAACAAAACGGCTGCCATCCAGGTGCATGACGCCCAGGTCGTCACGTCAGGCATCACCACCGTATTCGACTGCCTGCGCATGGGCTCGGACGAGGATGGCGGTTTCGAAAAGGGCGAGATGCGCGACATGGCCGACGCCATTCAGGCAGCTCAGCGCGAAGACCGCCTGCGCGCCGATCACCTGATCCACCTGCGCTGCGAAGTCTCCTCCGACAACGTTCTCGATCACTTCCATGATTTCGAGAAGGATCCTTACGTGCGTCTGGTCTCGCTGATGGACCACGCGCCGGGTCAGCGCCAGTTCCAGACCATGGATCAGTACATCTTCTACTATCAGAAGAAGCGCGGCCTGAGCGATGAGGTCTTTGCCCGTTTCGTCGCCAAGCGGCAGGAAGAATCGGCAAAGTAC
>DASVPC010000191.1:0-49317 GCA_036383055.1 Rhizobium sp. | reverse complement strand
AAGCTTCGTCAAGATCGTCGATACGGGTAGCGTTTCGCGCGCCGCCAGCATTCTGCGCACCGCACAGCCGGCGCTGTCGCAGCAGATCGCGGCGCTTGAGGCGCATTTCAAGCACAAGCTCCTCATCCGCAGCAATGTCGGCATCGCACCGACCGAAGCCGGCCTTATTCTCTATCGCCATGCGCAACTGCTGTTGAAGCAGATCGAGCAGGCGCAAACCGATATCAATCAGTCCACGCAATCTCTTGCCGGACGCGTTTCCATTGGTCTCGCCACATACTCGACGTCCAGCGCGCTGTCGCTGCCGATCATCAAGGAAATGAAGGCGCAGCATCCGAAGATCGTCGTGCATATCAACGATAGTTTCGGTCATATCCTCAGCGAATTGATCATGACCGGCAAGATGGATATGGCGCTGATCTACGCGGCCAATCCGATCAAAGGTGTGACGCTGCAGCCGCTCTTTCGGGAAGAAATGTTCCTCGTCTCCCCGCCGGGCTCAACGCTTCCCGGCGCTGCGGGCGAGCCCCTGCCGTTGTCAGCCCTGAACGACATTCCCCTGCTTCTGCCCAGCAAGGGCCATCTTCTGCGCCGGCTGATCGACGAAGCGCTGGCGAGAGCCCGAGCCGAGCCGGACGTGGTTTCGGAGATTGAATCGGTTCCCGCGCTCAGTGCCGCCGTTCTCGATGGGCTTGGGTCGACAATCCTGCCTGCCTCGGTGGTCACGGAGACATCCGGCTTTGCGGGCGCTGAGGTTCGCGCGCTCGTCCGACCGGTGATCGACGCGACCGTGTCGCTGTGCGTTTCCGACCATCTCCCACTTTCCGAACCAGCGCTTGCCGCCCGATCTGTGCTTTTGGAAATCGTCGCCAAACTGATGGCCAGCCATCATCCGGGCATTCGCGCGGCGTAGCCGTTTGCCATAAGCAAACCCTATGGCGGCAGACTGTAGTTGTGTTGGCCAACACAAGCCCCCGTCACCTAACCTCCTAGCAGATAAAGGGTTCGGACGATCGGGCCCGGACATAACGGCGTTTTGCCGCCGCACAGTCGCTTCGAGGGAAATATGGCAAAACTGGCTTTCGACACCGGCGGTACCTTTACCGACTTCGCTCTGCTGGATGACACCGGCGAACTGCATCTTCACAAGGTTCTGAGCACGCCGAAGAACCCGGCTGAAGCAGTTGTGCAGGGTGTCTCGGAACTGCTTGAAAGATTCTCCGGAGCCATTGCCATCGAGAACTTGCAGGTGCTGGGCGCGACCACGGTCGTCACCAACGCCGTGCTCGAACGCAAGGGCGTCGAGACGGGCTTCATCACGACAGACGGCTTTCGGGACATGCTGCGCATCCGCAATGAAGGCCGCTACGATCTCTACGATCTGAACATCAAATATCCCGATCCGCTGGTCACCCGCGCCAATAGTTTCGGTGCGGAAGAACGCATCGCGGCCGATGGTTCCGTCATGACGGAACTCAAGGAAGAAACTGTTCGTGAGATTGCCGGGCGGCTGAAGGAAAAGGGCATCCGCTCCGTCGCGGTCTGCCTGCTGCACGCCTATAAATATCCGCAGCACGAGCAACGCGTCGCAGCGCTGCTGCGCGAGGAGGACCCCGATATCTTCGTCTCGCTTTCCTCGGAAGTGTGTCCCGAAATGCGCGAATTCGATCGCGCGTCGACGACGGTCGTGAATGCTTATACCCGGCCGCAAATGGCGGGCCATGTCGCGCATCTGCAGCGCGAATTTGCCAAGAAGGGCATCGATCGCCAGGTTCTCTGGATGACATCGTCCGGCGGTCTGGTTCCAAGCAGCCGCGCCGCCGAGCTGCCGGTCAGGCTGATCGAGTCCGGCCCTGCCGCCGGAGCCGTGGCTGCGGCCGAATTCGGACGCATTGCAGGCGAGGGCAGTGTCCTCTCCTTTGACATGGGCGGCACCACCGCGAAACTCTGCCTCATTCCAAATGGCGAACCGACGGTCGGAACCGATCTCGAGGTCGCGCACTATCAGCGCTTCCGCAAGGGTTCCGGCTTCCCCCTGAAGATCCAGTCCATCCAGATGATCGAAATCGGTGCTGGCGGCGGTTCGATCGCCGCCAGGAACTCGCTCGGCCTGCTCGATGTCGGCCCGCGTTCCGCCGGCGCCCTTCCGGGACCTGCCGCCTATCTGCGTGGCGGTACCGAACCGACGGTGACCGACGCCGACATCCTGCTCGGCTATATGGGCACGGAGTCCTTCGTCGGCGGGTCCTTCAAGGTGTCGAAGGATGCCGCGCGCGACGCCATGACCAAACTGGCGAATGCGCTGGATGTCAGTGTCGATCGCTGTGCTTGGGGTATCCATGATCTCGTTAACGAATCCATGAGCAAGGCGGCGGCGATGCATGCCACGGACCTCGGTGTCGATCCGAGATCCCTGCCGATGGTCGCCTTCGGCGGCGCCGGCCCCGTCCATGCCTATGGTATCGCCCGCAAGCTTGGCATCAAGCGCGTCATCTGCCCGACCGGCGCCGGCGTGACGTCGGCGATTGGTCTCTTGATCGCTCCGGTCGCCGTCGATCTGTCCGTCAGCCACCCGATGGCGGTGGATGCATGGGATCTCGATGGCATGAACAGGCTGCTCGATGATTTGGCGGCGCAGGGAGCCGAGGTGGTATCGGCCGCAGGCATCGCCAGGGAGACGATCACCAACCGTTATACCGTCGATATGCGCCATGTCGGTCAGGGCCACGAGATTACGGTCGCATTACCGGACCGAAGCCTGCCGAAAGAGGACTTCCTTAAGCAGCTTCTCGACAATTTCTTCAAGCTTTATCGGGAGCTTTTCGGGCGTACGGTCGCGGCCTCCGTCGAAGTCATCACCTGGCGTCTTCGTGCCAGCGGCGAGAAGGATCAGGTCACGCGCCCGCACGAGACCGAGATTGCCGATGCGAAGAAGGGAAGCCGTCAGGTCTATTTTCAGGAGCTGGGGGCATATACCGAGACCTCGGTCTACGATCACTACAAGCTCCCAGTCAGTCAGGAGCTGAAAGGTCCCGCGATTGTCGAGCAGCGTGAATCGACCGCGGTTGTCGGCCCGAGCGGCATCTTTCATGTGGATGCCCACGGCAACCTCGTGATCAATATTCTCTAAGGGGGACATCAGATGTCGAAGCCCGCCACCGATTTCAACGACCCGATCAATCTTCAGGTCATGTGGAACCGCCTGATCTTCATCGCGGATCAGGCCGACAACGTTCTCGGCAAAACGGCGTTCTCGCCGATCGTGCGCGAAAACCACGACTACGTGACCGTGCTTCTCGACAGCAAGGGCCGCGCGCTTGCGCAATGCACCTGGTCTATTCCCGTCTTCATCACCTCGCTCCCGGCCGCCGCGCAAAAATACTTCCTGCCGAAATTTCCGGCTGGGACGCTGGAAGAGGGCGACGTGCTGGCCACAAACGATCCGGAGATCGGCACCGGCCATCTTCCCGACGTGACGATGCTGACGCCGATCTTCAAGAATGGCAGGGTCGTCGCCTATGCCGGCTCGATCGCGCATCTTCCCGATATTGGCGGCGCACCGCTGCATTCCGAGGCGAGCGACATTTTCGAGGAGGGCATCCGTTTCCCGATCGTGAAGCTGCTGAAAGCGGGTGTCCCTAACCAGGATGTCTTCGATATCATCGCTGCTTCCGTGCGGTTGCCGACGGAGGTGAAGGGCGATCTTGAATCGATGATCGCCGCCAACAACGTCATGGGCCGCGAGCTTCTGAAGTTCCTCGACGAATATGGTCTTGATGACGTCGATGGTCTTGCCGAAGCGATCCACTCCCGCTCGGAAGCCCAGACCCGCAAGGCGATCGGCGAATGGCCGAACGGTACTTACAGCGCCGAAGTTCTTCTCGACGGCTACGATGTCGATGTGAGGCTGAAGGCCTCCGTCATCGTGCGGGATGATTCCATCCATGTCGACTATGCCGGCACATCCGATCAGGTTCTGCACTCGATCAATTGTCGAACGAACTATCGCTATGCCCATTCGGTCTACGCGCTGAAGTGCCTGCTCGACCCCGAGACGCCGAACAATGAAGGCTGCATCGTCCCGATCACCGATGAAGCTCCGCTTGGCAGCATCCTGAACCCGCAGCAATGGACAGCCGGCAATTCGCGCAACCTGATCGGTCACGTTATTCCGTCGCTGATCTTCAAGGCGTTGGAGGGAGTCGTTCCGGACAAGGTCATGGGCGATAGCGGCGGCGCGCCGATCTGGGCAGCCAATTGTGTCGGTCAGCGTGACGATGGCTCGCAATATGGTTCTGTGCAGAATTTCCATGGGGGCCAGGGCGCGCGCGCGGCATTCGACGGCCTGGACACGCTGAGCTTCCCTTCCAACTGCAAAGTGACCGCAATCGAGATGTTCGAAATAGCCGTGCCGGTGCTGACGGAGCGTAAGGAGCTAATCGCCGACTCCGGCGGTGCCGGAAAGCATCGCGGCGGTCTCGGGCAGCGGGTGGTTCTTCGCAATCTCGGCAAGACCCCGATGAATATCTATCTCGCCTCCGAGCGCGTCCGTCATCCCTGCTTCGGCGTTGTCGAAGGGCAGAACGGGACGGCCGGCAAAGTATCAAAGGAAGGCAAGCCGCAGTTCCCGAAGGGGAAGGTCGTGCTGAAGACCGGCGAGCGCCTTGAGGTGGAAACGCCGGGTGGCGGCGGCTGGGGCCGCGCCGGCGAACGCTCCGTCGAGATCATCGAGCAGGATCTTGCCGAGGGCTTGATCACGCCGAAGGCAGCGGACACTGTCTACGGCTATAAGGCTGGGTCTGTCGTCGCGGCGGAATAGGAGAGAGTCATGGGTCTGCTTGACGGAAAAATCGCACTGGTCACCGGGGCGGGGACGGGTATCGGTCAGGAGGCCGCCATCCTCCTCGCCAAGGAGGGCGCCCGTGTCGTCCTCACCGGCCGGCGCCTGACGCCGTTGCGCGACGTCGCTGCCAGGATCGAAAAGAAGGGTGGCAGTGCGTTTACCCGCGCGCTCGATATCGAATCCCGTGAGGAGATCTTCGCGGCCGTGAAATGGATCCGCGACGGTATCGGGCCGGTGGACATTCTGGTGAACAATGCGGGCAGCGCCAGCAAGGTCCTGAACGCACGCTTCCTGGGCGAAGACGAATGGAACTCGACGGTCAATGTCAACCTGACTGCGGTCTTTAACCTGACGCAGGCGGTCCTGCCCGACATGATCGCGAAGGGGGAAGGGAGCGTCATCACCGTCTCATCGCTGGCCGCGCTCAACCCGAACCTGCTCGGCGGCGCGGCCTACGGTGCGGCGAAGGCGGGCGTGAAGAACTTCATGACCTTCGTTCACAACACCTATCGCAACCAGGGCATCCGCGCGACGACCATTCTTCCGGGCGAGACTAATACGCCGATCATGGACAACCGGGCGCGGCCGCCGCTTGAGCATGAGCGCGCCGTCATGTTGGATCCGCATGATGTTGCGAGAGCGATCCTGCTCTGCGCCAGCCTGCAGAAGGGAGCGATGATCCCCGAACTCCACATCTGCCCGACATTCATGCGCGACACCTCGGCCGATATCGAGACCGCGCGCTGGGTAGGAGCGCCGGCAGACACGCCCGACTTGCCAAAGAAGTAAAAATAGGAGGAGCATCATGAACGGTGCCAAATTGCGCGCCCGGCTTCAGGCCGGCGAAACCATCACCATGTTCACCCCGCACCACTCCTCGTCCGGACTTTCGGCGCGATTGGTCGAGCTTGGAGCGGACTCCATCTTCGTTGATTGCGAGCACGGTACCTGGAGCTTCGAAGATGTCCGCGCGACATCGCAGATCGTCCGCTCGGTCGGCGGCGCTGCGATCATTCGCCCCCATTCGCACGAGCGCCCTGTTCTCATCCGCTATCTGAATGCCGGTGCCGATGGGCTCATGGTGCCGATGGTGGATACGGCCGAGCAGGCCCGCGCCATCGTCGACGCTGTTCGCTACGCTTTGCCATCCGACTACGAGAAGCGTCTGGTCGTCAGCATGATCGAGACGCTCGACGCGATCGACAACCTTGACGACATGCTTGCGGTCGAGGGTATCGACGTCTTCTTCATCGGACCCGGCGATCTCTCGCAGAATATGGGCTTTCCGCCGGCTCCGCCCTTCGGCGAGCCGCGTCCGGCGGAGGTCATCGAAAAAGTCGCCTATGCGGTCGGGAAGATACGGGCCGCCGGCAAGATCGCGGGCACGCTCGCTACAACCGAGGAGCTGCCATATTGGCTCGATAAGGGCGTCCAGTTCTTCTACATCCACTCGGATCCGTTCCTGCGCCGTGGTCTGGCTGGTATCAAGCAGACGCTGGCTCGATAATCGGAGTCGTGCGCGCTATGATCCGGGTTTGAAGCCGATCGAGGTGAGCACCTAGCCGCAATTTTTCGTTGGTCTAGGAAATGACATCCGCATTTCCGCTGCACGGTTAGATTTCAACAGCTTCCATGAACCGTGTATTAATGATTGTGATATAGAGGCACATCCATGGAAGCGATGTCACGTCGACATGATCTGGATTTTCTCAGGGTCGCAGCATTCATGCTGCTGATCGTCTATCATGTCAGCTTGATGTACAACTCCAGGAGCTTTCTGCTGAAATCGGAGGACAGCTCTGCCATGTTCGATGTGATCCATCTGTGGACACATCCTTGGCGCATGTCGCTACTGTTTCTGATTTCAGGCGTCGTCACGGGGATTTTGCTGACGCGGCAAGCTCCCCGGGCGTTGAGGAGTGCGCGAACGAGGCAGTTGCTGGCCCCATTGCTGGCAGGTGTTTTGCTTTTGATCCCTCCGCAAATGTATGTTTACCTGAATGCCCATGTGGGGGTGGATATCAGCCTCCTCGACGTCTTCCGGTATTATCTGACCCTGACGCCCGTTCCGCTGCCGGATGGAAGCGAGGTCAATCTCTTAAGCATGCAGCACCTTTGGTATCTCGCCTATCTTTGGGTATATACGGCTATCCTGACACTTGCCTTGTCGGTCTGGCCGGACCTGTTGCGCCGGGCAGGGGACTGGTTGATGCCCTGGCTGGCAGGCAAGTCGATGTTGATACTGCCTGCCATGCTCTTCATTCTAATGAGGCTTGCCTTGCGGCCGGTTTTTCCTCCGACGCTCGATATCCTGACCGATTGGTACAGCCACGCGGTCTATCTGGTGTCGTTCCTGCTGGGCGCTGTGATGGCCACGCGCAGCGATTGCTGGGATACGATTGTCCGCATGCGAAAACCTGCCCTGATCCTGGCGCTGGCATGTGCGTTGTCTCTGGTGATACTCTTTCCTACCTTGCCTGGCGGAGAACTGGAAATCTGGCGGCAGCTCGTGGGAAGGACCCTTGGCGGCAGCTTCCAATGGTGTGCGATCGTCGCGATTCTTGGATATGCGAGAATCTGGCTGAATTCGGAAAATGCCGTTATTCGCTATTTGAACAAGGCCATTCTCACCTATTACGTGCTGCATCAGACGGTCATGCTGCTTATTGCCTACGAGTTGCATCAACTCGGGCTGATGTCGGCCTCGACTTTCATTCCGATTGTGATTGCGACGCTTGCCATATGCGCGTTGGCCTATGAACTGAAACAACGCCTGGGAGTCTCCTGGCGTCTCTGGAACGGTGCTCGCGTTGCTTAATTCGCTGTCTCCGTTTCCGGGCAATAGCTAGTTTTGCGGCGACCATGCATCGGTCTTGATTTCGATATCTCCCTTTCAAACCGAGATCGGCCTTCAGGTTTCGGCCGGCCCGAAAGCTTCGCAGCAAATCGCATTCAATGCGCCGGCGTCCGGCCAGTGAGGATGTCTCGCAAGCGAGACAGGACCTGATCCCTCTGTGCGTCGATGAAGAAATGGTCGCCGTCGAACCATTCCACCATGCATGACGCGCTCGTCTGGTTTTTCCATGCGGCGACCTGATCCATGCGGATGTGCGTGTCTGTTTTTCCGGCGAACACGTCGATCGGTATCGCCAGCGGCTCGTCGGGCACATAGCGATAGGTTTCCACCATTTCGAAGTCCGCTCTCGTGGTCGGCAGGCAAAGCTCCATCAGTTCGCGCTGATCGAGGAGATCGGCGGGAATGCCGTTGAACGCGGTCAGCGCGTCGAGCAGCGCATCGTCGCCGAACAGGCTGAGGCGGCGTCGCGGATCGCGTGTATCCGGTGCGTCCGCGCCCGATACGATCAGCGCGGTCGGTTCCGATAACTGCTGGCGCCGGAGCGATCGTGCGACCTCGAATGCCATCAGCGCGCCGAGACTATGGCCGAAGAACGCATAGCGGATGCCGGTAGACGCCGCGGCGATCGCCGGCGTGACGGCCGCGACGGCATCATCGAGCGACCGGTACGCCGTCTCGTGGAAGCGGCTGCCGCGACCGGGCAGCCGCACGCCCCATATCTCGATATCAGGCGTCAAGGCAGCTTGCCAGCCGAGATAGGTCGCCGCATCGCCTCCCGCATGGCTGAAGCAGTAAAGGCGAAGCCGAGGAGATGAACATTGTCCGTTAATGAACCAGCAGGACGAACTCATGATATTTCCTTCCGAACACGAACGTGCAGCCCTTCAAGCCGGCGCGCCAAGGATTAGCCGGACGATCCGTGGATGTCTTCATGGGCGCCAAATGTTGCCATTGGTTGTAAAAATACATTACACACCTTGATTTTTGGATGGCGCCCCATAGGTATCCGTATATGCGATCCCCGTCGTATATGCAGTCCTTGTCATCGAAACAATATCAGACATTTACATCTCCCACCGGAGCAACCATGAAGATTCAAATCTTGCTGGTATCCCTGATGCTGTGTGCAGTATCGACCATGGTCGGGGCACAGGATGCACCCAAAGACAGCGGCGAGCCTCCGTTCCATTTCGATTGCTCGGGTAAGGCAGACGGCAATTACCCAGATCCCGCCAAACCCGACCACTACGTCGCTTGTGTGGCCCAGACATACGCATACGAGATGCCATGTGCGTTGGGCCACGGCGGCAAGAGACTATACTATGTGCCGGACTCAGGCCCCGATCCGGCGAAGTCACGTTGCGACTATCCCGAAGTCGTCGGTATCCACGATGCTGACGATGGGAAGTAGACGTCCCCGCAAGGAGGGCGCGGTGGGATAGCGATTCTTCCTTGCTGGCGCCAAGCTGTTCGGCGTTGTTTTTGTCAACGCGGTCGAGGCCGTGGCCTTGCCCGAGATTTTGCGTGCGAAGGCGCCCGATGCCGGTCTTGCTGCGGCGCGTGCTCCCAGCTGCCATTTCCATCCTTCCCGTTCAGATTGCGGCGGTGCAAGGGGATTAGCCGCATTTCTGCTGCGTTGCGGCGACGAAATCGTCTTGACGACCCGCACTTCACAACCCTTAATAAACTGATCTGCTGGACCAACCAGTGGACCGGAGGGGTGCGATGGACGAAAGTCCGATCCTAACAGAGGTACCGAATATCGCGCGGAGCCTCGCCCGCCGGACGGCGCGTGACGTCATCGCCGAGAAGCTGATGGTCCTGATCGCCACCAATATGTTGCGGCCGGGCGACGAGTTGCCGGGCGAGCGCGAACTGGCCAATGTTCTCCATGTCAGCCGCGAAACGGTGCGCGGCGCGATCCAGACGCTTGCCGGGCAGGGCATTATCGAGATTTCGCATGGCAGCCGCAGCCGCGTCTGCAAGGTCGATCTCAGCCACATCACGGTGACGATCGCCTCTCCCAACGCCATCGACAGCTACGATCTGGAATCGGTTCACGCAGCGCGTCTCCACATCGAACTCAAGGTTGTCGGCGATGCCGCCGAACGGATCGATGAAGCGACGCTGGCAAAGCTGCAGGCCCTCTTGGAGGCACAACGTCTCGGCGGAGACGATGCGATGCGTTTCCTGATTTGCGACCGCGAGTTCCATGTTGCGATCTATCGCGCCTGCGGGAACCCGCTCCTCGCCGCTTTCGTCACTGATCTATACACCTACATGATGCATTACCGGCGCAACGCCATGTCCAAGCCGGGCGCCATCGAGGCGAGCTATAGCGATCATCTGTCCATCTTCGAGGCTCTTGCGCGGCACGACCGGGAGGCTGTCGTCGCGGCGTTCGAGCATCATCTGACACGCATTTACGAAACGACCAGGATTCTGCTGGCCACCGACAAGGCGGCTCAAGCCAGCGAGCATGAGGAGATCTGACTGATATGCATGTGATGGTTATCGGGGCGGCCGGCATGATCGGCCGCAAGCTGGTGGAAAAGATCGCTCTGGAAGCGGAAGTGCTCGGCCGAGGGATCGACAAATTGACGCTCGTCGATGTCATTGTGCCGCCGGTGCCGGCCGCCCTCGCATCCGTCTCCACCGCGCTGACGGTCGATCTCTCCGATGCCGGCAGTGCGGCCAGGCTTTCCGGCAGGCGGCCGGATCTGATCTTCCATCTCGCGGCGATCGTCTCCGGTGAGGCCGAGGCGGATTTTGATAAAGGCTACAGCACCAATCTCGATGGCACGCGCTCGCTGTTTGAAGCCATCCGGTATGAGGGGCAGAAGGAGCCCTACAATCCCCGCGTCATCTTTGCCTCGTCCATCGCTGTTTTCGGGCAGCCCTTTCCGGACAAGATCGGCGACGATTTCTTCACGACGCCTCTGACGAGTTACGGCACGCAGAAGGCGATCTGCGAACTTCTGCTTTCCGATTATTCGAGGCGAGGGATCTTCGACGGCATCGGCATTCGCCTGCCGACGATCTGCATCCGGCCTGGCAAACCCAACAAGGCAGCCTCCGGTTTCTTCTCGAACATCCTGCGCGAGCCCCTTGTCCATCAGGAGGCCGTGCTGCCGGTGGACGAGAGTGTCCGGCACTGGTTTGCCAGCCCGCGTTCCGCGGTCGGCTTCTTCATCCATGCCGCGCGCATTGACAGCAGCAGGATCGGGCCGCGCCGAAATCTCACCATGCCCGGCCTGTCCGCGCTTGTCGGTGAGGAGATCGAGGCTCTGCGCCGCCTCGCGGGCGAAAAAGCGGTCAAACTCATCCGCCGCGCAATCGACCCTGTCATCCGCTCGATTGTTTCGGGATGGGCGACGGATTTCGATGCGCAGCGCGCGACGGCACTCGGCTTCAGGGCGGAAACCAATTTCGATGAGATCATCCGGATCCATATCGACGATGAGCTTGGAGGGAATATCTGAGATGCCGCAATCCGCAGCCGTACAAAGAACCCAGGTCGCCCTCGTCACCGGCGGAGGCACTGGCATAGGTCGCAGCATCGCCAAGGCGTTGAGCGCCGAGGGCTATGCCATTGTCATCACCGGGCGCCGTAGCGATGTGCTGGAAAAAGCCGCCAGTGAACTTGCAGCCGAGACCGGCGGTACGGTGCGGGCGATCGCCTGCGATATCGGTGCCGCCGAGCAGGTCGCTGACCTCTTCGGCAAGGTCAAAGCCGAGTTCGGCCGGCTCGATCTTCTCGTCAACAATGCCGGCAGCGGTGCTCCAGCGATCCCGCTGGAAGACATCACCTTCGAGCAGTGGAGCGGCGTGGTCGCGGCCAACCTTACCGGCGCCTTTCTTTGCACGCAGCAGGCTTTCCGGCTGATGAAGTCGCAGGAGCCTCGCGGCGGCCGTATCATCAACAACGGGTCGATCTCGGCGACGACGCCAAGGCCGAATTCCGCCCCCTATACGGCGACCAAGCATGCAATCACCGGCCTTACGAAATCAACCGCGCTCGACGGACGGCCATACGATATTGCCTGCGGCCAGATCGATATCGGCAATGCCGCAACCGACATGACCGCGAGGATGAGTTCGGGCGTGCTGCAGGCGAATGGGGAAATCGCCAGCGAACCGACGATCCCCGCCGAGCATGTCGCTCGCGCGGTCGTCTACATGGCGGGCCTGCCGCTGGAGGCAAATGTCCTGACCATGACGGTGATGGCGACGAAAATGCCGCTCGTCGGTAGGGGATAGAATGGTGATGTGGAATTGGCTCGTGTTCTGGCGGTGATTATCCCGGAGGAGGGGGCGACCGGCAGATGAGAGCAAAAAGGGGACAGGTTCTGGGAGGGACTTTATATGGCAGGTGTCGAGTTTGTCGATGTCAGGAAATCATTCGGGGCGTTCCCGGTCATCAAGGGCGTGAACATCGAGATTGCCGACGGGGAGTTCGTGATCCTCGTCGGGCCGTCCGGATGCGGAAAATCAACGCTTCTGAGAATGCTTGCCGGGCTTGAGAATATTTCCGCCGGCGAGATCCGTATCGGCAATCGTGCCGTCAATGGGATCCCGCCGGGCGACCGCGACATCGCGATGGTGTTTCAGAACTATGCGCTCTATCCGCATATGTCGGTGGCGCAGAATATGGCTTTCTCGCTGATGCTCAAACGCTCGCCGAAAGCCGACATGGATCAGCGCGTCAACAAGGCCGCGGAAATCCTGGGCCTTACCAAGCTTCTTGACCGCTATCCGCGCCAGCTCTCGGGTGGCCAGCGCCAGCGCGTGGCCATGGGTCGGGCGATCGTGCGCGATCCGCAGGTCTTCCTCTTCGACGAACCACTCTCCAACCTCGATGCCAAGCTCCGGGTCGCTATGCGCGCGGAGATCAAGGAATTGCACCAACGCCTCGGCACCACGACCGTCTACGTCACGCATGATCAGATCGAGGCCATGACGATGGCCGACAAGATCGTCGTCATGCATGACGGCGTCGTCGAACAGGTAGGAAAGCCGCTCGATCTCTATGACACGCCCGCCAATCTTTTCGTTGCCGGCTTCATCGGTTCGCCGGCTATGAACATGATCAAGGGCCGCCTCAATTCGGAAAATGCCAGTCAGTTCATCGCGTCGGACGGAACCATCCTGCCGGTCGCGAACCCGCCTGCCAGCGCAAAGGGCCGCGATCTCGTCTATGGGCTGCGTCCGGAATATATCGCGCTCGACCCCAACGGTCTGCCGGCGGAAATCAGCGTGATCGAACCGACCGGTTATGAGACGCAGATGATTGTCCGGTTCGGCGGCAGCGACGTCAACTGCATCTTCCGGGAGCGGATCGATGCCCGCCCCGGCGATACGTTGCGCATTTCCATCGATGTGCCGCATGTCCATCTCTTCGACGCCGAAGGCGGACAGCGATTGAGTATCTGATGCCGCTTCAACGGTGAGCTGGAGGAAGAGGAGTCTTCTCGCTCACCCGTCGATGCGGAGGCATCCGGCAGGTTCGGATGCGAGGTCGTCGTTCACCAAGCGGGAAGGTGGGCGCCGGGGGATTTGCTCCCGTTTTCAAAGGAGGAGAATATCATGACATTCAAGAGACGTGACTTTCTTGCCGCATCGGCAGCAGCAGCCGGTATCGCCGGCCTTTCGCCGCTCGGCATGCGCCCGGCTTTCGCCCAGGCCGAACCCAGCTACACGCCCGAAAAGGGCGCCAGTCTCAGGCTTCTTCGCTGGACGCCCTTCGTCAAAGGGGACGAGGATGCCTGGCTTGCCAATACCAAGAAGTTCACGGAGGCGACGGGCGTCGAGGTTCGTGTCGACAAGGAGAGCTGGGAAGACATCCGGCCGAAGGCGGCCGTCGCCGCCAATGTCGGGTCCGGCCCCGATATGGTGATGTGCTGGTTCGACGATGCTCACCAGTATCCCGACAAACTGGTCGACGTGACGGAATTGGCCACCTATCTCGGCAACAAATATGGCGGCTGGTATGACGGCCTGCGTGGCTATGCAACCCGTGGCGACAAGTTCATCGCCATGCCGTTGACCGCGATCGGCAATGCCGTCGTCTATCGCGACAGCCATGTGAAGGCCGCAGGCTTCAGCGAGTTCCCCAAGGACACTGCTGGGTTTCTTGAGCTTTGCAAGGCCATGAAAGCCAAGGGTACGCCCGCCGGCTTCCCGCACGGCAAGGCCGTCGGCGACGGCAACAATTACGCCCATTGGCTGCTTTGGAGCCATGGCGGCAAGATGGTGGATGAAAGCGGCAAGGTGACGATCAACAGCCCCGAGACGCTGGCGGCCATTCATTATGCGAAGGACCTTTACGCAACCTTCATCCCCGGCACGGAAAGCTGGCAGGACATCAACAACAACCGGGCCTTCCTCGCCGGGCAGGTATCGCTGATCGCAAACGGCGTGTCGGTCTATTACGCGGCCAAGAAAGATCCGAAACTTGCCGAGATTGCGGCCGATATCCGCAGCACCAACTTCCCGATCGGTCCCATCGGCAAGAGCGTCGAGCTGCACCAGACAAGCTCGTTGCTTCTCTTCAGCCATACCAAATATCCGGAAGCCGCCAAGGCCTATATCAAGTTCATGATGGAAGGCGATCAGATGAACGCCTGGATCCAGGGATCGAGCGCCTATTGCTGCCAACCCCTGAAGGCCTTTGCCAACAACCCTGTCTGGACCGCCGACCCGGTGCATGCGCCCTATGCCCGCGCTTCGGAAACGCTGCGCCCGAATGGCTATGCCGGTCCCCTCGGCTATGCTTCGGCAGGCGTGATGGCCGATTACGTGCTCGTCGACATGTTCGCCGCCGCCGTGACCGGCCAGCTGACGCCCGAGGATGCGATGAAGGAAGCTGAGCGCCGGGCGAACCGTTACTACAAGGTTTGATCCAGCGCGAAGACCTGCAGCATGCCGGCGACGGCATGCTGCGACCGCCCATCAGGAGATAATACCATGTCGACCGTGACATCCGGGGATGCGACGCGCAGTCCGATCAGATCGCTCATGCGGAACAACAATATGCTCGGCTTCCTCTTCATGTTGCCGGCGGCCATCTTTCTCGTTTGTTTTCTCACCTATCCGCTCGGGCTTGGGGTCTGGCTCGGTTTCACCGACACGAGGATCGGGCGCACGGGCAGTTTCGTCGGATTGGAGAACTATGAATTCCTGGCTCAGGACTCCGTCTTCTGGCTGTCGGTCTTCAATACGCTGGTCTACACCTTCGTGGCCTCCATCCTGAAATTCGCGCTTGGTCTTTGGCTGGCTCTGCTTCTCAACCAGCATTTGCCGTTCAAGTCGTTCTTCCGGGCGATCGTGCTTCTGCCCTGGGTCGTTCCGACAGTGTTGTCGGGATTGGCATTCTGGTGGATCTACGATGCCCAGTTTTCCATTCTCTCATGGTCATTGATGAAGATGGGCCTGATCGACAGCCCGATCAATTTCCTCGGCAATCCGATCAATGCGCGCATCTCGGTCATCGTCGCCAATGTCTGGCGCGGCATTCCCTTCGTGGCGATTTCGCTGCTTGCCGGTCTGCAGACCATTCCTGCTTCGCTTCAGGAGGCAGCGTCCCTGGATGGCGCCACAAGCTGGCAACGCTTCCGCCATGTGACGCTGCCGATGCTGACGCCGATCATCGCCGTGGTGATGACGTTCTCGGTGCTGTTCACCTTTACGGATTTCCAGCTCATCTATGTCCTGACCAAGGGCGGACCGGTCAACGCGACGCATCTGATGGCGACGCTGTCCTTCCAGCGCGGCATTCCCGGCGGTCAGCTCGGCGAGGGCGCGGCGATCGCGGTCGCAATGATCCCCTTCCTGCTTGCCGCCATCATGTTCAGCTTCTTCGGTCTGCAGCGCCGCAAATGGCAGCAGGGCGGACAGGACTGAGATCGGGAGAACGCCATGAACACCAAAGCCAACACCGTCACTCCGGTCCTGACCGACAATGTCGAAGGCATGAGCTATCTCAACCGCCTGCCCCGGCGCATCGTCATGCTCTATCTGCCGATGGCGGTCTTCGTCTTCGTGCTGCTGTTTCCCTTTTATTGGATGGCTATAACGGCGATCAAGCCGAACGCGCAGTTGACCGATTACGAAAACTACAGCCCCTTCTGGGTCGTCGAGCCGACGCTCGATCACATCAAATACCTGTTCTTCGAGACCTCCTATCCGGGCTGGCTCTGGAACACGATATTGGTGGCGGTTGGGTCGACGGCGCTGTCGCTGCTTGCCTCCGTCTTTGGGGCCTATGCCATCGAGCGTATCCGTTTCACCGGCTCGCGTTCGGTCGGGCTGCTGATCTTCCTGGCCTACCTCGTTCCGCCGTCGATCCTTTTCATTCCCCTTGCCTTCATCGTTTTCAAGCTGGGGATATACGATTCCAGGCTGGCTCTGATCTTCACCTATCCGACGTTCCTGATCCCGTTCTGCACCTGGCTGCTGATGGGCTATTTCAGATCGATCCCCTTCGAGCTGGAAGAAAGCGCGCTGGTCGATGGCGCCAGCCGGTGGCAGATCCTCATAAAGATCATCCTGCCGCTCGCCGTACCGGGGCTGATATCGGCGGGTATCTTCG
Source organism: Rhizobium sp. (assembly GCA_036383055.1). Lineage (GTDB taxonomy): Bacteria > Pseudomonadota > Alphaproteobacteria > Rhizobiales > Rhizobiaceae > Rhizobium. The sequence goes on along the minus strand of DASVPC010000191.1, from coordinate 33,027 downwards.
CTTTCACCCTCTCCTGGAACGAGTTCATATATGCGCTCACCTTTATCCAGTCCTCGGAAAACAAGACCATTCCGGTCGGCGTTCTGACGGAACTGGTGCGCGGCGACGTCTTCGAATGGGGCTCGCTGATGGCCGGCGCCCTGTTCGGTTCCTTGCCGGTCGTCATCCTCTATTCCTTTTTCGTCGACTATTACGTTTCGTCGATGACGGGCGCTGTGAAGGAATGATGAAAGTCGACAGCGGCGAAGGCGCGGGCTTTGCTTCCGAGCGCCGGATTTAAGTGTCTCTGCTCGTTTATCATGCGAACTTATCCCCCGTCGGCTGTGGTAGGCTGCCGGCGGGTTGTTTCTATTTGGATGGAAAGTGGTATAATTGAGTCAAGAAATTTCTATATTAGGTGCAGTCATAAATGCGAAAGTATAGTAGCGAAGTATAATTTAACGGATAAATTACATAATATTATATGTACCGGTATTAGGCTGCAATTATTCTCGGGAGTATTGATGAAGTTTACGCAATGTAAACCATCTTGTCCCAGAAATGTAGCATCAGGTGGAGACCGGGGTGTGGGCGGATGATTGAGCGCCCGGAAATTTCGGGATGATTGAGGGTCGGCATATCCGGCTCTCATCCGGTGCAACGTTCCCTTGCCCTGTTTGCGGCTGATGCTTGGCGCCAGCAGCAAAAATTCAAAATCTTGGGTGGGAACCTTCATGGCAAGTCTGAAAGCATTCGGCATCGTTACTCGCTTGGCGGCAGGATTCGGTTTCCTGCTCCTTCTGATGATCGGCCTGACATTTTATTCAACCGGTCAGGTCGGGAAGATCGATCATAATCTTGGATTGATCAATGACATCAACAGCGTAAAGCAGCGCTACGCCATCAATTACCGAGGCAGTGTTCATGACAGAGCAATTGCGATCCGGGACGTAACGCTTGTGACATCGGCGGATGAACGACAGGCTGCTGTGAAGGTTATCGAGAAGCTCGCCTCGACCTATTCGGAAAATGAAAAGAAGATGGCGGAGATGATCGCTTCGCCGGCCGGTGCTACGGCTGAAGAGAAGACGATCCTCGACGAGATTGCCGCGGTGCAGGCCAAGACCAATCCGCTCGTCGCCGAGATTATTGCACTTCAGGACAAAGGCGATGGAGACGCGGCCCGCAAAATCCTTCTGGAGCAGGCCAGACCTCAGTTCGTCGCCTGGCTGAAAGCGATCAACAAGTTCATCGACTATCAGGAGGCCCTGAATAAATCGATCGGAAGCGAGGTTCAAAACGCCGCTGGCGGTTTCCAGTCGCTTGCTCTGACCGCGCTTGGAATTGCTATTCTCCTGGCATTCGTCGCCGCTGCATTTACCGCGCGCTCCATTACCGGACCACTAGCCAAACTGCAGAACTCGTTGCGATCGATGGCGGAAGGCAACATGGAGGGCGACCGCAAGCTGGAAAAGCGTGGCGATGAAATCGGCATGCTGGCTCGCGCTGTTGCCGCGCTTCGTGATGCAATCTCGGCCAAGGCCGAGCGAGACGCGGATGCCGAGACGACGCGGGCTATTGGCGAACGCAAGAGGCTCGAAGCCGAGGCTGTGGAACGCAACACTCTATCGGAACAAACCAATGCTGCTGTGAATCAGCTGGCGGACGGCCTTCAAGGATTGGCGAGCGGTGACCTTACGCGCCAGATTACGAACCCGTTCATTCCATCGCTCGACCAGTTGCGCGTCGATTTCAATCAGGCGGTGGAGAGACTGCGACTGGCGATGCAAAAGGTCGCCGAGAATGCGAGCGCCATTGCATCGGGTGCCCAGGAAATTCGCTCCGCTTCCGACGATCTTGCGAGGAGAACCGAACAGCAGGCTGCCTCGGTGGAGGAAACAGCTGCGGCGCTGGAGGAGATCACGATAACCGTTTCGGGGTCGAGCAACCGTGCGCAGGAAGCTGGTCATCTCGTACGCAAGACAAAGGAAAGCGCCGAGCACTCCGGTCGCGTCGTGCGCAGCGCCGTCGAGGCGATGGGCAAGATCGAAACGTCGGCGACCGAAATTGGCAATATCATTGGCGTCATTGACGAGATCGCCTTCCAGACCAATCTCCTTGCGTTGAATGCGGGGGTTGAGGCAGCGCGGGCTGGTGAAGCGGGAAAAGGCTTTGCCGTCGTTGCGCAGGAAGTGCGCGAGCTTGCCCAGCGCTCGGCAAAGGCCGCGAAAGAGATCAAGGACCTGATCAACACGTCCAATGACCATGTTCGAAACGGTGTCTCCCTGGTGGGCGAAACCGGAAAAGCGCTGGAAGAGATTGTCGTCCAGGTTCAACAGGTTGACGGCAATGTCGGAGCTATCGTGGAGGCGTCAAAGGAACAGGCGACGGGGCTCAAGGAAATCAACACGTCGGTTAACACGATGGACCAGGGTACGCAGCAGAACGCCGCGATGGTCGAGCAGGCCACAGCTGCTGCCCATAGCTTGGCATCCGAAGCTGAAGCGTTGTTTCAACTGTTGTCGGAGTTCAGAATCGGCGCGCAAATCACCTCCAATCGCGGCAAACCTGCCATCATTGCCGCTGCCAGCACGATATCGAAGCCCGTCGCGTCACCGGCGCGCCGGCTTACCGCAAAGCTGGCGACCGCCTTCCAGGGTAACGCCGCTGCGTCGGCTGGAAGCTGGGAGGAATTCTGACGGTGTCTATCCCTTCGGCAAAATAGTGGTCTGATCGATACGGCGCGGAAAGGGCTTCGGCTTGCTCCCCAGTGGTTTTCGAAAGACCAATTGGGATCTCATCCTTTCTGCCTTCCGGGCGATGATCCGCAAAACGTCCCTCGTCGATCCCTGGGGTCATGACCTGACCGCGCCCGGTCGGGTGTGGTCTCTCACAAATCGTGCTGTCAAAAGACGCGGCCTCCGTCATCGGCGTGGGACAGGGCTCTTCATCACTAGGACTGCGTCGGAGCCAGCTTCGAACGCCGCAACACACACAATTCGAGCTGACACAACCGTCGGCGACGAGCCGTCGCTGTAGGTGAGCACAGTATCGCGATTGATAAATTGTATTTTCTTAATATTGCAAATGTGTACAAAGAAAATACAATTCTGTTGACTCGTGCCAAAACCCATGCAAACTTTCTGACATCGGCCGCCAAGCTCGCCTCAGCGCGGCCCTAAAATGTCCGGAGGTTCGCGATGAAAAGCAGCAAAAGCAGTCTGTACGACGACCTGAAGCGCCAGATCCTGACCATGGAGCTTGATCCGGACGAGGACTTGGACGAGGCGACTCTAAGCGAGCGCTATGGGCTTTCGCGCACGCCGGTGCGGGAGATTTTTCGTCGTCTTGCTGGCGAGGGATATATCGACATTCGCGAAAACAGAGGCGCTCGGGTGATCCCGATGAACCACTCGACGCTCAGGAACTTCTTTCTCGTCGCTCCGATGATCTACGCGGCGATCGGCCGTCTGGCGGTCCAGAATTTCAAGCCCAAACAGCTTGTCGACCTTAAAGAGACCCAGGAGCGTTTTCGCGCGGCAAGCCAATCCACCGACCCGCTTGCCATGGTTCTGGAGAACAATCGCTTTCACGAGATCATGGGCGAGATGTCGGGCAATGTTTACCTGCAACCCAGTCTCGGACGGCTTCTCATCGATCACGCCCGCATCGGCCATACGTTTTTTCGGCCACGCAACGAAAACATGAGCACGCGCCTGAGGCTGTCGGTCGAGCATCACGACGGCTTCATTGCGGCGATCGCCGCCCATGACGAGGACGCTGTGGTCGACCTCGTCTTTGAGCATTGGGAACTCTCCCGCGAGAACATGGAGATGTTCATCGCACCTGAAGGATTGAAGGCGGATGCGCTCGTTGGAGCCGTGTCCGCGTCGTTGGAGAAGCAATCGTGAAATTTGAAGGTATCTATCCGCCGGCGGTGACGCCCTATGCGGCCGACGGCACTATCGACAGGCAAGCATTTGCCGATGTCCTGGAGTCCCTCGTTGAGGCCAAGGTTCATGGCATCATCGTCGGCGGGTCTACCGGCGAGTATTACGCCCAGACAGCCCAGGAGCGCTTCGATCTCGCAGCCCATGCGAAGGATGTCCTTGGAAGCCGGATGCCGCTGATCATTGGCACGGGTGCGACGCGCACCGAGGATTCGGTCGCCTACGCCAAGGCAGCCAGGGAAATCGGCGCAGACGCAATCCTCGTCTCCTCGCCTCCCTATGCCATGCCGACCGATCGGGAAAATGCGGTCTATGCGCTTGCGATCGACCGGGCGGCCAATCTGCCGATCATGCTCTACAACTATCCGGCCCGCATGGGCGTCTCCATGGGCGAGGAATACTTTTCCCGCGTCGGCAAGTCGAAGAACGTCGTCGCCATCAAGGAAGCCTCCGGCGACATGGCACGCGTCCATATGCTGGCACGCGACTTCCCGCATATCAGTCTGTCCTGCGGCTGGGATGATCAGGCGCTCGAATTCTTCGCCTGGGGTGCCCAAAGCTGGGTTTGCGCCGGCTCGAACTTCCTGCCGCGAGAGCACGTTGCGCTCTACGAGGCATGCGTTCTCGAAAAGAACTTCGACAAGGGCCGCCGGATTATGTCTGCGATGCTTCCCTTCATGAACGCGCTTGATGGCGGCAAGTTCGTGCAGTCGATCAAGTTTGGCTGCGAGTTGAGCGGACTGAAGGTTGGTCCCGTCCGGGCACCGCTTCGTCCCCTCAATTCCGAAGAGAAACGCGCCTTTCAAACCGTCGTCGCCAATCTCAAGCGCACGGTTGCGCAGATCACATCGGGAGCCAACAATGCATGACGTTCTGACCGCCGGTGAATATGCAGCAATAGCGCAGACGCTCGAGTTTCCCGGAAACGCCTTTATCAACGGCGCGTTTCGACCGGCTGCATCCGGAAGAACCTACAAGACGATCAACCCCGCGACCGGCAAGGTCCTGACCTCCGTCGCTGCCTGCGATGCCGAGGATGTCGACTATGCCGTCAGCAAGGCCAAGGAAGCCTTTGACGACGGCCGCTGGCACCTGCGCTCGCCGGGCGAACGCAAGACGGTCCTCCTCAAATTCGCGAAGCTTTTGGAAGAAAGCAGTCATGAGCTGGCGGTCCTGGAGAGCCTTGATAGCGGAAAACCGATCCGCGAATGCCAGACCGTCGACGTACCAGATACGATCCATACGATCCGCTGGCATGCGGAACTGATCGACAAGATCTACGACAACACCGCACCCGTCGGCGCGAACGCCTTGACGCTTGTCGTGCGCGAACCGATCGGTGTCGTCGGTTGCGTCCTGCCGTGGAACTTCCCATTGCTGATGCTGGCCTGGAAGATCGGGCCTGCGCTTGCCGCGGGATGCTCCGTGATCGTGAAGCCGGCTGAGCAGACTTCGCTCACGACTTTGCGCGTCGCCGAACTGGCCCATGAAGCCGGCGTTCCGGCAGGTGTCCTCAACATCGTCACCGGGACCGGCAAGGATGTCGGCGAACCGATCGGTCTGCACAAGCATGTAGACATGGTCAGCTTCACTGGCTCGACGGCGACCGGAAGACGGTTCCTCCGCTATGCCGCCGACAGCAATCTGAAGCGCGTCGTGCTGGAATGCGGCGGCAAGAACCCCGCCGTCGTCATGGACGATTGCGAAGACATCGATCTCGTCGCCGAACAGGTCGTGGCCGGGGCCTTCTGGAATATGGGCGAGAACTGCTCGGCGACCTCGAGGCTCATCGTTCACACCTCGATCAAGGACGAGCTTCTCAGCCGCATTGGCGCCTACCTGCGCGACTGGAAGATGGGAAATCCGCTCGATCCGGAAAACCGTGTCGGCTCGCTGGTCAGCCCGGAGCATTTCGAGAAGGTGAAGTCCTATCTCGATCACGCCGTCAAGGAGAAGCTCTCCGTGGTGTTTGGCGGCCAGACGGACAAGTCGATCTTCGTGGAGCCGACGGTGATCGATGGTGTCGATCGGGACAGTCGCCTGTTTCAGGAGGAGATCTTCGGGCCGATCCTGTCGGTCACCACCTTCACCACCCTGTCGGAAGCCATCGCACTGGCCAACGACACGCCCTACGGTCTGGCGGCATCGGTTTATACCGGCAGCCTTCGAAACGCGATCAAGCTGTCCCGCGAAATCCGCGCGGGCGTGGTGACCGTCAATTGCTTTGGTGAGGGCGACGCGACCACACCGTTTGGCGGCTTCAAGGAGTCGGGCTTTGGCGGCCGCGACAAGTCGATCCACGCGCATGACCAATACACCGAGCTGAAGACGATCTGGATCGACGTCTCGGATCGGTCCGTGGACGAGACGGTCAGATGACCACCAAGTCCGTCAAACGTCTGCCGGTGGAAAACGGCATCTCGGGCTGGGAGGCGATCAGTCAGCGTTCGTTTCCGGTTCGGAGCCTGGAAGGCAACGTGACGGCGGATTGGCTGATCATCGGCGCGGGTTTTGCGGGTCTATCCGCAGCACGTCGCCTGCTTGAACTTCGCCCGGACGACAGGATCGTCATTCTGGAAGCGAGCGAAGCGGGCAAGGGCACTGCGGGCCGAAATTCGGGCTTCATGATTGATGTTCCGCACAATCTCTCCTCCAGCGAATATTCGAGTGGCGGCACGGATGCCACTCGATTGGAGATGGCCCAAAACCGCTCCGCGATCGCGTTCGCCACGCAGGCGGCGGCCGAATACGGAATGTCGCGTGAGACTTTCGACCCCTCTGGCAAGATCAATGCCGCGGCGACGGCGCGGGGCATGAAGCTGAACTTGAGTTTCGGCCAGTCCTTGAAGGGTGCAGACGAGGAGCATGCCTTCCTCGACGCGGTTGAGATGCGCGAGATCACCGGATCGGATTACTATCTCGGCGGGCTTTATACGCCGGGCGCGGTCCTGATCCAGCCGGCGGACTATATCCGCCAGTTTGCCGCCGGGCTGTTGAGCAAGGTGGACATCTTCGAGCGCTCGCCCGTCACGTCGCTGGCGCGCGAGAATGGAACCTGGACGGCTGTGTCTCCGCGCGGAACGGTCACCGCGCCGAAGGTGATATTGGGCGTTAACAGCCATGTAGAGGATTTCGGCCATTTCCGCGGCCGCTTGATGCACATCTTCGCCTACGCCTCGATGACCGCGCCGTTTCAGGCGGAAGACTTTGGCCGCAAGGCCTCGGGGCGTGACAGATGGGCGCTGCTTCCGGCAGACGCGATGGGCGCGACGGTTCGCAAGATCACCTCGGGCGGACAGTCGCGTATCGCGATCCGGACCAAGTACACCTACGAGACGAGCACCAGCGTAAGCGAACGGCGTATGGCCAAGATGGCCGAAGAGCACAGGAACTCGCTCGATGCGCGGTTTCCGGGTCTGAAGGGCATACCGTTCACACATAGCTGGGCGGGGCGGCTCTGCCTTAGCCGGAACCACGTACCCGCCTTCGGTGAGATCGAGGAAGGGCTTTACTCCGCCTGTTGTGAAAACGGGCTCGGAACCGTGAAGAGCACCCTGGCCGGCATGATGGCGGCCGAACTGGCGACCAGGACTACGTCCCGGCATCTCGAACAATACATGGATCACCCGCAGCCAGCCAGGCTGCCGCCGGAGCCGTTCGCATGGCTCGGCATCAACTCGGTGATCCGATTGCAGGAATTGCGTGCTGGCCGCGAAGGATGACCCTTCAGCCGCGCAATGGCGAAGACCGGGCACGCCGGGTCCTCGGTAAAAATGGGAACAAAAAACAGGAGAAAAACCGTGAAGACATTGTGGAAAGCATTATGCGCCGCTGCGATGGTCGGAATGACCATGCTGCCGGCACACGCTGAAGAAAAGACGATCACGATGGGAACGCTGTCGTGGGAAGACCTGACGCCGATCACCGGGATCACCAAGAAGGTGCTCGAGGATGCCGGTTACACCGTCAAGGTGACGGAATTCTCCGAATGGGGCATTGCCTATGCTGCACTGAGCAAGGGCGACATCCAGGTCCTGGCCTCGCAGACCGACTATGTGGCCCAGGACTACTGGGACAAGAACAAGAACCGCCTCGAGAAGATTTCACCGGTTTCGCACGGTCTCTATCAGGGCATCGCCGTTCCAAAATACGTGCCCATCGACTCGCTTGAACAACTCAACGAAAATGCCGACAAGTTCGGCGGCAAGATCATCGGCATCGAGCCGGGTTCCGGCCTGATGCGCGACGCCTCGAATGCAGTCAAGGACTACTCTCTCAAGCTCCAGCTTGTCGAGGGTAGCACAGCCGCCATGTCAGCGGCGCTGAAGTCGGCTTATGACCGCAAGGAATGGATCGCTGTCACGATCTGGGAGCCGTCATGGATGGTCCAGAAGTACGAGGTGAAGTACCTCAAGGACCCGAAGGGCGTCTTCCCGCCGCCGCAGAGCTACTATTGGATCGGCCATAAGGGCTTCTCGGCCGACTATCCGCATGCGCGCGAAGTCATGGCCAGCGTCTATGTCCCGATCGCGGACATCACCTCCATCAATGGTGAAGTCAAGGACGGCAAGACCATGGACCAGGCCGTCAAGGACTGGACGGTCAGCCATGCGGATCTCCTGAAGCGTTGGGAGAACATCAAGAAGAATTAACCGACGGATTGATCGCCCGGCCTTTCTCCGGGCGGTCAATCCCAACATCAGTCGACAAGAGAAGCCAGCTTTGAACTGGTTCCAGGGGATCGAGATGAACAAATCGGATATCGGCAACAGCGACATTTTGATCGACTGCCAGTCGATCTGGAAGATCTTCGGCGACAAGGCCGGCGCGGCCGTAAAAGCCGTGGTGGAAAAAGGGCTGACCAAAAAGCAGGTCCTTCAGGACTACAACTGCGTGGTCGGCGTTTCCAATGCCAGCCTTCAGGTCCGGCGCGGCGAGATCTTCTGCATCATGGGATTGTCCGGCAGCGGAAAATCCACGCTCATCCGGCTTCTCAACAGGCTGATCGCGCCGAGCCTTGGCAAGGTGCTGGTAAAGGGGCAAGACCTTGCGACGCTAAGCGCCGCGGACCTCCGCCAGACGAGAGCCCGTCACATCGGAATGGTGTTTCAAAGCGTAGCCCTTCTGCCGTACCGAACGGTTCTCGAGAACGCCGCCTTTGGGCTGGAAGTTCAGGGGATCGGCAAATCCGAGCGAAACAAGATAGCGACCGAGGCGCTTGAGAAAGTCGGCCTCGCCGACTGGCTGTCCCGTTACCCGGCAGAGCTGTCGGGCGGCATGCAGCAGCGGGTGGGCCTGGCTCGCGCAATTGCGGCAAATCCGGAAATCATTCTGATGGACGAGCCGTTCAGCGCGCTCGACCCCTTGATCCGACGCCAGCTTCAGGACGAGTTTCGGCAGCTGACGAAGGAGCTGGGAAAGTCGGCGGTCTTCATCACCCACGATCTCGACGAAGCGATCCGCATCGGAGACCGGATCGCGATCATGAAGGATGGCGTCATCATTCAGGTCGGCACGGCCGAGGAGATCGTGCTCAATCCGGCGGATGACTATGTGGCGGAGTTCGTCGCCGGAATCTCCCGTCTCCATCTTGTAAAAGCCCACTCGGTCATGAGTTCGGTCGCCGAGTATCAGCGGGTGTATCTGAATTCCGATATCGCCACGCTGACGACCACGACGCCGGAAGCGGACATCGACGAGTTGATCGGCCTCACCATGCAATCGGATCGCGATGGTATCGCGGTGATCGATAGCGGCTCTGTCATCGGCGTCGTCACCACCCGAAGTCTCCTGCGAGGCGTCAAAGGCGCGCAACCTGACGAACTTGGCACGGCATAATCCGTATCTCTAGTTGGAGCGTTCCGAGATGGACAGTTCAAGTTTTGCAGATGCCTTCGACACGACGACGGACGCCGCACTCGAATGGGTCAGCGACAATGGCGGGTTTGTTTTCGACTTCTTTCGAGCCCTCCTGGAGGGATTGTACGACGGTGTCCTTTGGGCGCTGCAATTTGCGCCTTTCTACGTCGTTGCAATCGTCATCGCCGCCCTGGGCTGGCGGTTGGTCAATGTATGGTTCGGCCTATTTACCGCCGTGGCCCTGGTGTTCTGCGCGGCGATCGGCCTCTGGCCCGAGACAATGAGCACGCTGGCCCTCGTCATTACCGCCACATTCCTGGCGTTGCTTGTTGCAATTCCCGCCGGTGTTCTCGCCGGGTTTGTGCCGGCGCTCGATCGGATACTCGAGCCGGTGCTCGATCTTATCCAGACCATGCCTCCCTACATCTATCTCCTGCCGGCAATTGCCCTTCTCGGATACGGGCCTGCAACGGCGCTGGTCGCCACCGTCATTGTCGCGATGCCGCCAGCATTCCGGCTGACGTCTCTCGGTATTCGGATGACGCCGAGGGAGTTCGTGGAACTGGGGCAGGCCAGTGGCATGACCGGCCTGCAAACCTTCGTCAAGATACGGCTGCCGTTTGCGATGCCGAGCATCATGGCGGGTATAAACCAGAGCCTGATGATGGCGTTCGGGATGGTGGTGATAGCGGGGATCGTCGGCTCCGGTGGGCTTGGTGAAACCATCTACGCCGCGATAAGAACCCTCGATATTGCCAAATCCATCAACGCCGCGATTGCAATCGTTGTCCTGACGATGGTTCTCGATCGACTGGCACAGGGCGCTGCGCGCGTCAGCTATGGAGGACGGACATGAATCCTTCAATTATGGATTATTCGCCAGGGGTGTTGCTTGCGCCAGCGGTCGATTGGCTCAATACCAACTTCCACCCGTTATTCGCGACGATCAGTGCCGTGATCGAAGCCGTGTTGAATGCCATCGAAGCCGGGCTGCTGTTGCTGCCGCCTTACGCGGTGATCGTCTTGGTCGTCATCCTCGCCTTCTCGGTTGCCGGTTGGCGGGTTGCGCTTCTTGCAGCATTCGCCCTCGGCTTTTGTCTGGCAGCCGATCTCTGGGTGCCGTCCATACAGACGATCTCGCTCGTTACCGTTGCCGTCCTCATCTCCGTCGTGATTGCCTTCCCGCTCGGGATCCTGGCATCGCGAAACAGGGGCATCGAGGCAATCATCCGGCCCATTCTCGATATCATGCAGACCGTGCCGCCTTGGGTCTATCTGATTCCGGCCGTCATGATCTTCAGTCTCGGACGTGTGCCTGCGATCATCGCAACGATCGTCTACGGTGTTCCGCCCATGCTGCGGCTGACAACGCTCGCCTTCCGTCAGGTGCCGAACGATCTGAAAGAACTTGGCCAAGCAATCGGCGCGTCACCGACCTCGATCCTCCTCAAGATCGAGATCCCGTCAGCCAAGCCGACGCTCGTGGTTGGTCTCAACCAATGCATCCTGCTTTCCCTCGCCATGGTCGTCCTGGCCGGCCTCGTCGGAGCGGGTGGCCTTGGCGCGGAGGTCACGAGAGGCCTGACGCGCATGGAGATGGGTCTCGGGCTTCGCGCCGGGCTCTGCATCGTCGCGGTCGCTCTTCTGCTCGATCGGCTTTCGCGTGGCGCGCTTCAACGGAAGCGCGCGGTAACCACATTCTAGCATTTCCGGAGTTTACCCATGCGCCGCAGTTTCTTTTGCATCGATTCACACACCTGCGGGAACCCGGTTCGTGTTGTCGCCGGTGGCGGACCGTTGCTGCCGCATGTGCCGATGGCGGAGCGTCGCGAGATCTTCGTCCGGGACCATGATTGGGTCCGCAAGGCGCTGATGTTCGAGCCGCGAGGGCACGACATCATGTCGGGCGCCATCATCTATCCTTCCGTTCGCGAAGATTGCGACTTTGCCGCCTTGTTCATCGAGGTCAGCGGTTGCCTTCCGATGTGCGGGGCGGGGACGATAGGCCTTGCGACCGTGGCGATAGAGGAAGGCCTGATCACACCGAGGGTTCCGGGCAGGCTGTCGATCGAGACGCCCGCCGGGAAGGTCGACGTCGACTATCAGCTGAAGGATGGTTTCGTGGAGGCAGTCCGGCTCTTCAATGTTGCAAGCTATCTGCACAGCAAGGATGTCGTCGTCGATGTTCCTGGCCTAGGCTCCCTATCCGTTGATATCGCCTATGGCGGCAACTATTACGCGGTTGTCGAGCCACAGGAAAACTGGAGCGGGCTGGACGGCATGAGTGCTAGCGATATCGTCCTGCTCAGCCAGGGACTTCGCGATGCGCTCTCTGCAGTCTGCGACCCGGTTCACCCCGATGACGAGCGTATCCGCGGCGTGCACCACGCGATCTGGTGTGACGCAGCCGGCAGCGAAAACTCAGACGGCCGTGGTGCCGTCTTCTATGGAGACAAGGCCATAGACCGATCTCCCGGCGGCACGGGGACTTCGGCACGCATGGCACAGCTTTACGGTCGCGGCCGGCTTGGGATTGGCGATTCATTTCGCAATGAGAGCCTGATCGGAACGGTATTCGAAGGGCGCATCGAAGGTGCCGCCACCGTGGGCAATATGCCAGGCATCTTGCCGAGCATAGGCGGCTGGGCCAGGGTCATCGGCCACAATACAATCTTCGTCGACGACCGCGACCCACTCGCCCACGGCTTCCAAATTCGGTAAATGACAGAGGGAGAAGGACGGAGCATCTTCTGTCGAGACGGCTAAGGTCGCATGCCTGACAGCAATTGCGCTTTCGCAGGCATGAAACACGAGGTTCTGAAATGAAGACGAGAGATCACGCGCAGCCTTCCGGCAATGCCGCACATAAGAAGCGGCTGAAGATCGGATTCGTGCTCGCGAGATCCTTCACCCTTTCCGCCTTCGCCCTGTTTGTCGATACATTGAGGCTGGCAAGCGACGATCTGGATCGATCCGGCCGTGTCCTTGCCGATTGGCACGTTCTCGGCAGTACCCGGCATCTCATCACCGCAAGCTGTGGTATTCAGGTGGCGCCGACCTCCGACTTCATCGATCCCAGCCAGTTCCACTACATCGTCGTTGTCGGGGGACTGCTGAACCTCGAAAACCCCGTTGACCGCGAAACCGTCGAATTCCTGCGGCTGGCCGATACCAAGGGCGTACCGCTCATCGGGCTTTGCACCGGCTCCTTCATCCTTGCGGAAGCAGGCCTGATGAAACGGCACCAGACATGTGTCAGCTGGCTGCATTATCAGGCTTTTCGCGAGCGCTTTCCCGATCACGATGTCCGCTCGGATCGCATCTTCAATCTCGACCGGACGCGCGGCTCATGCGCCGGCGGGAGCAGTGCCGCCGATATGGCAGCATCACTCGTCCGGCGCTACATCAGCAGGGACGCGGAGCGAAATGCGCTGGAGGTGCTGCAAATCGAGAAGGCGCGCTCTCCGACGGATATCCAGCCCCGGCGCCCTCTCTATGAGGATTTCGAAGATACCCGCGTCAAGGCGGCGTTGATCACCATGGAGCAGCATCTCGATGGGGAACTCTCGATCGAGAAGCTCGCTGCATTGGTTGGGCTGTCCCGCCGGCAGCTTGAACGGATTTTTCTGGAAAAGGCAGGCATCTCCCCCGCCAAGGCCTATAATCTCGTCAGGCTCGAGCGTGCCAGAACGCTTTTGACGCAAACCAAAAGCTCGGTGATCGAGGTCGCGCTAGACGTCGGCTTCGAAAGTGCCTCGCATTTTTCGCGGTGCTGCAAGCGCATGTATGGACGGACGCCGACGCAGATTAGAGCGGCAGCGGCGCAGGCTTGATCTGCTCCGGTCTCAGCCGCGCAACAGCGGAAGCAGTTGATCGCCTTGCCGTTTGATCTCGGATAGGTACGGCGTGTCGGAAAGCACGAAATGCGTGATGCCCAGATCCTGATATTTGCGCAGCGAACGGGCGACATCGTCGGCTGAACCCACCAGCCATGTGGTGCCGGCGCCGCCGCCGCCGAATTTGCCCGGTGCGGTATAGAGGTTGTCGTCGAGGACGTCGCCGCGCTCGTGCAGATCAAGCAAACGCCGCTGGCCAACCGCTATGGACTGCCGATGGTCGTTCCAGCCGGCGCCCTTGCTCTTGGCCATCTCGGCGACCTTCGCTTCGGCGTCGGCCCAAGCCTCATCCGTGGTGTCACGGACCAGCGTGGTGATCCGCAACCCGAATTCTAGCGGCGGGAGGTCGCGATCCAGCACCTTGCTCAGTGCCTTGAGCCGCGCGATGCGCTCGCGGACGCCGTCGAGCGGTTCACCCCAGAAGAGCTGGACATCGGCCTCGGTGGCGGAGACCCGCTCGGCCGCCTCTGAGGCACCACCGAAGTAGAGCTTGGGATGCCGGCGGTTTCCGCGAGCCTCGATGCGTGGCACCACGGTGGATTCGGTGACCTCGAAATGCTCGCCTGTGGCGGTGACGTTTTCTTCGGTCCATAGCCGGCGAACCAGCCGCATGAACTCCCTGGTACGGGCATAGCGGTGTGCCTGATCGCCTTCGCTGTCGCCATATGCGGCCAGGTTATCCAGACCCGATACGACGTTGACGCGTACCCGCCCGCCGGTCAGCTGATCCAGCGTGGCGGCGGCGGAGGCGAAGTTCGCCGGCCGCCAATAGCCCGGGCGGATCGCGATGAGCGGTTCGAAGGTCGTGGTACGCGCGGCCAGCGCAGCCGCCACGGTGAAAGTGTCGGGCCGGCCCCAGCCGGTGCCGATGAGCGCGCCTTTCCAGCCGTGTTCCTCCAGCGCTCTTGCATGGGTGGTCAACGTCTCCAGGCTATTGTGGTTTTCAACGGCGGCATCGCCCCGGTGGCCGGCTTTTACGTCGTTCGGGATATACCAGAGAAATTCGGAATTGCTGCTCATGTGGTGGGCCTGCATTTCTACAAGTTGGGTTTGATCGCGCGTCCTATCGAACGCGCATGCCGGCTGCTTCATCGTAGTGAAGCGGCTTGTCGAATTTTGCGAGCGGCGCCTCCGGCACGGAGCCGATGGTCACGCCATGCGGCCAATCCGGAGGGCATATGGCTATATAGCGGGCATAGCTGCCCAGCCCGCCGCCGAACTTCGGATAGCCGATTGCCACCAACGCGCCGGTTTCCGGGACCTGGTCGAGGTTGGCAACCCCTTCGGCCTGGGCATAACCATTGTGCATCAGCCAATGTTCGCCCTCGAGATTGGGCGTGGTGTCGGTGTCGAGCGGCTCGTGGCCGTGAAACAGGATCTTGCGCTCCAGATGAAGGAACTTCAGTGCGTCCAGACTGACGCCGGGAAAGGGCGAGGTGGTCGAAAGCGCGGGATCCGGCCACTTCTTTGACCAGCCGGAGCGTACGAAGACAACCGATCCTTCGGGGATCGTTCCGTACTTCGCCTCGAAATCCTTGATGTCGGAGACCTGCAGATGGTAGCCGGGATCGGTCTTGACCTTGTCCTCGATAGAGATGACGACCAGCGGCCGCACCGCGAAGGTAGCGGGCAGTTCATCGATTGCGGCATATTCCGGCGCCCAATGGGCCGGTGGATCGAGCTGCGTGCCGAGCTGATCCGTCATCAGCAGGTAGCTCGTCGCTTCGAAGCCATGCTTGTCGTAGGTGTAGATATCACCCTTCTTGGCGAGGCCCTCGAGATCGGCGCCAGCCTTTGATGGCGCAAACGTCGAATTGCCGAAACCCGCCCAGACGGGGATTTTCGGGGTGATCGTATGGGTCAGATCCACGTATTTCGCGCGCTTGAAGGCGTCGTTATAGACCTTCCAGAGCCCCGGTTCATCTGCCTGGGCAACCGCCACGGCCGAAAAAAAAGCCATTCCGGCCGCTATGGCAAACCGTGTCACAAATCGCGTCATCGATAATCCCCCTTTACCTTGACCTACGGATAGTGCGGTGTTTGCAAAAGCTCGCCGCCAACCGACCTCCGATGGTTTTCCCGAAACGACACGAAGTCAAGAAAACCTCGCCAAGTCTGGCGTTGTGCCAATGTCAGGCGGCGTTTGTCGTTCGATAGCCGGGTTGCTGGTGATCCAGTTGCCCGCGCACCTCGTTGCCGCGCTTCAGGAGATTGAGGATCGGGCAGAGCTTCTCCACCGTCGCATACAGTTTGGCGATGTCCTCGCGACTTGCGGGAGATACCAGTGTGACTAGGTAGCTGATGTCCTGCGGATAGACGGGAATGCTTTCGTGTCCCTCGGCACCCGCGCGCGGATCGATGGTGGCGGAGACTTCCGCATGCAATGATTCCAGCGGCACGCCCTGGTCGGAGGCATGGATCAGATAGGTATGGGTCAGGCAGCTCGAAAGTGCGCCAAGAAGCAGTTCCGGGGATGACGGCCCGAGATTGTAGCCGGCGAAATCGGGCGGGCTGTCGGAAATGACCTGAAAATCTCGGATCCGGATGCGTCTAACACCGCTCCGGCCCTCGGCGCTCGCACTGGCTTTCAATGTGACCGCGCTGAGCTCTCCCGATTTGACCCGCGCCCTGCGATCGAGCAGTGCTTCGCGCTTCTGTCCGAGATATTCATTCAAGGTTGTCATTGCTGCTTCACCCCAATTCGTCGGTTCGATCCGCCGCCGGCAGAGGTTGGATGCGCGACGGATGTGAGCCCAACTTATAGCCATCGGAGACCGTTGTAGTCTATAAAAGTTATAGACTTTCTGGTGGCTTCAGGCGAAGAAATTTGCTGATATGAGACGATCTGTAAAAAATTTCAGGTCGATGACACGGGAGGGGCCGATGGCCTGGGAAATGCGGACCTTCCATCGTCTTTATCGTTTGCAAAGGACCAACCGTGACGCTCTCTATCCTGACACCCGAACTGGCCGAGCAGTTCGCCGGCATCGCGCTTGGTCATGTCCAGCGTGAATATCCCAACAACCTCGATCACGCGCTCTCCGGACCGAACGACGCCCGTACGCCGCGTGATCTCCATCCGATCTTCTACGGCAGCTATGACTGGCACTCCTGTGTGCACAGCTATTGGCTGCTGGCGCGCTTGCTGCGCCGGTTTCCCGAGCTTCCGTTTGCTGCCCGCGTTCGTTCGCTGTTCGATGAACAATTCGTTGCGGAGAAGGTCGCCGCCGAATGTGCCTATTTCGCAGCACCGACGGCGCGTGGTTTCAAGCGCCCCTATGGCTGGGCATGGCTGCTGAAGCTCGCGACGGAGTTGGCGTTGCAGGATGATCCGCGCTGGTCGCGGGCGCTTGCGCCGCTGGCGCAAGTCATCGCCCAGCGTTTCCGCGATTTCCTGCCGCTTTCGACCTATCCCATACGGGTCGGCACCCATTTCAACACCGCTTTCGGGCTGAGGATGGCGGCGGATTATGCCGCTGTCACACAGGATGCCGCGTTGACGGGCCTCCTCCTTGAGACGGCCGGGCGCTGGTATGGTGCGGATGCCGATTGCCCTGCCTGGGGAGAGCCGAGTGGCGACGAATTCCAGTCCTCCGCTCTGGTCGAGGCGGAATGCATGCGCCGCCTGCTGCCCGGGGAAGACTTCCGGCCGTGGTTCGACCGTTTTCTGCCACGCATTGCCGAGCATGAGCCGTCGACCCTGTTCCGGCCGGCGACGGTCACAGATCGCACGGATGGTAAGATCGCCCATCTCGACGGGCTGAACCTCAGCCGGGCCTGGTGCTGGCGTTCTTTGGCCGCCGCTTTGTCCGCCGACGATCCCCGCCGTGCCATCATGCTGGAAGCGGCCGACCATCACTTGGCCACGGGCCTTCCGCATATCGCTTCCGATTACATGGGTGAGCACTGGCTTGCCACCTTTGCCGTGCTCGCGCTCGAGAATGAGGTCTAGGCGAGGAACCGGCTAGATAGGAGCCATCGGAGATGGCACGACAGAAAAGAAAGAAGGGCTCTCGGTATAGACCGGAGCCCTTTAAGTTTGAAGGTCAAACCTCCAGAGGGAACAGCCAACGCAGCGAGACCGGGAGGAGGGAAACGCCGATCGCGTTGACTATGTTCATAATGCGCCCGTGGCGCTTCAAAGGCGACATATGGACCGACCTATTTTACGCCTAGATTTGACATATATATCTAATATTTAGCGGAAACTTGAAAAATGCGGGCGTCGCGCCTGGAGCCTTTTGGCCTGAGGGTTCGGGCCGGGTGCGCGCGATCGGGCGGCTTGGAAACGCCGGCTCGAATCAGAGCGCGCGGCATGCTGTTGCCGCGCGTTGGATGCGTCACCGATGTTGGTCCCGCCGGTGACGCTTCGCATAGGTGACTTAGTAGTCGAAACCACCGCCGGGCGCCGCCGGAGCCGGCGTCTTCTCTCTCGGCACTTCGGCGATCAGCGCTTCGGTCGTCACCAGAAGACCGGCGACGGAGGCGGCATCCTGGAGTGCGGTGCGAACCACCTTTGTGGGGTCGACAATGCCTTCCTGAAGGAGATCGACATACTTCTCCGTCTGCGCATTGAAGCCGAAGGTCGGCGAGTCGCTCTCGAGCACCTTGCCGACGACGATCGAACCTTCGACACCGGCATTTTCGGCGATCTGCCGGATCGGGGCTTCAAGTGCCTTCTGGAGGATGTGGATCCCGGCCTGGATATCGGGATTGTCGTTCTTCAGGGCGTTGACTGCGGTCTTTGCCCGAAGGAGCGCAACGCCGCCGCCCGGCACGATGCCTTCCTCGATCGCGGCGCGTGTCGCGTTCAACGCATCATCGACACGATCCTTCTTTTCCTTGACCTCGATTTCCGTCGAGCCGCCGACGCGGATGACGGCAACGCCGCCGGCCAGTTTTGCGACGCGCTCCTGCAGCTTCTCGCGATCGTAGTCAGAACTGGTGTCCTCGATCTGCGTCGTGATCTGCTGCACGCGGGCGGCAATTTCGGCCTTGTCGCCGGCTCCATCGACAACCGTCGTGGTCTCCTTGTCGATGCGGATCTTCTTGGCGCGGCCAAGCTGATCGAGCGTGACGTTCTCAAGCTTGATGCCGATGTCTTCCGAGACGACCTCGCCACCGGTGACGATTGCGATATCCTCAAGCAGCGCCTTGCGGCGGTCGCCAAACCCCGGCGCCTTGACGGCGGCGATTTTCAGGCCACCGCGCAGCTTGTTGACGACCAGCGTCGCCAGCGCCTCGCCTTCGACATCCTCGGCGATGATCAGCAGTGGTCGGCCGGTCTGAACCACGGCTTCCAGCAAGGGCAGCAGCGGCTGGAGGGTCGCCAGCTTCTTCTCGTGGAGCAGGATGTAGGCATCCTCGAATTCCACGATCAGCTTTTCGGCATTGGTGACGAAATAGGGGGAGAGATAGCCGCGGTCGAACTGCAGCCCCTCGACGACATCGAGCTCCGTTTCGGCGGTCTTTGCCTCTTCGACGGTGATGACGCCTTCATTGCCGACCCTCTGGACGGCGTCGGCGATGAGCTTGCCGATTTCGCTCTCGCCATTGGCCGAGATCGTGCCCACCTGGGCGACCTCTTCGGAGGAGGCGACCTTGCGGGAGCGTTCCTTGATGCTGCGGATGGCTTCGGTCGTGGCAAGATCGATGCCGCGCTTCAGGTCCTGCGGGTTCAGGCCGGCGGCAACCGCCTTTGCGCCTTCGCGAACGATGGCCTGCGCGAGCACGGTCGCCGTCGTGGTGCCGTCGCCGGCGAGATCGTTGGTCTTGGAGGCGACTTCACGCAAAAGCTGCGCGCCGAGATTTTCGAACTTGTCCTCAAGCTCGATCTCCTTGGCGACGGAAACGCCGTCCTTGGTGATGCGGGGTGCGCCGAAGGACTTTTCGATGACGACATTGCGGCCCTTCGGCCCTAGCGTCACCTTGACGGCATCGGCGAGAATATCGACGCCGCGCAGCAGGCGCTGGCGGGCATCGGCGGAGAATTTGACTTCCTTGGCAGCCATGGATGGTTTCCTTCCTAAAAGGTCGTGTTAGGCCACAATACCGAGGATGTCGGCTTCTTTGACGATCAGCAGGTCTTCGCCGTCGATCTTGATCTCGGTGCCGGACCACTTGCCGAAAAGCACGCGGTCGCCGGCCTTGACGTCGAGAGGCACCAGCTTGCCGCTCTCATCGCGCACTCCCGGGCCAACGGCGACCACGGCGCCCTCTTGGGGCTTTTCCTTGGCGGTGTCCGGGATGATGATGCCACCCCGCGTCTTCTCCTCGCTTTCGAGGCGCCTTATGACGACACGATCATGCAATGGGCGAAATGCCATTCGCGTTTCCTTCCTGATTTCACTTCAACGTCGCTTGGCAGCACTCTTATGAGGATGCCAACGAGGATATTTTCCCGAGAAGGATCGCAATTGGCAAAGGGCATCGCTGCGATTTAAGTTGCGGAGCTGAGAAGGGAATTTCAATTTTCTACTAAATTTGTAGAATATATGTGTTTTGGTGCTATCCAAGCCAAAACGGGGGCAGGCATGGCTGGTTTCAAGACTCCGAGCGAAAAGCCGGGGTATGTCATCCTCTATCTGCGAAAAGAGTGGGCCTTACGTAAGCGTCACTATCTTGCCGCATTGACTTGGTTTTACCCACGTCGCTGGCTGGTTTGATCTTGCTGCGCGCCTTGTCGTGCACCCCCGGTAAGATCATCCAGCCAGCATCGCGCCGCCCGCCGATCCGGTTCACCCCTTATGAGCTTGGCAGCTTTTGACGCATCGTGCTCACGATCAGGCGCCACGATTGAAATCCTTGGTAGAGCCGTCGTTGAATAGAGCAGCCGGAGCCTGTGACCTGACAGGCGCCAAATTTTATCAATCCCTTACTTGCTAAGCCGCGAGGCAAAATAATCCCTCTTTATATACATTAAAACCATAGATTTTCTGTATTGACTTGGCCGCTACGCCTAATTTCCCCCATCTGCCCGTCCAGGTACTCAGCAGGGGAATGTCATGAGCCGCCAAATTCGTTTTAACGCATTCGATATGAACTGCGTGGGTCATCAATCACCGGGCCTGTGGGCACATCCTCGCGATAAGTCATGGAAATACAAGGATCTGGACTACTGGCAGGATCTTGCCCGCACGCTGGAACGCGGCATCTTCGATGGCGTCTTCATTGCCGACGTCATCGGCTATTACGACGTCTACAAGGGGTCGAACTATCACGCCATCGAGCAGGCGGCGCAGATCCCCGTCAACGATCCGTTGCAGCTTGCAGCGCCCATCGCGCTTGCGACCGAACATCTCGGCATCGGCATCACGGCTTCGACGTCCTTCGAGCATCCCTACACTTTCGCGCGCCGCCTTTCGACGGCGGACCATCATACGAAGGGGCGTGTGGGATGGAACATCGTCACTTCCTATCTGGAGAGCGGTGCAAAGAATATCGGCCAGGGTGGCCTTCGCCGGCACGATAATCGCTATGAGGTTGCGGCCGAATATGTCGAGGTGCTCTACAAGCTCTTCGAGGGGAGCTGGGAAGAGGGCGCCGTACAGCGCGACCGCGACCGCCGCATCTTCACCGATCCGTCCAAGGTTCACGAGATCGGCCACAAGGGCAAATATTTCGAGGTGCCCGGTTATCATCTCTCGGAGCCCTCGCCGCAACGCACGCCGGTGCTCTATCAGGCTGGTGCTTCAGGGCCAGGCAAGACATTTGCGGCGGGGCATGCCGAGTGCATCTTCGTCGCTGCGCCGACCAAATCCGTCCTCAAGCACTATGTCGCCGATATTCGCCAGCGCATTGCCGCGGCCGGCCGTGATCCGAAGAAGGTGTTCATCTATACGCTGGTCACCATCATCACCGACGAGACGGAAGAGAAGGCGCAGAAGAAGTTCGAGGACTACAAGAGCTACGTCTCCTATGACGGCTCGCTGACTTTCATGTCCGGCTGGAGCGGCATCGACTTCGGGCAATATGCGCCGACCGACGTGGTGGAGCGGATCGAAACCAATGCGATCCATTCCTTCGTCGAGCACATTGCCGGCGGCGACAAGTCCTGGACCATCGATGAGCTCGCGCAGTTTGGCGGCATCGGCGGCATGGGACCTGTCTTCGTCGGCTCATCCGAACGCATCGCCGATATCCTGCAGGAATGGGTCGAAGATACCGACGTCGACGGCTTCAACATCGCCTATGCGGTGACGCCCGACAGCTTCGAGGATATTGTCGGCCATATCGTGCCCGAGCTGCAAAAGCGCGGTGCCTATCCGACCGCCTACAAGCCCGGAACCTTGCGTGAAAAACTCTTCGGCGACGGACCTTACCTGCCCGTCAGCCACCCTGCGAACGGCTTCCGTGACATCGAAGCCGTGAAGCGGCGCGAGGCGGTGGATACTTCACTGCCGCTGAAATCGGTCGGTGCGTGATGACCGGCCTGCTCGAACTCCATGACGTATCCCTGTCCTTCAAGGGCGTGCGCGCGCTCAACGCATTGAGCTTCAGCGTTGCAAAAGGAGAGATCTGTGCGCTGATTGGTCCCAACGGCGCGGGTAAAAGTTCCCTGCTCAACGTCATCAATGGCGTTTACCGGGCCGATTCCGGCGACGTCGTCTTCGATGGCGAGCGGTTCGAGGCCATCCACCCCTTCAAGGCGGCTCATCTCGGCATCGGCCGCACCTTTCAGCACAACGCGCTGTTTCGCCGCCTGACGGTGAGCGAAAACGTGCTTGCGGGCATTTCCCGCCATGGCACGGCAAGCTTCCTCGAAAACATCTTCCGCTTCGGCCGCGACGCTGCCGAGCGGCGCGATTTCGAGGCCCGGTCGAGCAGGATCATCTCCTTTCTCGGCCTCGAGTCCTATGCCGACACGGTCGTTTCGACCTTGCCATACGGCGTTCAGAAACGGGTCGATCTCGGACGGGCGCTTGCCGCATCGCCCAAGCTCCTGCTTCTCGACGAGCCCATGGCGGGCATGAACCAGGACGAGAAGCGGGATATGAGCCGGGTAATCGCCGAGGTCAATCGCGCCTTCGGCACCACCATCGTCCTGATCGAGCATGATGTCGGCATCGTGCTTGGCCTGGCGAGCCATGTGGTCGTGCTGGATTATGGCCGCAAGGTCGCCGACGGCGGACCGGATGAGATCCGCACCAATCCCGACGTCATCTCCGCCTATCTCGGCACGGTTCATTAGGGGGCGACGATGGGATATTTTCTCGAAACCCTGATCACCGGTCTCTTCGCCGGCCTGATGTATGGCCTGGTCGCCATCGGCTTCGTGCTGATCTACAAGGCCTCCGGCGTTTTCAACTTCGCGCAGGGCGCTATGGTGTTCCTTTCGGCGCTGACATTCGTCACGCTAGTCGAACGGGGCATTTCCTTCTGGGCCGCCTTTGCCATCACCTCCGGCGTGATGATCGCGACGGCGGTGGTGATTGAGGCGCTCGTTCTCAGGCCCCTGCGCAACCGCGATCCGCTGACGCTTTTCATGGCGACGCTTGGCCTGAGCTTCGTCATCGAGGGCGCGACGCAGTTTTTCCTCGGCACGGACGTGCATATGCTCGATATCGGGATCGATGACATCGCCACGGATTTCGGCGGCATATTGATCAGCCAATTCGATATCGTCGCCTCGCTGATCGTGATCGGGCTCGTCGTCGTCCTCGCCATCGTCTTCAGCAAGACCCGCATGGGGATCTCGCTGCGCGCCGTTGCCGACGATACGCTCGCCGCCCAGTCGATCGGCATCCGCCTGCCGCAGATCTGGCGCATCGTCTGGAGTGTTGCCGGCATCGTGGCGCTGGTCGCCGGCCTTCTCTGGGGTGCGCGGCAAGGCGTGCAGTATTCGCTGTCGCTGATCACGCTGAAAGCTTTGCCGGTGCTCATCATCGGCGGCTTCTCCTCTATTCCCGGCGCCATCGTCGGCGGTCTGATCGTCGGCGCGGCGGAATCGCTGGCCGACATCTATATCGGCCCATTGGTCGGCGGCAGTGTTTCCACCTGGTTCGCCTACATCCTGGCGGTCGCCTTCCTCCTCGTCCGCCCGGCCGGCCTTTTCGGCGACCGTGCCATCGAAAGGGTCTGATCCATGAGCGTTTCCAACAACGTGCTCGCCGGGGTCGGCGCCACATCGCCGAGGAGCAACCTGCGCATCTTGGCCGTCATTGCCGCACTCTTGGTGCTATTCGTCACGGTGCCTATTGGCGCCAGCGATTATTGGTTGAGCTCGATCATCATCCCGACGCTAGTCATGGGCCTTGCCGGGGTCAGCCTCAACCTGCTGATGGGCTATGCCGGACTGGTGTCTTTAGGATCGGCGGCCTTCATGTCGATCGGGGCATTCACCGCCTATAATCTCATCCTGCGCGCGCCCTTCCTGCCGCTTCCGGTGGTGCTTGTGATCTCGGGTCTCGTCGCCGCTGCCGCCGGCATCGTCTTCGGGCTTCCGGCGCTCCGGATCAAAGGCTTCTATCTCGGCGCCTCGACGCTTGGAGCGCAGTTCTTCTTCGAATGGGTCTTCAGCAATTTCACCTGGTTCTCCAATGACAGCCAGTCGCTGACGATCTCGGCACCGCGTCTGGCGTTTCTTGGGTATGATCTCCAGTCTCCCGCCGGCCGATACCTGCTGGCGATCTCGGTTGCGACGGCGCTGATCGGCCTTGCCTTCCTGATCGTCAAGAGCCGTCTCGGGCGCGAGTGGATGGCGATCCGCGACATGGATACCGCCGCCTCGGTGATCGGCATCCGCATCGCGCGCCGCAAGCTGCAGGCCTATGCGATCAGCTCGTTCTTTCTCGGCGTGACCGGCGTTCTCTGGGGTTTCGCCTATTTGGGCACCTCGGATGCCCATACCTTCAATCTCGACAAGTCGTTCCAGGTGCTCTTCATCGTCCTGATCGGCGGCACCGCAACGATCTTCGGCAATTTCCTCGGCGCGGCCTTCATCGTGCTGACGCCGATCCTGCTCGACCGCATCGTGCTCGCCGCCAACCTCTCGTTCCTGGGCGACCAGGGCGCTCTGACCAATCTGCAGCGTGTCATCTTCGGCGTGATCATCATCCTGATTCTGATCAAGGAGCCGGACGGGCTCGCCGCGCTGATACGTCGGGCGGCGGCCGGGATCGGCAAATGGAAGCGCTCGGCGACATAGACAATTCAAACAAGGGCGAACCTCCGGCGCCGGGTTCCTCCTCTGAAGCAGTCAGGCACCGCTTTCTTTCATTGCACCAACGAGGTTTCCAATGTCATTTTTCAAGAAAACACTCGCGCTCGCCGGGGCGATCGCCATCGCAGCGTCTGCGGCAGTTACGCCCTCCTTCGCGGAGGAAGGGACAGGACAGCAGCTCTTTCCGCTGTTTTCCTATCGTACCGGTCCCTATGCCCCATCGGGCATTCCGCAATGGGCCGGATATCGTGATTATTTCAACTACATAAACGAGAAGGGCGGCGTCAACGGCGTCAAGATTTTCGTGCAGGAATGCGAAACGGCCTACACGTTGGAGCGGGCCTTCGAATGCTATGAGCGCTACAAGAACGGCTATGCCGGTGCGCCGGTCGCGGCCCTCTTCACCACGTCCAGCGGCTTCGATGCGGCGATTTCCGACAAGGCGCGCATCGATCAGCTGCCGATCGTGTCGGTCGCCGGCGGCCGTGGCGACGCCGTCGACGGCAGTGTCTTCCCCTACCAGTTTCCGCTTCTTTTCGACTACTGGACGGAAGCCTCGATCGTCGTCGAGCACATCGCCAATCAGGTGGGTGGTTACGACAAGCTGAAGGGCCTGAAGATCGCGACGCTCTACCATGATTCCGGATACGGACGCGAAACCATCCAGCCGATGGGTATCCTCGCCAAGAAGTATGGCTTCGAGGATATCCAGATCCCCGTGCCGCATCCGGGCGAGCAGCAGCAGGCACAATGGCAGCAGATCAAGCGTGCCGGCGTCGACTGGGTGTTCTTCCGCGCCTGGGGTGTGATGTCGCCGGTCGGCCTGAAGACGGCCGCTCGCGTCGGCTTCCCGGCAGACCGGATCATCGGCGATATCTGGACCGGCTCCGAGGAAGACGCGCGTCCGGCAGGGGCTGCGGCCAAGAATTACCTCGCCGTCTCCGTTTATCCTTCCGGCACAGACTTCAAGATCAGCCAGGAACTGAAGAAGAACATCATCGATGCGGGCAAGGGCGATCTCAAGGACCCCACCAAGTTCGGCTCGGTCTACTACAATGCCGGTCTGGTGCAGGCGATCATCTTCACCGAGGTCCTGCGCACCGGGCAGGCGAAGTTCGGTAACCGTCCGCTGACTAAGGAAGAGGGTCATTGGGCCGTCGAGCATCTCGACATCACGGCTCAGCGGATCGAGGAGCTCGGTGCGACCGGCCTGCTGAGCCCACTCAAGGTCACGCCGCAGGACCACGAGGGCCAGCCGGCCGCCAAGATCGTGCAGTGGGATGGCACCAAATGGAATGCCGTCACCGGCTGGCTGAAGGGCGACAGGCCGCTCTTCAAGGATGCGATCTTCGCCAAGGCCGCCGCCTATGCCAAAGAAAAGAACTTGCCCCCGCGCGAGCCGGTGGCGAACTGACGGGCGGGCGAACCGATGAGCGTTGTTGGCGCAACACACGGCGGGCAGCTTGAGGTCCGCACCATCGAGGCTCTTTACGGCCAGGCGATCCTGGCCGTGAGGGACGTCTCACTCAAGGTCGAGGCAGGCGCGATCGTCGCCCTCCTCGGGGCCAACGGCGCCGGAAAGACGACAACGCTGAAAGCCATATCGAACCTGCTCGGGCCGGAGCGTGGCCATGTGAGCCGAGGGTCGATCACCTGGGACGGAGAGGCGATCAATCGCCTGTCCGCCTCGCGGCTGGTGGCCAAGGGTGTTGTCCAGGTTCTCGAAGGGCGACACTGTTTTCCACAGTTGACGGTCGAGGAAAACATCCTGTCGGGTGGCTTCCTGCGCCGCCCCAAGCGGCGTGACCTGCAGGCCGATCTGGAACAGATCTATAGCTGGTTTCCGCGCCTCAAGGAGAAACGCCGGACGAAAGCCGGCCTTACCTCCGGCGGTGAACAGCAGATGGTCGCGATCGGTCGCGCTCTGATGACCAAGCCGCGGCTCCTGCTTCTCGACGAGCCCTCGATGGGTCTCGCGCCGATCATCGTGCAGGAGATTTTCGAGATCATCCACACGCTTAATAAGCAGGGCGGTGTCAGCTTTCTGATCGCCGAGCAGAACGTCAATCTGGCGCTGCGCTATGCCGACTACGGCTACGTTCTCGAAAACGGCCGCGTCGCCATTTCCGGGACGGCGGAGGAGCTGCGGGCGCGCGACGACGTCCATGATTTCTATCTCGGCGGCAATCGCGCCGAAACACAGGACCAACAGGGATACCCACACTGATGACACAGATCGCACAAGGCTGGGGCGCCGGCCCGAGTGAGAGATACGAGACGATCGCGGCACCGTTCCGCCCGATTTTCAATGATATCGCCAAGGATGCCAACCGCCGCGAACTGGAGCGCGATCTGCCATACGACGCCATTCATCGGCTCAAGCAGGCTGGTTTCGGTGCGGTCCGCCTGCCGCGCGCGCATGGCGGGCAGGGCGCGACGGTGCCGGAATTCTTCAATCTGCTGATCGAGCTTTCAGCGGCGGATTCCAACATCACTCAGGCGCTGCGCGCCCATTTCGGCTTCACCGAGGATATTCTCAATTCGAAGTCAGCCGAGCGGCAGAAAGTCTGGTTCGAGCGGATTGGTCGTGGCGAGATCGTCGGCAGTGCGTGGACGGAGATTGGCAACGGAGCGGGGCTCGACGGCTTCTCGACGCATGTCTCGGGTGACGGCGGCGCTCTGGTTCTCAACGGCGCCAAATATTATACGACCGGCTCGCTCTACGCCGACTGGATCGACGTCGGGGCCTCGAATGCAAACGGCGAGGGGATCGCGGTTGCCGTGCGCCGTCATGCCGAAGGCGTCGAGGTCGTCGACGACTGGGATGGGTTTGGCCAGGTCCTGACGGCAAGCGGCACGACCACATTCACCAACGTCAAGGTGACCGAAGACGACATCGTCCTTGATGATGATCGCTTTAAATATGGTGCCGCCTTCTATCAGCTCGTCCATCTGGCGACCCTTGCGGGCATCGGCCGGGCGATTACCAATGATGTCGCCAAGGCCGTTTCGGAACGCACGCGGACCTATACCCATGCGGCAGGTCCCCGTTCGAGCCAGGACCCGCAGGTTCTGCAGGTGGTCGGGCGCATCCGTGGCGGTGCTTATAGTTCCAGTGCAATTGTATTCCAGGCTGCTGCTGCGATCCAGCGGGCATTCGATACCCGCTTCATCGATGATCCGGAGCTGGAGGAGAAAGCGAACGCGCTCGCTGAACTCGAAACCGCGCAAGCCCAGACCGTCATTTCGGATCTGACCCTGCAGGCATCCACCATCCTTTTCGATGCATTGGGCGCCTCGGCAACCAAGAAGCCGAACGGGCTGGACCGCCACTGGCGCAATGCTCGCACGCTCTCCTCTCACAACCCTCGCATTTACAAGGACCGCATCATCGGAGACTTCGCTGTGAATGGTACACCGCCGCCTTATCAGTGGCGGATTGGCACGCCGGCTTGAAGGTCGCAGGCGTTCGGGTCTTTCCAACGGTCTCTGATGCATCGATCGTGGGGAGGGTCCGATAGGGAGAGGATGAACTTTCGATGTACAATCGATCAAAAATGGTTTTGACCGATGAGCTGGTTTCGCTCAGCTTTCGATCCGAGGTCGATCCCGGGCCGGAGCCTCATCGTATTCCCCTCAAGGAAGACGAGATAGAGGCCCTGGCGAAGCGGCTCCTTGGTGAATCCGAAGGCACCCCGTTGTGGGTCTTTGCCTATGGATCCTTGATATGGAAACCGGACTTTGATGCTGTCGAGTCACGCCAGGGTTCTGCGCGAGGCTGGCATCGATCCTTCTGTCTCCAAATGACGCGCTGGCGCGGAACGCGAACACAGCCCGGTCTGATGATGGCGCTCGATCGGGGCGGGAGCTGCAATGGCATCGTTTTCAGGCTGGCCGATGAGGATCGCCTTGGTCAGATTCGCCGGATGATCCGCCGGGAAGTCGGCGCGCTCGAAGATATTTCGACCGTTCGCTGGATTCCGGTCGAGACAAGGCAAGGGCCGGTGCGCGCCCTGGTCTTCTGGGCAGGGCCGAGGGGCAAGCGTGTTTCCCGCAAACTGCCACTGGAGACGGTCGCGAATGTGCTTGCCAGGGCATGCGGCCACATGGGCTCCTGCGCCGAATATCTGTACCTGACGGTGAAGCACCTGGAGGAATGGGGCATTCGCGACCGGAACCTGTGGCAGCTTCAGAAACTGGTCGCCCGCGAGATCAGGGTCATCCATAAGCTGGACGGAGCGACGCCTGAGCATCCAGCGTCTGCCAGTATCCCGTCGAGACGGGACACCGGCATATTCGACCACTGAGCGCATATTGCTGCTCAGGACGCGACGCGCACGATCAGCTTTCCGAAATTCCTTCCTTCGAGGAGGCCAAGAAAGGCCTTGGGAGCTTTTTCAAGCCCGTCGACGATATCTTCCTTGTACTTGAGCCGGCCGTCGGAGATCCATGTTCCGGCTTCGCCATAGAAGTCCGGACGCTGGTCGGCGAATTCGCGTTGTATGAAGCCTCGTATGGTAAGGCTTTTGCGCAGGATGGCGCGCATCACGGCCGGGAGCTGATCCTGTCCGCTCGAGACGAAAGGGCCTTCGTTATAATGCGCGATCAGCCCGCAAACCGGCACGCGCGCAAAGTCGTTCAGCAATGGAAATACCGCGCTCCAGACATGGCCGCCGACATTCTCGAAATAGATATCGATTCCCTTCGGGCAGGCGTCCGCGAGCTGTGCTGGAAAATCGCTCGAATGATGGTCTATTACGGCATCGAAGCCGAGTTCTTTGCGTATGTAGTCGCATTTCTCCGGTCCACCCGCGATCCCGACGACGCGCGCTCCGAAAATCTTTGCCATCTGGCCGACGGCGGAGCCGACCGCACCGCTCGCCGCGGCAACGACAAGCGTTTCGCCGGCTTTGGGCTTGCCGATATTGCGAAGCCCGGCATAGGCAGTGAAACCGGTCATTCCCAGAATGCCGAGCGCTGTCGTGATCGGTGCCGCTTCCGGATCGAGCTTGCGTAAGGCAGTGCCGTCGGAAATCGCGTAGCTCTGCCAACCGGAATGCGAGAGAACGATATCCCCGGGATTGAACGCCGTGTTGCGGCTGCGTGCGACCCGGGCGACCGTGCCGCCTTCCATCACGCCGCCGATCTCGACCGGCTTGGCATAGGATTTCGCGTCGTCCATGCGGCCGCGCATGTAGGGGTCAAGGGAAAGATAGAGGATCTGGAGAAGAACCTCGCCCTCGGCCAGATCCCGGACCGCCTCCTGCTCGAGCCGGAAGTTCGCCGCCGTCGGTGTTCCGGATGGGCGCGACGCAAGGACGATGCGGGTGGAGACGGGCTGGCTGGCCATGGGTATGTTTCCTCATTCTGACTTTTGCTTCCAAGTATC
The DNA here is from genome assembly GCA_036383055.1 of Rhizobium sp. Lineage (GTDB taxonomy): Bacteria > Pseudomonadota > Alphaproteobacteria > Rhizobiales > Rhizobiaceae > Rhizobium. Next base: position 2,793 of record DASVPC010000191.1, on the reverse strand, counting down.
GGCAATATGCTTCAGATGGAGCTGGTCCTGGGTTTCTCGGGGCGGTTGATTGTCATCTGCATTATCCCGCTTTCTTCATCGCTATCGACGTTGGTGCAGGGCTGCCAGTCATTGCTGAAACATGATGCTGCCCTTTGCAGGCTATCCAAAAAATCAATCTCCGGCATCCGCCGTTTTGCAATTTATTTGCCTGTATAATCTATAGTTTAACTGGATTATACAGGCAATAGCAATCGCTTACGAGCGGAGATGGTGTCGTTCGATGTTGACGCTGCGTCGATCCAGAACGCTGCCGTGCCAAGTTCGACCATCGTTTCAACGGTCCGCTGGTCAAGATAGTCTGAGGAATCCACCGTGAACGTAGACGCCAGAAACGCAATATCCGGTGACGCCTCGCTCCATCGTCCCGTAGTGCTCAACCAGTTGGGCGCGGAGCTCGATACCGTGCTCGGCGCGCACTGGTCACAGCCGGTCGTCGTGCCCGGCTACGACGAGGACAGGGTGTGGGAGATTCCGAAGGGCGTCGATGTTCTTCTGACACGTCCGGGTCCGCGCTGGAAAGCCGCGCCCCGCATTCGTCCGCCGGAATGGCCGAACGATCTGCGCTGGATTCAAGTCGCTTCGGCCGGCATCGATTTTTATCCGGATTGGTTCGTGGCAGCGGACGGACCTAAAGTGAGCTGCGGGCGTGGCATCACCGCCAATCCGATCGCCGAATATGTCTTCGCGGCGATCCTCGAACATGAAAAGCGCCTGCGGCGCCTAGCCATCCATACGCCGGAAGAATATGCGCAATCGGCGACCGGCACACTTGAAGGCAAGACGATCGGTCTCTTCGGCTTCGGCGCGATCGGCAAGGCGGTCGCCGCCCGCGCAAGTGCCTTCGGCATGGAGGTTCTTGCCGTCCGGCGAACGAGTTCGTCCGGAACGCAGGATGGCGTACGCTTTTTGAGCAGGCTGGAAGAATTGGCCGCCGGCTCTGATCATCTCTTGCTGGCTGCTCCGTTCACGCCGGAGACCCGTCACATCCTCGATGCACGGATCTTGTCGGTGGCGAAACCGGGCCTGCACATCGTCAATGTGGCGCGGGGCGGGCTGATCGATCAGGAAGCACTGCTGGCCGCCCTCGACGGATCGACCATCGCCGGCGCGACGCTCGACGTCACCGATCCGGAGCCGCTGCCGGAAGGCCACCCGCTTTATCGGCATCCCAAGGTATTGATCACCCCGCATATTTCCTGGTCCGGAACGCGCAATGCCCAACGGCTGACGGATCGGATCATCGCCAATCTCGATGCCTATGTTCGTGGCCTGCCGCTCTCCGACGTCGTCGATCCTCTAACCCGCTATTGAAGGATAACATCATGACAAAGCATCAAGAGCATCCGAAGAAGTTCAAGCTGATCGAACGGGAGACGTCTCCATCCGTCGAGGAAGAGCGCCTGCATCGCAAGCAGCGGCTTGCCGCCACCTTCCGCCTGTTTGCCCGCTATGGTTTCGACCAGGGACTGGCTGGCCATGTCACGGTGCGCGATCCGGAATTTCCCGATCGGTTCTGGATCAACCCGCTGGCGCAACATTTCAGCCAGATCAAGGTTTCGGATCTGCAACTGGTGGATCACAGCGGTAATATCCTCGTCGGCAATCGCCCGATCAACCAGGCCGGTTTCGTCATCCACTCGGCGATCCATGCCGCTCGCCCCGACGTTCTTGCCGCAGCCCATACGCATTCGACCTACGGCAAGGCATGGGCGTCGCTTGGACGGCTGCTCGATCCGCTGACGCAGGATTCCTGCGCCTTCTACGAGGACCACGCGCTATTCGACCCATTCTCGGGCGTCGTCCTGGAGGCTGAGGAAGGTCTTCGTCTCGCCGAGACACTGGGAAGCAAGAAAGCCATTATCCTCCAGAACCACGGCTTGCTGACGGTCGGCCCGACCGTGGAGGCCGCCGCATGGTGGTTCATCTCCATGGACAATGCCGCGCGTACGCAATTGCTCGCGGAAGCAGCCGGGAAACCAAAGCCGATCCATCATGACATTGCGCGACATACCGCCTCGCAGGTCGGATCCCACAAGGGCGGCTATTTCTCGTTCCAGCCTCTCTGGGACTGGATCGTGGCGGCCGAACCCGACCTGCTCGACTGAGCCCGGAAATTATCTGGCCTCATTTATGGATCGGGTCGATCCAGAGCACCTCTTCCGGCTTTTCCACCGGCTCGATGTCGAGGTTGACCACGACGGGGTCCTGACCGGAGCGGACCAGCACGCATTCCAGCGTCTCGTCGCGGCTGGCATTGATTTCCTGATGCGGCACATAGGGCGGCACGAAGATGAAATCGCCGGGGCCGGCTTCGGCAACGAATTCCAGGTTCTCGCCCCAGCGCATCCGGGCCTTGCCCTTGACCACATAGATGATGCTTTCGAGATCGCCGTGATGATGAGCGCCGGTCTTGGCATTGGCGTGGATCGTCACCGTTCCGGCCCAGATCTTCTCGGCGCCGGCACGGGCCTTGCTGATGGCCGTCGCGCGGTTCATGCCTGGCGTCTGCGCCGTGTTCGGATCGAGCGAATTGCCCGGTATGACCTTCACCCCATTGTCGCGCCAGTGGTCGGCAGGATGGTGGTGGTGATCGTCATCGTGATGGTGGTCGTCATGGCCATGATCGTGCGTCACTGTCTTCTCTTCCCTTGAATTGTCAGGCCGCAGCGTCGTTGGGCAACTTGCGAGCGGCGTCGATGGTACTCCCGGGCCTCGGTACGGGCCAGCCAGCCAGGGCGGATAACTGCAGCG
>DASVPC010000190.1:0-2707 GCA_036383055.1 Rhizobium sp. | reverse complement strand
CATGGCTGAAGACGCGGCGACGACACCGATTGCGAGTGCAGCACTCGTGAGCAGCCCATGCAGGGCGCGTCGTGAAAATTTCATCTGATTTCCTCCCAGCGATCTCGCCGTGGGATGTCTCCTCCATCCTCGGCGTCGCGGAAAAAGGACTAGCAGACACGCTATCGGCGTGGAATATATCTTGCGCTGAAATGATATTTTTGTATCATTTCGTCTCAATTCGTAATGAGATATTTTAATTCATGAAAAAACGCCCCACCCTCGCCAGGCTGGCCGAACTGTCCGGCGTCAGCATCTCCACCGTGAACCGGATCATGGGAGGATCCGGATCGGTGCGGGCGGAGACGATCCAGAGGGTCCAGAACGCAGCGGAAGAGCTTGGCTTCTATGGGCTTGGCGTCATTGAGGGCCGCAAGCAGGAGGCCATTCCGAGCTATCGTTTCGGGTTCCTGCTGCAGCAGTCGACCCGTGACCTCTACCGGCTGTTCGCCGCAAAGATCGTGGAAGCCGCCGCGCGACGTCACAACGAAAAGATCGAAGCTGTGATCGACTTCGTCGACATCCTCGAGCCACAGAACATCGCCGATCGGCTCGAAGCGCTCGGGAAGCGCTGCGACGCGATGGCCGTGGTGGCCGGAGACCATCCCCTGATCGGCCAGACGATCCAGTCGCTCAAATCTCGGGGCAAGCCCGTCGTTGCCTATATTACCGACCAGTCCGCCTCCGCGCGCGCAGGCTACGTGGGCACGGACAACTGGAAGCTCGGGCGGACGGCGGCCTGGCTTCTCGCGCAGATGACACCCGATGCAGGGCGTCTCGCGGTATTCATCGGAAATCATCGCTATCAATGCCAGGACATATCCGACGCCAGCTTCCGATCCTACATCCGCGAACACGCGCCGCATCTCCAGGTTGACGATAGCCGGCCCACGCACGAGGAACCGCAGGAAGCCTATCGCATGGTCAGCGAACTCCTGTCCGAACTCGACGATCTCAGGGGCATATTCATCATTGGCGGCGGCATATCCGGCGTCCTGCGCGCTGTTCGCGAAGCGCCTGAGGAAAAAAGCAGGAATGTCCGCATCATCTGCCGCGACATCGGCCCGGAAACGCGAAAGGGGCTCACGGAGGGCCTGATCACCGCCGCTCTATGCCATCCACTCGAACAGACCTCCGATGCCCTGATCGCCACGATGCTCGCCGGCTTGGATAATCGCAGCAGCACGACGATCCTCCAGCGCGTGGTTCCCTTCGAGATCATCACGCCTGAGAGTATTTGAACCATCGATCAACCAGCCGCATCCAACGGCAAGCGCCAGTCACAGGCTCCCGGCTTGCACCATGGCACGAGCACGCAAGAAGACGTGTTCCATTCGCCAATGCTCGTTGGTGAAGCGCGGATCATCAGCCCATTCATCCCAGCCGTGCAGCCGGCGGAATTCGCCGAGAAGTCCCGAGCCCAGGATCACTTGCGCATCGACCGCGACCGGATGGTCGCAATCCGGCGCGACGTAGATGGCGTCGTGCGGACAGTAGAGCTCGCACATGAAGCAGGTCTGGCAATCGAACTGGCGGGCGATCACCGGGATTCCGGGGCCGGCATCCAGCACATTCGTCGGACAGACAGCGACACAGGCGTTGCAATTGGCGCACCGGTCCTCAACGATGATTTCGATCACGATGCCAACTCCATTTCCTGCGAGGATGCGGAGTTGACCCAGACTGTGTCGAGACCACCGGAGACGATGCTCGTGGTAAAACGCGGATCGGTCTCCGGCCTGTCTTCCCGCTGATGCATGCCACGGCTTTCGTCGCGCGCAAGGGCAGAAGCGGCCGACCAACGTGCCGTGGCAAGCATCGCCGCTGTCTCGCGGGTGCGCAGGATCCCGTCGCCTTCCCCGAGCGCATGGGCGCTGACTACTTTCCAGAGATCGTCGAGAAGTCTCGTCGTCTGCAGGAGCCTGTCGCCACGGCGGAAGATGTTACGATCATAGGCAAGCATCTCGCCCTGGACGATGGCCAGCGCACCGCGCAGATCGATCGTATGGGCGCTATCCGGCCGCAGCCCTGCCTGTCCGATCGGGCGGCCGGGTACGCGCGAGCGAACCGAACCGGCAAAACGGGCAGCACCTTCTCCCGCCCATTGGCCCGAAGAAAGCGCCCAGGCGGAATTGATGTTGCCACCGCCGGAGATCGCGCCCGCGACCAGCTCTCGCGTTGCCGCATCTCCCGCCGCATAAAGGCCGGGCACGGAGGTTTCACAGTAATCGCCGGTAATCCTCAGGCCGCCGATACCACGGATCGTGCCCTCGCCATGCAGCGTCACCTCGAAGCGCTGACTATAGGGATCGATACCCCAGCGGTGGAAGGGCAGCAGGAAATTCGGCGAGATGATTGGAACCCTGGCGCGGATATCCTCCGGCGTCTTGTGCAGATCGCAATAGACGCGGCCCTTCAGCAGGGCAGCGGCAAGCGGCCGGCTCGTATCCGGACCGGCGGGAATGGGAATGACCTCGCCATCCTCGTCGTAATAGGTGGCAAAGACGTAGGACATCGAACGCGTCATCGTCGAGCCCTTGGCCGCCACGGTATAATAGTTGGTGAACTCCATGCCGGAGAAATCGGCGCCGGCTTCCGCAGCCATCAGATAACCGTCGCCAGTATTGGTGTGCGAGCCGAGCAGCCGCGACAGGAAGGACGTGCCGCC
>DASVPC010000189.1:0-1895 GCA_036383055.1 Rhizobium sp. | reverse complement strand
CGAGATGACCCGCTATATCCGCCGGCTCTCCGACCGCGATCTGGCGCTCGACCGCTCGATGATCCCGCTCGGCTCCTGCACGATGAAGCTTAATGCAACAGCTGAGATGTTGCCGATAAGCTGGCCGGAATTCTCGGATATTCATCCTTTCGTACCGGCCGATCAGGCGCTTGGCTATCGCGAAATGATCGACGATCTTACGGAAAAACTCTGCGCCGTGACCGGCTATGACGCCTTCTCCATGCAGCCGAATTCCGGCGCGCAGGGCGAGTATGCCGGCCTGCTCACCATCCGCAACTACCATATCGCCAATGATGAGGGTCATCGCGATATCTGCCTGATCCCAACCTCGGCGCACGGTACCAACCCGGCCTCGGCGCAGATGGCCGGCATGAAGGTGGTCGTCATCAAGGTCAGCGATGACGGCGATATCGACATGGCGGATTTCCGCGCCAAGGCGGAGCAATATGCCGCGAACCTCTCCTGTTGCATGATCACCTACCCTTCGACGCACGGCGTCTTCGAGGAGACGGTGAAGGAGATCTGCGATCTCGTGCACAAGCATGGCGGCCAGGTCTATCTCGACGGCGCCAACATGAACGCCATGGTCGGCCTTTCCCGCCCCGGCGACATCGGCTCCGACGTCAGCCATTTGAACCTGCACAAGACCTTCTGCATCCCGCATGGCGGCGGCGGCCCCGGCATGGGACCGATCGGCGTCAAGGCGCATCTGGCGAAACATCTGCCCGGTCACCCGGAAACGGACGGCCGCGCCGGCGCGGTCTCGGCGGCGGCCTTCGGCTCGGCATCCATCCTGCCGATCTCCTGGAGCTATTGCCTGATGATGGGCGGCGAAGGACTGACGCAGGCGACCAAGGTCGCGATCCTCAACGCCAACTACATCGCCGCACGCCTGAAGGGCGCCTATGACGTACTCTACAAGTCGAAGACCGGTCGCGTGGCGCATGAGTGCATCATCGACACGCGTCCGCTGGTCGACAGCGCCGGCGTTACCGTTGATGATGTTGCCAAGCGCCTGATCGATTGCGGCTTCCATGCGCCGACCATGAGCTGGCCGGTCGCCGGTACGCTGATGATCGAGCCGACCGAATCGGAAACCAAAGCCGAGCTCGACCGCTTCTGCGAGGCGATGCTGGCAATCCGCGAGGAGGCCCGCGCCATCGAAGAGGGCCGGATGGACAAGACCAACAACCCCCTCAAGAACGCACCGCATACGGTAGAGGATCTTGTCGGCGAATGGGATCGTCCTTATTCCCGCGAACAGGCCTGCTACCCGCCCGGTGCCTTCCGCGTGGATAAATACTGGTCGCCGGTCAACCGCGTCGACAACGTCTACGGCGATCGGAATCTGGTGTGCTCCTGCCCGCCGGTCGAATCCTACGCCGAAGCCGCGGAGTAAGGTTTTTCCGAAAAAGTGAAGCGGTTCAGCCGCTTCGCTCCTGCCCGACATAAATCTATCGTCAAAAATGCCTATGACTGCGCCGCGTGTCCGATCGGATGCGCGGCGTTTTTGATAGCTCAAAAGTAATGGCCTTGGAGGTCAGCTATCATAGCGCTTCTGAGCTGCACGGCAGCGGCAAGAGCGAAGTCGCGCTGATTGGCGACTGGCTTATACGGAAAGGCATATAAAATGGATCAGCAAACACCGGTCGGCCTGAACGCGGTCAACGGCCCAATCGCGGCCGCCTTCGAAACCGATGATCCCTCCTCTATCGCCAAAGCACTTGGCGAACTGGCCCGCACGCGAAACATGAGCAAGCTCGCCAAGGATGTCGGCATGAACCGCTCGGCGCTCTATCGCGCCCTCAGCGGCGAAGGAAATCCGGAATTTGCGACGATCCTGAAAGTCGTCAAGGCACTCGGCCTCAAGCTGA
>DASVPC010000188.1:0-4359 GCA_036383055.1 Rhizobium sp. | reverse complement strand
CTTCGCGGTCGTCGCCCAGGAAGTCCGCGCGCTCGCGCAGCGCTCCGCCGATGCCGCCCGCGAGATCAAGGTGCTGGTGACAGGCACCAAGGCACAGGTCGATGCCGGCGTGCGGATGGTCGGTCGCACACAGGAAGCGATCGGCAGCATCGTCCGCCAGGTGACCGATATCAACGATGCTATCTCCGGCATCGCCGCCGCCACCGACGAACAGGCCGCAGGCCTGCGCAGCGTCACGGTTGAGATCGGCAGTCTCAGCGAACGCGCTTCTTCTGCCGGCAGCCTCGCCCATCGTTCGCAGGAGGGCGCAGATCACCTCCATGACACCATCCTCGACCTCGGCCGCACGATCCGCGAATTCCGCCTCGAGCGCGAACGGCGCCATGCCGTGGCGCCGCGCCCGGTGGTCGGTACGCAACGTCTGCCGGCCCATGGGCGCGACGACGTCTTTACCTTGCGCCGCGACGACGTCGTTGATTTCGATTTTCCGCCTCGCAGGGCAGCAGTTGGGGGCGAACGGAATGCCTATTGACCTCTCTATTTCATGCGAATGCGGGCCATGGGGTCCGATTTCAGGCAACAAGGATTGAAGCGATGGCGAGCAGGAAAGGCGAAAAGACAGTCAGTCTGGCCGCGGTGCTGGACCTCAACGAGGCCTCGGCGCTTCGTGGCAAGTTGATGGGACTGCGCGGCAGCAATGTCGCGATCGACGCCTCGGGCGTCGAAAGGATCGGCGCCTTGTGCATTCAGGTCATCATGGCCGCCGCCAAGACTTGGGATGAAGACAAGCTGTCCTTCACCTTTTCGAAGGTGTCCGACGCATTTCAAAAAACGCTGCAGATGATCGGTATCGACATCGATCACCTGCTTGCCAAGGAGATCCGGCAATGAAGAAAAAAGTGCTGACCGTGGACGATTCACGGACCATTCGAAACATGCTTCTCGTCACCCTTAACAATGCCGGCTTCGAGACCATTCAGGCCGAAGACGGCGTCGAGGGTCTCGAAGTCCTCGAGGAAGCCAATCCCGACGTCATCGTCACCGACATCAACATGCCGCGCCTTGACGGTTTCGGCTTCATCGAAGGTGTGCGCCGCAACGACAAGTACCGCGCCATCCCGATCCTGGTGCTGACGACCGAAAGCGATACCGAAAAGAAGAACCGTGCCCGCCAGGCCGGTGCGACGGGCTGGATCGTCAAGCCCTTCGACCCCGCCAAGCTGATCGATGCCATCGAGCGTGTAACCGCTTAAACAGGATCCGTCCCTCATGGATATGAACGAAATCAAAGAGATTTTCTTCCAGGAGTGCGAGGAGCAGCTCGCTGAACTGGAGTCCGGTCTCCTGAAAATGAATGATGGCGACCGCGATCCGGAAACCGTCAATGCCGTCTTCCGCGCCGTTCATTCCATCAAGGGTGGGGCAGGGGCCTTCGGTCTCGATGATCTCGTCTCCTTTGCCCATGTCTTTGAGACGACGCTCGATTGCGTTCGATCCAACAAGCTGGAGCCGACCCAGGATGTCCTGAAGGTCATGCTCAAGGCCGCCGACGTGCTGGCGGATCTGACCAATGTCGCCCGCGACGGCGGCAGCGTCGATCCTGCCCGCAGCCGAGGCCTGGTCAAGGAACTGGAGGCGCTGGCCCATGGCGAATTGCCTTCGGCCTCCGCCGCTGTCGAAGCCGCGCCCAGGCAGGTGAAGCCTGTTGCACTCGCACCGGCTCCGGTCGAGGTTGCGCCCGCCGCGACGGACGATAGCGGCTTCCAGCCGATCCCCTTCAGCTTCGACGATGATTTCGGTGCCGACGAAGTGCCTGCTGGCATGCCGGAATACCAGGTCACCTTCAAGCCGCGAGCCGATCTCTACGCCAAGGGCAATGATGCGACGTTGCTGCTGCGCGATCTCGCCCGCATCGGCGAGCTGAGCGTTCATTGCAATATGGATGCCCTGCCGGGTCTCGACGAAATCGATGCTGAAGGTGCCTATTTCGCCTGGACGATCTCGGTCCGGACGGACAAGGGCGAAGATGCCATCCGCACCGTCTTCGAATTCGCCGAGTGGGATTGCGAGCTTGATGTCCGCCGGATCGAGGATACCGCCTCCAAGGGTGACGACGAGCTGCCGATGGTGCCGGTGCCCTTCGATCTCTCCGCCCTCGACGATGATAGCGCCGGGCAGACCGTGCAAGTGGTCGAGGAAGCGCCGCCGCCCGCGAATGATGTGGCCGCCGCTGTCGCGGCCGCCGAAACGGCAAGCAATATCGCGCAGCTCGCCGCCGCTCGTGTCGAAAAGAAGGAAGCCGCAGCCGCTGCCGCCGCTGCCAGTGCCGCCGCGCAGAACAATGCCGCCGCTGCCGGCGTCGGCCAGACCATCCGTGTCGATCTCGACCGCGTCGACCGCCTGATCAACCTTGTCGGCGAACTGGTCATCAACCAGGCGATGCTGTCGCAGAGCGTCATCGAGAACGATAACAACGGCACGTCCTCGATCAATATGGGCCTCGAGGAGCTGCAGCAGCTCACCCGCGAGATCCAGGACAGCGTCATGGCGATCCGCGCACAGCCGGTGAAGCCGGTCTTCCAGCGCATGTCACGCATCGTCCGCGAAATCGCCGACATGACCGGCAAGTCGATCCGCCTGATCACCGAGGGTGAAAACACCGAAGTCGACAAGACGGTCATCGACAAGCTAGCCGAGCCGCTGACCCACATGATCCGCAATGCCGTCGATCACGGCGTCGAGACCCCGGAAAAGCGCGCGGCGCTCGGCAAGAACCCGGAAGGCACGGTTCGCCTGACGGCAAAACATCGCTCCGGCCGTATCCTGATCGAACTGGCCGACGACGGCGCCGGCATCAACCGCGAGAAAGTCCGCCAGAAGGCGATCGACAACGACCTGATCGCCGCCGATGCCAATCTTTCCGACGAGGAAATCGACAACCTCATCTTCCTGCCGGGCTTCTCGACTGCCGACAAGATCTCCGACATTTCCGGCCGTGGCGTCGGCATGGACGTGGTCAAGCGCTCGATCCAGGCGCTCGGCGGCCGTATCAATATCACGTCCAAGCCGGGACACGGCTCGGTCTTCACCATGAGCCTGCCGCTTACGCTCGCCGTCCTCGATGGCATGGTGGTAACGGTGGCCGGCCAGACGCTGGTGGTGCCATTGACCGCGATTGTCGAGACCCTGCAGCCGGAAGCCGCCGCCATCCACTCCTTCGGTGCCAACCATCGCCTGATCTCGATCCGCAACAGCTTCTGCCCGCTGGTGGATGTCGGACGTATCCTGAATTTCCGCGCTACCCAGGCAGATCCGGTCGAAGGCGTCGCGCTGCTGGTGGAATCGGAAGGCGGCGGACAGCGTGCCCTGATGGTCGATGCCATCCAGGGGCAGCGTCAGGTCGTCATCAAGAGCCTCGAAGCGAACTACACCCATGTCCCCGGCATCGCTGCGGCGACCATCCTTGGCGATGGGCGCGTCGCGCTCATCCTCGATGTCGATGCCGTGGTCGGCGCCTCGCGCGGCCAGTCGCTGAAGGCCGAAATGTCCTACGCGGCGGTGGGTTGAGCCTATGTCCTACGCGATCAAGAACCTGACCCAGGGTGCCCGAGAGCTGATCGCCTTCCGAATCGGCGATCAGGAGTTCTGCGTCGATATCATGTCCGTCCGCGAAATTCGCGGCTGGACGCCGGCTACCTCCATGCCGCATTCGCCCGGCTATATGCTTGGCGTGATCAATCTGCGCGGCGCGGTACTGCCGATCGTCGACCTCTCGGCCCGGCTCGGCATGAAGCGCGCCGAGCCGACCGTGCGGCATGTGATCATTGTCGCGCAGGTCAAGCACAAGATCGTCGGTCTCCTGGTCGACGCCGTGTCCGATATCCTCACGGTCACCGACGACACGATCCAGCCGACGCCAGAAGTCTCTTCCGACCATGAACGGCAGTTCGCGCGCGGCGTCCTGGCGATCGACCGCCGCATGATCTGTCTCATCGAACTCGAAACCCTGTTCCCCGAACACGAAAGCCAGGCCGCATGAGTGTGATGGGAGCAACAGATCTGAAAGCATCCCCGGATGAGGTGCTGGCCAGCGGCGAGTATCCGCTGACCCGTCGCGATCTCTCCGAAATCGCCGCCATGATCTATTCGGACGCCGGTATTTCCCTCAACGAAACCAAGGCCTCGCTGGTCTATTCACGGCTGTCCAAGCATATCCGTGCACTTGGCCTGCCGGGCTTCCGCGATTATTGCCAGCTGGTCTCCTCGCCGGCGGGAGCCGTCCAGCGGCGCGAGATGCTGTCGCACCTGACGACCAATTTCACGCGCTTCTTTCGCGAGAATCATCATTTCGACCATCTG
>DASVPC010000187.1:0-29652 GCA_036383055.1 Rhizobium sp. | reverse complement strand
GCCGTATTCGCGGGTGATGTGCTGGCCGCGCCGGGCAATCTTTTCGGTGAGGATCGACCGCTTCAACAGCAAGACGGTGACGGCATAGGCGGCGACGGTGGCGGCCAGCAGCGGCACCAACGCCTGCATGTCTCCGGTGAGTTCTATGGCGAAGAAGGTGCCGGTCAGCGGCGCGCGCATCGTGCCACCCATCATCGCAGCCATGCCGAGCAGCGCCCAAAAGCCGGGATCGCCGGGCAGGACGAGACCGACTAGCCAGCCGAGCGCGCCGCCGAGGATGAGCAGCGGGGCAAGCACGCCGCCCGAGGTTCCCGACGACAGCGCCACCAGCCAGATGCCAGCCTTGACCAGGAGAATGGCGAGCACGGCACTGGCTACGATATGGTCGTGTAGCAGGTCGGAGATTATGTCGTAGCCGACGCCGAGTGCGCGTGGCTCGATCAACCCGCCGAGACCGACGACGAGGCCGCCAAGCGCCGGCCACCACATCCAGTGAACAGGCAGTGTCTCGAAGGCGTCCTCGATGCGGTAGAGCAGCGTTGTCAGCAGGCCGGATTGCAGGCCGGAGACGATGCCGAGGCCGGCGGCGAGCGGGATGCCCCACCAGCCCATCTGCATGCCGAAATGGGCGGGGAAGAGAGGGCCGCTGCCGATCAGCAGGGGACGCCAGGCGATGGAGACACAGGATGCGATCACCACCGGAATGAAGCTGCGCGGCTTCCATTCGAACAGCAACAGCTCGACCGCGAGCATGACGGCGGCGATGGGAGAGCCGAAGATCGCGGTCATGCCGGCGGCAGCGCCCGCAACCAGCAGGGTTTTACGCTCGGCGGCGCTGAGGTGAAAGAATTGCGCAAAGAGCGAGCCGATGGCGCCACCGGTCATGATGATCGGCCCTTCGGCGCCGAACGGGCCGCCGGTGCCGATCGAGATGGCGGAGGAGAGCGGTTTCAGGATCGCCACCTTCGGCGACATGCGGCTACCGCCGATCAGGATCGCCTCGATGGCTTCGGGAATGCCATGGCCGCGGATTTTCTCCGAGCCGAAGCGAGCCATCAGACCAATGACGATGCCGCCGATGATGGGAGCGGCCACCATCCAGGGCGAGCGTGCGACGGTGCCTAATGACAGCGGCTCGACGCTGAACTTGAACAGCCAGACGGCGTTGGTGACGAGGGCGATGAGGTTGATCAGCACCCAGGCGGACAGGGCGCCACCAGTGCCGACGACCAGCGCCATGGCCGCGAGAACCAGAACTCGCTTGTCCGTTGTGAAGTCGCCATTGTCTTTGCGAGAGGCGCCGCCTGAAAAATCATGGACGGGCCGATGATGTGCGTTGATATCCTGCATGGGATGCTTTCTGTGCTAAAGCGCGCGGGCAATGTGGTTGGAATTGCATTGCAATGGCAATTATATCGTAATGCGATATAAATCAACGGCAGAAAACAAACTGTGTTTATGAGGACGATGAGCGTGACGGAGAATTTTGGGGAGACGCTATCGCAGGCGGACTACGAGGCTCTGGCGACGCTGCGCTATACGCTCCGGAAATTCATGGATTTCAGCACCTCCGCCGCTCATCAGGAGGGATTGCCGCCGCAACAGCATCAGGCGCTGCTGGCGATCAAGGGCAATCCGCGCGGCGAGGCGATGACCATCGGCATGCTGGCGGAGCGCCTGCTGGTCGCACCACATACGGCAACTGAACTGGTCGGCCGGCTGATCGACGCCGGCTATGTCACCCGTCATCCGGACCCGGCCGACAAGCGTCGCCAGACTTTGCAACTGACGGAAAAATCCGAGGATGCCCTACGTCGGCTCAGCGCCATTCACCTTCAAGAAATCCGGGATATGGCGCCGGAACTGATCGATATCCTGACGCATTTGCAGGCAGGTGTCGGGGGTAAATGAAGAGGTCATTGCTGGCGATGACCGGCAATGGCGCGTTGCGGATTATTGGCCGAGCCGGATGCCGCCGTCGCAGATCAGCGTGTGGCCGCTCATAAAGCCGTTGCCAATCAGGAAGCTGATCGCGTCCGCGATGTCTTCCGGGCGGCCGACGCGCCCAACCGGCGTGCGGGCGGCAAAGCCCGCAAAGGCCGGCGCCTTCTGATCCTCGCCGAGGAAATCCCACCATGGCGTGTCCACGACGCCGGGCGAGACGCAGTTTACCCGTATCGGCTTGAGCTCGACCGCAAGGACCGGAGCGAGGGCGGCTATTGCCGCGTTGATGGCGGCAAGCCCCGCCGTTCCCGGCATGGCCGCTTGTGCGGAGACGGCGGAGACGAAGGTGATGCTGCCTTCCTTGGAGAGATAGGGGAGGCTAGCCTGGGCGCAGGCGAAATGCGCCATCGTCTTTTGCTCGAAGCCCTTCCTGAGATCGGCGAGATCGACGGTAGCGAAGGGGCCGCCTCCATTGCCGCCGCCGAGCGCCAGAACCAGATGATCGAAGCGTCCGATGGTTTCGAAGCTTTTGGCAAGGCCAGTGAGATCGGCCGCATCCATGGCAATCGTGGTGACGTCGCCGTTGAGGCTTTCCGCTGCAGCCTGCAGCTTCACTGCGTCACGGCCGGTGATCGTGACCCGATAGCCTTTTTCGAGAAGGTGGGCGGCGGTCGCAAGGCCAATGCCTGAGGAGCCGCCGACAATGACGGCGTGTTGGGATGACATGATTTGTCTCCTTGTTGGGTGGTGGATGTTGTTGTCGATATGGGCTCAGCTGAGGCCGGTAAGGTCCTGGCTGAGGAGGCGCAGGCGCTTGCGCGCGGTCGCATCATAGGCCTGCGCATTGGCGCGGGAAGGACGCTGCCCGTCATAATAGAGGCCGGTGCGTCTCTCGAGATCGGCTCCCACGGCCAGATTGAGGATGGCGTCAGCGCCCTGGTCGACCGTGCTCATTGGCGCGACGCCGGCTTGGCGGACCATGGTGGTGTTCATGTAGGTCGCGGGATGCAGGCAATTCGCGGTAACGCTGGAGCCGGCCAGTTCCTCGGCGAGATCGAAGGTAAACATGATCTGCGCCAGCTTGCTCTGGCAATAGGCGCGCACGCCGCTATAGCCGCGTGTCAGCATAACATCCGAGAAGTCGATGGGTTGCTGGCCGGCGGAGGAAACATTGACGATGCGGGCAGGGCCGCCCGCCTTTAGCAGTGGCAGCAGGCGGTGTGTCAGCAGGAAGCCGGCAAGGTAGTTCACCGCGAAGCGCAGTTCGTGCCCGTTATGGCTTACCTGACGCCCAGCGTCGCCGCCGTCCGTGCCGATGCCGGCATTGTTGATCAGAATGTCAAGACGATCGTGATCGCGCTCGATGGCGTCGGCGAGCGTGCGAACCTCGTCCAGCGATGAAAAATCGGCGGGATAGAAGGCGGCTTTTCCACCCGCATCATGAATGCCGGCGAGCAGGCTTTCGGCCCGCGCCCGGTCGCGGCCATGCACCAGCACCTTGCCGCCCACTGCCGCGAGCCTCTCGGCAACCCGGCGGCCGACGCCGTCGGTCGAGCCGGTGATCAGGATCGTCTTGTCGCTCATGTCCATCGCAATCGCCTCTATCTCATCTCCGGAGTGATATTTGGCAGTTTGTGGAAGCGGCAAACAGTTCTGACTTTATCCTAGTATTCATCCTGCTATCATGAGCCATGACCATCAGCCAGAACCAGACCATTCTAGACGCCCGACGCCGCGAATTCGGCGCTTTCCTGCGTTCCCGCCGGGAGAAGCTGACGCCGGCAAGCGTCGGGCTTCCGGACGGGTTTCGCCGGCGGACGCCGGGGCTGCGGCGTGAGGAAGTGGCGCTTCTCGCCGGTGTCGGTACCACCTGGTACACATGGCTGGAGCAGGGGCGGGACGTGCGCGCCTCGGTGGAGGTGCTGTCGGCGCTGGCCGATGCCCTGCTACTCGATCCGGCCGAACGACGGCACCTCTTTACATTGAGCGATCGGCCGTCGACGGAACTTCCGATGCATGGGCCGGAAGATGTGCCGGCCGCGCTGCGGCGGATGCTGGCGAGCCTCACCGGCCAGCCGGCCTATGTCCTTGGCCGGCGTTGGGATGTGCTCGCCTGGAATGCGTCGTCCGTCGCGCTTTTCGGTGATTACGGCCTGCTTGAGGGCGATGCGCGCAACACCGTCCATCGCGTCTTCACCGATCCCGCCCACCGGCAGCTCCTGGTCGATTGGGAGATCGTGGCCGCGAATTCGCTCGCCATGTTCCGCGCCGATAGCGCGCGCTATGCGGGAGATCCCGATTTCGAACGGCTGATCGCTACTTTGACGCAGGCAAGCCCGGAATTTCGCGCCTGGTGGCCGCGGCAGGACGTATTGCGGCCGCTGGCGGGCCACAAACGCTTGCGCCATCCTTTGGGCGGGCTGATGAATTTCGAATATACGGCACTTTCCGTCATCGACCGGCCCGATATGAAGCTGGTGGTCTACACACCGCTCGATGAGGATGGGACTAGCGAGAAGCTCAAGGCGTTGCTGGGGCGGAGCGGTGCAGCATAGCGCGCCGTTCGGGGATGATATGAACTCCCGTCATCTCAGCCTTCGAGATCGCTCCTGAGCCTATCGAGAATGGATAGGGCGTGGCCGGCATAGGCGCTGATCCAGCGATCGTGAATCTGTTTGATCGGCAGGCTGTTCAGGTGGTTCCAGCGCTCGCGCCCCTCCTTTTGGGCGATCACCAGTCCTGCCTCTTCCAGCACCTTCAGATGCAGCATCACCGTGCAGCGGTCCATGTCCGGAAAGGTCTCGCAGAGCATGCCGGTGGTTCTCGGCACTTCCTTCAGAAGGTCGAGGATTTCGCGCCGGCGCCGGTGCGCCAGGGCCTTGAAAATGAGGTCGCTATCCGATTCGCTTGACATGTTATGTTTTTATAACATAATGGCATCGATCGCAATGGAGAAACAATTCCGATCAGAAAGAGGAGGAGAAGCCATGACCCTGGATATCCGTATTTCGGGCCGCATCGGTCGCAAGGTGGAGGAAGTCTTCGACGCGGTTGTCAATCCGCAGAAGCTTTCGAGCTATTTCACCACCGTCGGTGGCGCGAGCGCGCCGCTTGTGGCCGGGACGACGGTCATCTGGTGGGAGAAGGCGCCGGTCGAGGTCAGCGAGGTCGAGCCCAATCACCGCATCGTCTTTCACTGGGATGGCGGCGCCGACGAGGAGGGCGCGCGCTACAGGACCAAGGTGGAGATGACGTTCGAAGCGCTTGACGACGGTGGTACCCTGGTGACGATCGCGGAATCCGGTTGGCGTGAGGATGCGGCCGGCCATCGAGGTACTTATCTCAATTGCGAAGGCTGGACCCAGATGCTCTGCTGCATGAAGGCTTTCGTCGAATATGGCATCAATCTGCGGGAAGGGTTCTTCCTGAGCGAAATGCGTGGTGTGCCCGCTGAGGCGCCGGATCGCTGAGAAGGCCAAGCGAGACTGATGCGCCCGCGCCGTGTGGCGATACGCGTCCGCAGGCACTTGTCGAGGGAATATGACCCTGCCTGAATGTCCTGATCCGTGACCTGCGCTGCTTGTGGGCGGAGCAGGTCACTTTTCTGTGTGGATAAGCTCAAATTTCTGCTGAATGACAAATTCCTTTTAATAATAACGGATTCCTTGTTAGAGGAACGCGGCCTGCGCCAAAATTGCCCAAATTCAGAAACATGGGAGCGCTTGAGAAAAAGAGCCCGTGGAAAGAAGTGCAGGCAGTGACGCGAATGTTTAATATTCGTGTTTGTGCATATTATAGTCAGCGGGACCGGCGAAAGCCAATTCAAACAGGTAGAGCATGTCGACCCCAATCGATCTGGAAAAAGCCGATGAGGAACTGAAGGAACGCGGTGGGATAAGCGGGTTCCTGAACAGCAACCGCACGCTGATCGTTGCCGTCCTCACCGTCGCCGTCTTTGGTATTGCTGCCTATGCGATCTTCGATCTGACGAACGAAGTTCGCTATGACGATGTCGTGCATGCGCTCGAGACGACCAAGCTCTCGTCCATCCTGCTTGCCCTGTTCTTTACCGGCCTCAGCTTCGCCTCGCTGATCTTCTACGACCAGAACGCGCTGGAATATATCGGCAAGCGCCTGCCGTTTCCGCATGTGGCGCTCACCTCGTTCAGTGCCTACGCGGTCGGTAATACGGCTGGTTTCGGCGCGCTCAGCGCCGGCGCCATCCGCTATCGCGCCTATACGAGGATGGGGCTGTCGCCCGATGACATCACCCGCGTCATCGCCTTCGTCACGCTCGCCTTCGGCCTCGGCCTTGCCGCCGTCGGCGCCATCGCGCTGCTGGTCATCGCCGATGAAATCGGCCCGCTGATCAATGTCAATGGCCTGTGGCTGCGCCTGATCGCCGGCGCCATTCTCGCGGCGCTCGCCGTCGTGATCGTCATCGGCCGCAATGGTCGCGAGGTACAGATCGGGCCGATCGCCGTTCGCCTGCCGGATTCGCGCACCTGGTCGCGGCAATTCCTGGTGACTGCCTTCGATATCGCCGCCTCGGCATCGGTGCTCTATGTGCTGCTGCCGGATACGGCCATTGGCTGGCCGGGCTTTTTCGCCATCTATGCCATCGCCGTCGGCCTCGGCGTGCTGAGCCATGTTCCGGCCGGCTTCGGCGTGTTCGAGACCATTATCATCGCCTGGCTCGGCAGCTCGGTGAATGCCGATGCGGTTCTTGGGTCGCTGGTTCTCTACCGCGTCATCTACAACGTCATTCCGCTGGCGATCGCCATCCTCGCCGTTTCCGTGGCCGAACTGCGCCGCTTCGTCGATCATCCCGCCGCCTCCAGCATGCGCCGCATCGGCGGCCGCCTCATGCCGCAATTGCTATCGACCTTCGCGCTGCTGCTCGGCATGATGCTGGTCTTTTCGAGCGTGACGCCGACGCCGGATCAAAACCTCGAATTCCTCCGCGACTATCTGGCATTGCCGATCGTCGAAGGAGCACATTTTCTCTCCAGCCTTCTCGGGCTGGCAATGATCGTTGCCGCCCGCGGCCTCGGCCAGCGTCTCGACGGCGCCTGGTGGGTCTCGATCTTCTCGGCGGTCCTTGCGCTGCTCCTGTCGCTGCTGAAGGCCATCGCCATCGTCGAGGCCGGGTTGCTCGGCTTCCTCATTTTCGGCCTCGTCGTCAGCCGTCAGCTCTTCACTCGGCCGGCATCGCTGTTGAACCAGGCCCTGACAGGCGGCTGGCTGACGGCGATCGCGGTGATCTGCATCGGCGCCATCGTCATTCTGTTCTTCGTCTACCGAGACGTCGAATACAGCAACCAGCTCTGGTGGGAGTTCGAATTTACCGGCGAGGCTCCGCGCGGGCTCCGCGCCGTACTCGGCATCTCCATCGTCTCGTCGGCGATCGCGATCTTCAGCCTGTTGCGGCCGGCGACGCCGCGACTGGACCCGGTTTCCGAAGATGCCGTGGAGCGGGCCGTCGAGATCGTCCGCAACCAAGGCATCGCCGACGCCAATCTGGTCCGCATGAGCGACAAGAGCATC
This sequence comes from Rhizobium sp., assembly GCA_036383055.1. GTDB lineage: Bacteria > Pseudomonadota > Alphaproteobacteria > Rhizobiales > Rhizobiaceae > Rhizobium. The sequence goes on along the minus strand of DASVPC010000187.1, from coordinate 22,161 downwards.
ATGTTCTCGGAAAAGGGCGATGCCTTCATCATGTACGGCAAGCAGGGCCGCTCGTGGATCGCGCTGTTCGATCCTATCGGCCCCAAGCACGCCCTGCCGGAGCTCGTCTGGCGCTTCGTCGAAACCGCCCGTGCGGCGGGCTGCCGTTCGGTCTTCTATCAGATATCGCCGGCGCTTCTGTCCTATTGCGCCGATGCCGGTTTGCGCGCCTTCAAGCTTGGCGAGCTGGCGGTGGTCAATCTCACCAATTTCGAGCTCAAGGGCGGTAAATGGGCCAACCTTCGCCAGACCGCGAGCCGCGCGGTACGCGATGGACTAGAATTTGCCGTTATCGAGCCGCATCATGTGCCTGATATCATGGATCAGCTTGCCGAGGTTTCGGAATCGTGGCTTGCCGATCATAACGCCAAGGAAAAAGGCTTCTCGCTGGGGGCCTTCGATCCCGATTATGTTGCCTCGCAACCGGTTGGCGTGCTGAAAAAGGATGGTAAGATCGTCGCTTTCGCTAATATCCTGATGACGGAGACCAGGGAGGAGGGCTCTGTCGACCTGATGCGCTTTTCGCCCGATGCCCCGAAGGGATCGATGGATTTTCTGTTCGTGCAGATCCTCGAATATCTGAAGGAGCAGGGTTTCCAGCGCTTCAATCTGGGCATGGCGCCGCTATCGGGCATGTCGAGACGGGAATCGGCGCCGGTGTGGGACAGGGTCGGGGGAACCGTGTTCGAACACGGCGAACGCTATTACAATTTCAAAGGGCTTCGTGCCTTCAAATCCAAGTTTCATCCCGAATGGCAGCCACGCTATCTGGCCGTTTCGGGAGGTGTCAGTCCAATGATCGCGTTGATGGATGCCACATTCCTCATCGGGGGCGGACTAAAGGGGGTCGTGAGGAAATGATCTTGAAATACGCAACATCCTTGGCTTCCGCATTGCTGCTGTCTGCCGGTCTGCTGGCATCCGGCGCGGCAAGAGCGGATGAGGACGATACCAAATACGATCTTGGCATGATCTCCCCGCCACATATCCTGCGCCCGCAGGGCAAGGTGACCAGTGAGGTCATCCTGATCTCCGACGTTGCCGGCTGGGGCGACAAGGAGAAGGGCGCTGCCGACAAGCTTGTCGCCAACGGCACGCTGGTCATCGGCATCGACTATCCGTCCTTCCTGGCGTCTCTGAACAAATACGATGTCAGCCAGAATGACGGCTGCATCTACATGGTCTCGGACCTGGAATCGCTCAGTCAGCAGGTGCAGCGCTCCTTCGCCGACAGCACCTATCAGCTGCCGATCGTCGCCGGTGTCGGCGCGGGCGGTGCCATGGCGTTGACGATTGCCGCGCAAACTCCGGACGCCACCGTCGCCGGCACGCTCGCCGTCGACCCGACCTCCGGCATTGCGCTGAAGCAGGAGCTTTGCACGCCCGCCGAGAAGAAGAGCGATGGCGACATGGTGTCCTTCGGCCTGCAGGAAGGCGCGCTGCCGAACCCGATCGTCGCGACATTCACCTCGAACGCTCCCAAGGACGGACGCGACCATGTCGAGGAGATCCAGAAGGATCACCCCGATGTCCAGGTTACCGATTCCGACGATGACGACACCTACGCCACCCTCAGCACCGGGTTGGCGGATCTGATGAAGACGATCGACAGCGAAAAATCGCCGCTCGGTCTGCCTGTCGATGTCATGGACACCAAGCCCACGGAAGACACGCTGGCGATCGTCTATTCCGGCGACGGCGGCTGGCGCGATATCGACAAGGAAGTCGGCAGCTATCTCCAGGACCAGGGCATCCCGGTCGTCGGCGTCGACACGCTGCACTACTTCTGGACGGAGCGCGATCCGCAGCAGACCGCCGACGATCTCGGTCGCATGATCCAATACTACACCAAGCGCTTCAAGGTGAAGCATGTGGTGCTGGTCGGCTATTCCTTCGGCGCCGACGTGCTGCCGGCAAGCTATAACCGTCTGAAGCAGGCCGACAAGGACAAGATCGTACAGATCTCCCTCTTGTCGCTGTCGCGCAAGGTCGACTATGTGATCTCGGTCATGGGTTGGCTGGGTGCCACGAGCGCAGGCAAGGGCGGTGATCCCACCAACGACCTTAAATCGATCAATCCGAAGATGGTACAGTGTATCTACGGCAAGGACGACGACGAGGATGTCGCCTGCCCGGTCTTGACAGGTACGGGCGCCGAAGTCATCGCCATGGATGGCGGCCATCATTTCGACGACGATTACCAGGCCTTGGCCAATCACATCATCAATGGCCTGAAGAGCAGGCTCGGCGAGTGATGCATTGATCGCGCGGCGGCTTGCTCCCGCCGCGCACATTCCAACAGCTATTCAGCCATACGCGCCGCTGTTTTCCATGTCCGCCGAGCAGCATTCGTTTGCTTCTTCGCGTGGCTGCCGGTAGTCGGAAGAAAGACGGCGCGAGTTGATCCCGGCTCGCCCACCTGATCCCGCCAACCCGAGAGGGAACTAAACCTTGTCCGCCATATCGTCTTCCGTCTTCGACAAAAGCTATTCCGGATTCCTGTTCGACATGGATGGCACGATCATCAACTCGATCGTAGCCGCCGAGCGTGTCTGGGGCGATTGGGCGCGCAGCAAGGGGCTGGATGTCGAGAAGTTCATGCCGACCATGCATGGTGCGCGCGGCATCGACACGATCGGCAAGCTGAATCTTCCCGGTGTCGATCCGGTCACAGAGTCGGCGTTGATCATGGAGGCGGAGATCGCCGACCTGGAAGGCGTGGTACCGCTGCCGGGCGCCATCGAGTTCCTGGCCTCGCTGCCGCCGGACCGCTGGGCGATTGTCACCTCTTCGCCGCTCCGGCTTGCCCATGCGCGGCTCGCCGTCGCCGGCATTCCGGTTCCGCGCTTCATCGTTACGGCCGAAGACGTCAAGATCGGCAAGCCCGATCCGCAATGCTACATCCTCGGTGCTGAGCGCCTCGGGCTGCGGCCCTCCGATTGCCTGGTGTTCGAAGACGTCATGGCCGGCATCAAGGCCGGTGAAGCCGCCGGCGCCGATGTCGTGGTGATCACGGCGACGCATTCCCATCCGCTCGAGACCAGTCATCCGACGCTGCCGAATTATGAGAATGTTCGGGCGCATATCGATGGGGACGGCCACCTTTCGGTGGTACGCAAGGCTGGCTGAAGCCGCTGACGAGCAGGCGGTAGTCCGATGTCGCTTTCGCGCATTGCATTAGGCCGCAGGCTCATTATGCTTTCCTGATATTGTCCCAATGCGTGAAAGCCTGATGACCCCCAAAGAGCTGAAAGCCCGATATCGCAACGAGCGCCTGGCTGCGCGCGACGCGATCCCGCCCGAAGAGCGCATCGAAAAGGGGTTGGCGATGCTTGCGCACGCCGGCGATGCCATCGACCTCCAGTCGGGAGAGATTGTGTCCGGCTTTTTACCGATCCGGTCGGAGGCCGACATTCGGCCGCTGATGGCGCGATTGCGGGAACGCGGCGCGCGGCTCTGCGTTCCGGTCATTCTCGACAAGCTGACTATCGTCTTTCGCGAACTTGTGCCCGGTGTGCCGTTGGTCCCCAGCGGTTTCGGCACGGCGGGACCGGGGCCGGAGGCTGCGGTTCTGAACCCCGAGATCATGCTGGTGCCGCTTTCGGCTTTCGACAGCACCGGCCATCGCATCGGCTACGGCGCCGGCCATTATGACCGTGCGATCGATCGTTTGCATCAAAAAGGCTTGAATCCAAGGCTGATCGGCATTGCATTCGACTGCCAGGAAGTGCCATCAGTACCGGCTGAGCCGCATGATGTCCGTCTGGACGCGATTTTGACCGAGAGCGGGCTCAATTTTGTTTCCGTGGAGATTGGATAGGGAATGCGGCTGCTTTTTCTGGGTGACATGGTCGGAAAGACCGGACGGGTTGCGGTATGGGATCGCTTGCCGGGTCTGGTTTCCGATCTGAAGCTCGACTTCGTCATCGTCAACGGTGAAAACGCCGCCGGCGGCTTCGGTATCACCGAGGATATCTTTCTCGAAACCATCAATGCCGGTGCCGACGTGGTGACGACGGGCAATCACGTCTGGGACCAGAAGGAAGCGGTGGTGTTCTGCGAGCGTCACGATCAGTTCCTGCGCCCGGCCAATTATCCGGCCGGCACGCCCGGTCGTGGCTCAAGCATCTACTATGCTCGCAACGGCGCCCGCGTGCTCGTCGCCAACATCATGGGCCGCGTCTTCATGCATCCGGAGCTGGACGATCCTTTCAAGGCGGCGGAAGCCATCCTCGATGCCTGCCCGCTGAAGGAACAGGCGGACGCCATCGTGTTCGATTTCCATGCGGAGGCGACCAGCGAGAAGCAGTGCTTCGGCCATTTCGTCGATGGCCGCGCCAGCTTCGTCGTTGGCACGCATACGCATGTGCCGACCGCCGATGCACAGATCCTGAACGGCGGCACCGCCTACATGTCGGATGCCGGCATGTGCGGCGACTACGACTCGTCGCTCGGCATGGAGAAGGAAGAGCCGCTCAATCGCTTCATCTCGAAAATGCCGAAGGGCCGTTTCGAGGCCGCCTCCGGTCCGGCCACCATCTGTGGTGTCGGCGTGGAGATTTCGGATGCGACCGGGCTTGCGGAAAAGATCGCGCCGCTGCGGCTCGGGCCGCGTCTGGCCGAGACCATTCCGGAGTTTTGGCGGTAGCGGCTGCTCAATTATCCATCGTCCGTCGGCAATGACGCGATTGTGAGCAATCCCAATTGGATTGCCGCTGGACCTGCTTCCTGTCGTGCCGCATCCTCTCCGCCTCCGTAAGGCTTGAGGAGGTGGCATGATGTTGCGATTTCCCGTCTTCGCCGTGTTCTTCTTGCTGGCTCTGGCGGGTTGGAGTGTTGCGGACGCCCAGGAGAATTCTTCCCGCTCTCAACCCAGCCAATGCCAGGCGATTGCGCAGTCGCTACCGAAGGCGACATTCGCGAGCTTCTCGCCTCCCGGCCCGATACTTGCCAAGGATGCGGTCAATGGCGATGTGAAAATCACCTTCCTCGGTCACGCCACCTTCTTCATCGAAACGCCCGGCGGCGTCTCGATCGCGACGGATTTTAGCGGCACCTATCCGCCGCCCTATACGCCGACTGCCGTCACCATGAACAAGGCGCATCCGACGCATTACACGCTGACGCCGGACCCGGCGATCAAATACGTGCTGCATGGCTGGAGCGATACGCCCGGCGAACCGGCGAAGGTTCACTTGAGCGTCGGCGACACGCTGATCCGCAATGTCGTCACCGATATCCGCTCGTGGTCCGGCGGGGTCGAGCCCAACGGCAATTCCATCTTCATCTTCGAAGTGGCGGGTCTCTGCATCGGTCATCTCGGACATCTGCATTTCGAGCTTAACGACAAGCAATATGCCGAGATCGGCCGGCTCGATGTGGTCATGGTGCCGGTCGACGGCGGACTGACCATGGGGGCGGACAGCATGAGCCGCGTGGTGAAGCGGCTGCGCTCGTCGCTGATCCTGCCGATGCATCGCTGGGGACCGCCGGTCGATCAGTTCCTCGCCCTTTTCGGTCCTGATTTCGATGTCGCCTATGCGCCGAGCGCGAGCACCACTGTGTCGTTGAAGACCCTACCGCGAAAGCCGTTGATTTATGTGCTGAAGGGACTGTGAGACGATCCGTATGGCGCATGCCTGCGAGGGCTCACAGCCGCGCGAGCCACCTCTTTCTGGCTTTTTGCTTGAATGAAGCCCGCTTCGCTCTTATAAGGCGGCCCATTCCCAACAAAAGACGTGAACAGGGGTGCCATGGCTGGCCATTCACAGTTTAAAAACATCATGCACCGCAAGGGTCGTCAGGACTCGGTGCGTTCGAAAATGTTCTCCAAGCTGGCGCGTGAAATCACCGTCGCCGCCAAGGCGGGCCTGCCCGACCCGACCATGAACGCGAGTCTGCGCCTGGCGATCCAGAACGCCAAGGCCCAGTCGATGCCGAAGGACAATATCGACCGCGCCATCAAGAAGGCGGCCGGCAGTGACGGCGAGAACTATGATGCAGTGCGCTACGAGGGCTATGGCCCCGGCGGCACGGCGATCATCGTGGAAGCACTGACCGACAACCGCAACCGCACTGCTTCGAATGTCCGTTCGATCTTCACCAAGGCCGGTGGTGCTCTTGGCGAAACCGGCTCCGTCTCCTTCTCCTTCGATCATGTCGGCGAGATCACCTACAAGCCGACAGTCGGTGATGCCGACAAGGTCATGGAAGCAGCCATCGAAGCCGGCGCTGATGACGTCGAGAGTGATGAAGACGGCCACACCATCATCTGCGGTTTCGAGGCGATGAACGAAGTCGCCAAGGCGCTGGAAGCGACGCTCGGCGAAGCCGAAACCGTCAAGGCGATCTGGCGTGCGCAGAATAACGTGCCGGTCGACGAAGAAAAGGCACAGTCGCTGATGAAGCTTATCGGCAGCCTGGAAGACGATGACGACGTGCAGAACGTCTATTCGAACTTTGAGGTTTCCGAAGAGGTCATGGCCAAGCTTTCGGCTTGAGTTGTACGATCATTTGAAAAAAGCCGGCCGCAGTGATGCGGACGGCTTTTTTGATTTTATAGCACCTTCTCGAAACTCGGCAACGTGGCGAACAGTTCCACTGACTTCAAGCGCGCCTCGATGTCGTGGATCGGCATCGAAATGATGACCTCGTCAGCTTCCGTATCCTTGATGAATTGCGAGAGCTTGGCCTCTGCAGTCGCGGGAGAGCCGACGACGGCGTAGCGCAGCGTGTGCTCGACGTTCAGCTTTTCCATCGGCGTCCAGAAGTCGTCCATGTCCTTGCGCGGACGCGGGAAGGGGCCGCGGACGTTGCGGCGCAGATTGACGAATTGCTGCTCGGCGGAGGTGAAGTGATATTGCGCTTCCTCGTCCGTATCCGCCGCCGAACCCATGACGCCGACCATGACATGGGGCTTGTCGAGGGTCGCCGAGGGCGTGAAGCGGTCACGATAGATGGCGACGGCGTCGAGCAGGGCCTCCGGAGCGAAATGCGAGGCGAAGGCATAGGGCAGGCCAAGCATGGCGGCGAGATGGGCGCTGTAATGGCTCGAACCGAGCAGCCAGATCGGCACTCTGGCGCCGTTGCCGGGCACGGCGAGGATCGACTGGTTCTCGTCGGCGGAGCTGAACAGATGTTGCAGCTCGATGATGTCGTTGGGGAAGCTTTGTGCACCGGCGTCGAGATTGCGGCGCAGCGCCTGGGCGGTCCGCATATCCGTGCCCGGAGCCCGGCCGAGGCCGAGATCGACGCGGCCGGGGAACAGGGCTTCCAGCGTCCCGAACTGCTCGGCGATCACCAGCGGCGCATGGTTGGGCAGCATGACGCCGCCCGAGCCGATACGGATGCGCGACGTCGCGGCGCCGACATGGCCGATCACGACCGCTGTGGCGGCACTGGCAACGCCGGGCATGCCGTGATGCTCCGCCAGCCAGAACCTGTTATAGCCAAGCTCCTCCGCCTTTTGCGCCATTCTTTTGGAGCCTTCAAAGGATTGGCTGACAGTGCTGCCTTCGGCAACAGGCGAAAGATCGAGGATGGAAAAGGGGACCATGGCAAGAGACCTGCGTGGTGAAAGGGGAGGATCGATCCTTCCCATGTAGGAGTGCGGGCGCGTCATTCCAAACCCCATTCGGCATTTTCCTCATCGTGCCTTCAAGGCCGTGGAAAGAGGCAATCACCAGTGGTTTGTTTTTGTTTTGTTCACATTTTGCTGGCACATCTCAACCTCGAAAGATAGGTTGACCCCATGCAGAACACGATTCGCATCATTGGTATCGATCCGGGCCTGCGCCGCACCGGCTGGGGCGTGATCGATACGCTTGGCAATTCGCTGCGCTTCGTTGCCTCGGGAACGGTGACCTCGGATGGCGATATGGATCTCGCCTCCCGCCTCTGCCAGCTTCATGACGGGCTTGCCGATATCGTTCATAGCTACAAGCCGGACGAGGCTGCGGTCGAGCAGACCTTCGTCAACAAGGATGCGGTAGCGACGCTGAAGCTCGGCCAGGCACGCGGCATTGCCATGCTGGTGCCGGCGCGCGCCGGCTTGCCGGTCGCCGAATATGCCCCGAATGCGGTCAAGAAGTCTGTCATCGGTGTCGGTCATGGCGAGAAGCGGCAGATCCACATGATGCTGAAGATCCTGATGCCGAAAGCTGAATTTAAAGGCGACGACGCCGCTGACGCGCTCGCCATCGCCATCTGCCACGCCCATAATCGCGGTGCTAGCCGGCTGCGACAGGCGGCATTGGCGGGGTAGTTTGTTCTTGACTTGTTCTTATGGTAATGATAATTCTTACCACGAGATCTGGAGAGCAAGAATGCGTGTGACATCCAAAGGGCAGGTGACCATTCCGCGCGACTTGCGCGAGTTGGCTGGCATAGAGCTTAACAGCGAAGTCATATTTACCGTCGAGGATGGAAAGCTGGTTGTTTCGCCCAAGAATGGTAAGCGAGAAATCGAGGATCGCCAGCGGCTTGATCGGTTCATGGCCACTCTCAAACGCCTGGAAGGCACCGGCGATCAGGATATCGATGCCGAAGCGCTGATGTCGATGACGCGTGACCGGTAATCATGGTCACGATCGTCGATACGAATGTGCTGGTTGATTTGGCCATGCCCGGCTCGGTCTGGCATGGTTGGTCCAGCGGACAGGTCTTTTCTGCTTTCAAGCAGGGGCCGGTCGTTATCAATCCCATCATCTATGCGGAATTTTCGGTGCGTTACAGCAGCATGGATCGCGTGGACGAGCTATTGCCGCAGAGCGAATTTCGCCGGGAGAGCCTGCCCTGGTCGGCAGCCTTTGCCGCTGCGGCAGCCTTTAGGGTCTACCGTCAAGCTGGCGGCGGCAGGGAGCACATTCTTCCTGATTTTTTGATCGGCGCGCATGCTGCGGTGCGCGGCTATTCCATACTGACGCGAGATTCCAAGGGCTATCGTTCCTACTTCCCTTCACTTGACCTCATCACTCCCGAAACCCATCCCTGACGGACATTATTCATGATCGGCAAGTTGAAAGGCACAATCGAAGAGATCGGCGAGGACTATGCGCTCGTGGATGTGCATGGTGTCTGCTACGTCGCCTATTGTTCGGCGCGGACGCTATCGAAGCTCGGCTCGGTCGGTGAGGCCTGCATTCTCTTCATCGAGACCTATGTCCGCGAGGACCAGATCCGGCTTTTCGGCTTCATGGCGGTGCTGGAGCGGGAGTGGTTCAATCTTCTGCAGACCGTGCAGGGTGTCGGCGCCAAGGTGGCGCTGGCGCTGCTGTCGACGCTGACGCCGTCGGAGCTTGCCAATGCCATCGCGCTCCAGGATCGCACGGCGGTGTCGCGGGCGCCGGGGGTCGGACCGAAGGTGGCGATGCGGATTGTCACCGAACTAAAGAACAAGGTGCCGGCCTTTGCCGGCGAGGCGACGAATATCGGCTTCAAACAGGAGCTGGGCGAAGGCGTGGCCTCGGCGCCGGTATCCGATGCCGTCTCGGCGCTCACCAATCTCGGCTATTCCCGCGACCAGGCTGCGAATGCCATCGCGGCCGCGATGAAGGTGGCCGGGGATGAAGCTGATAGCGCCAAGCTGATCCGGCTGGGATTGAAGGAGCTGTCGCGGTGATTCCTTGAGTTTTCCTTGATTCCTTACTATTGTAATAAAGTAAGGAGATGATGATCATGACGGTATTCTATGGAACGATGACTTCGAAGGGACAAACCACGGTGCCGGCAGAAGTGCGGGAAATCTTGAAGCTGAAGCCAGGCGACAAGATTCGCTACGTGCACCGCAATGGGGAGATCATCTTGAAGGCAAAAAACAAGCGGGCAATTGATCTTGCTGGAAAATTCTACGATCCGAACAGAGCTCCTATAACGATCGAAGAGATGGATGAGGCTATTGGGGACGCGATTGTCGAGCATGTCCTGGGTTCGAAATGATTGGACTTGATACCAATATTCTGCTCCGCTTTTTCCTGCAGGATGATCCGGAGCAGAATGAGAAAGTCGCTCGTCTCTTTGCGCGTTTGCCAGAGATTGGGCCTGGCTACATAAATTGCATTACCTTGCTGGAGTTTGCCTGGTTTCTCCGTAAACGCATCAATTTAACGAGATCGCAGGTCATGGAAGGTATTTCGGACCTTTTGGAATCTGAGGATATCGTGCTTGAAGACGAGCCTGTTGTCGAAGAGGTGCTAGGAATGATGGCGACATCTCCGATAGAGTTTGCCGATACCTTCATCGCACTCCGCAATAAGAATGCTGGTTGCGTCGCGACCATGACCTTCGACGCCAAAGCCGCGAAACGCATACCGGGAATGGAACTTCTGACATGAGTGAAGCCGCGCGTTTGATATCGCCGGAAAAGCGGGGCGAAGACCTGGATGTGACGCTCCGGCCGCAGTCGCTGGACGAGTTCACCGGCCAGGCGGAGGCCCGCGCTAATCTGAAGGTCTTCATCGAAGCCGCCAAGGGCCGCGGCGAGGCGCTGGATCATGTGCTGTTCGTCGGGCCGCCCGGTCTCGGCAAGACGACGCTGGCGCAGATCATGGCCAAGGAACTCGGCGTCAATTTCCGCTCGACCTCCGGTCCCGTCATCGCCAAGGCCGGCGATCTTGCGGCTCTTTTGACTAATCTCGAAGAGCGTGACGTGCTCTTCATCGATGAAATCCATCGCCTCAATCCGGCCGTCGAGGAAATCCTCTATCCGGCCATGGAAGATTTCCAGCTCGATCTGATCATCGGCGAAGGCCCGGCCGCGCGCTCGGTCAAGATCGATCTCGCCAAGTTCACGCTCGTTGCGGCGACCACCCGCCTCGGCCTATTGACGACGCCGCTACGCGATCGTTTCGGCATTCCGGTCCGCCTGAGCTTCTACACGGTCGAGGAGCTGGAGCTGATCGTCAGGCGCGGTGCGCGGCTGATGGGGCTCGGCATCACCGAAGAGGGCGCGCGCGAGATCGCCCGGCGCGCTCGCGGCACGCCGCGCATCGCCGGCCGCCTGCTGCGCCGCGTGCGCGATTTCGCCGAGGTGGCGAAGGCCGAAGCGGTAACCCGCGAGATTGCCGACGAAGCCTTGACGCGCCTACTGGTCGACAATGTCGGTTTCGATCAGCTCGACAAGCGCTATCTCAACATGATCGCCGTCAATTTCGGCGGTGGCCCGGTCGGCATCGAAACCATTGCCGCGGGTCTCTCCGAACCGCGTGACGCGATCGAGGATATTATCGAGCCCTATATGATCCAGCAGGGTTTTATCCAGCGCACGCCACGCGGCCGCGTGCTGACGGCGATTGCCTGGAAACATCTTGGCTTGCAGCCGCCGAAGGAGCTGGAGGCGGCGCAATTCGGGCTGTTCCAGGGGGATGCTGAGTGATCAGCCGTCGCGGTCTCCTGAAGCTTTTCGGCGGCAGTATCGCCGGGCTGATGACGCTTGGCGGCTATGCTTTCGGATTTGAGCCGATCGTCCGTCTGAACGTGACCCGCTACCAGTTGACGCCGCCGGGCTGGACACCGGGATTGAAGCTGAAGATTGTCGTCCTGACGGATTTCCATGCCTGCGAACCGTGGATGACGGCCGGTCGCATCGCATCCATTTGCGAACATGCCAACAGTCTTGGCGGTGATATCATCGTTCTGCTCGGCGATTACACGTCCGGGACGGAGTTTGTGACCGGCCGCGTCGACCATCGCATTTGGGCGGCGGAACTGGCGGCCTTGAAGGCGCCGCTCGGCGTGCACGCCATCATCGGCAATCATGATTGGTGGCATGACGCAGCCGCGCAGAAGAGCGGTCATGGCCCGACCTTCAGCCACAAGGCGCTGGCCGATGTCGGCATCCCGGTCTACTCGAATCGCTCAGCTCGCTTGGAAAAGGATGGACACGGCTTTTGGCTGGCGGGTCTCGAAGATCAACTCGCTCTGCGCCGGAGCATCCGCTGGCGGCGGCCGGTGACCACGGGGCTTGATGATCTCGACGGCACGCTGGCGCAGGTCAATGACGCTGCGCCCATTATCCTGCTTGCCCATGAGCCTGATATCTTCCCGACAGTCCCGTCGCGGGTGTCGGTGACGTTGTCCGGGCATACGCATGGCGGGCAGGTCCGGATTCTCGGCTGGTCGCCCTATCTGCCGTCACGTTATGGCGATCGATATGTATATGGCCATATCATCGAGGAGCGCCGTCACCTCATCGTCTCCGGCGGCCTCGGCTGTTCGGTGGCGCCGGTCCGCTTCGGCGTACCGCCGGAAATCGTCGTGGTCGATCTGGGGGAAGACAATGCCGAAGCGTAAGCTTATCAGGCTGAATGCCGGCCGCTCCCGATTCCAGATGCGCGTGGCGGGCCTTGGCTTTCGCGACGGGCATGTACTCGTTCACCGCGACGAGCATGAGCCGTTCTGGACCTTTCCGGGCGGCCGGGCCGAGATCGGCGAGACGTCGGAGGAGACGTTGCAGCGCGAGATGGTCGAGGAGCTGGACGTCGAGGTGGCGGTCGGCCGGCTGCTCTGGATGGTGGAGAATTTCTTTCACTACGAGCAGCGCGACTGGCACGAGCTGGGGCTCTATTATCTGATGGATATCCCGCAGAGTTTCCCGTTTCGTCCGCAGGAGATCGTTCATCGCATCGAGGATGGCGACAACCATCTCGAGTTCAAATGGGTGCGAGCGACGAAAGAGGCGCTGGTCGCGCTCAATATCCCGCCCTATTTCATTGCTGACGAGATCGAGAACCTGCCACTGTCACCGCGTCATCTGGTCTGGCGGGACGGCGATCTGGACAAAGCCTAGAGGGGGAGTGATGCATGTCCGCTTTCGATCCGACCCGCGTCTTCCGCAAGCTCGCCTATAACAATGCCCTGGCGAACGCCCGGCTCTATCGGGCTTGCGCCGCACTTCGGCCCGGCGAGTTCGAGGCGAAACGTGTCAGCTTCTTTCCGTCGATCAAGGCGACGCTCAATCATATCCTGATCGTTGACTGGTTTTACGTCGATGCGCTGGAAGGCGGCGCGCTCGGCATGAATGCTTTCGAAGTCGATGAGCCCTTTGACACGCTCGAGGCTTTGTCGGTCGAGCAGGGCAGGGTGGATCGGCGACTTGTTGCTCTCAGCGAGGGTCTTGATCCCGACGCACTTGCAGAAGTGATCGACCTTCATCGTGGCAATCGCATCCAGCGTGAGCGGGCTGAAGATGTGCTCAGTCATCTGTTCCAGCACCAGACCCATCATCGCGGTCAGGTGCATGCTATGCTTACGGGCAGCAGCGTCGCCCCGCCGCAACTGGATGAGTTCATCGTTGCCGATGACGCCAGGTTTCGCGGCGAGGAACTGGCAGAGTTTGGCTGGGACGAGGCGATGCTGATGCGTTAGCAGCCTCGCCGTCGGTTACCTTTTTTTGCTCACGCCGCGGAAGCGGAAACGTGGTCGCATTCAAGCTCCCCGATCGCGGCGAAGAGCTCAGCATCCTCGCCGATGCCGGCATTGGGCGTCGTCAGCAGCGTGTCGCCATAGAAGACCGAATTGGCGCCTGCGACGAGACACAGGATTTGTGCTTCGCGATTGAGGTTCGAACGCCCGGCTGAAAGCCGCACCGTCGAGGCCGGCATGACGAGGCGGGCCGTCGCTACCATACGCACCAGTTCCAGTGGATCTATCACCGGCCGTTTTGCCAGAGGCGTGCCCTCGACCGGAACGAGTGCATTGATCGGCACGCTTTCGGGGTGCGGCGTCATTGCCGCAAGGACATGCAGCATCGAGGCTCGGTCACGGATCGTCTCACCCATGCCGATAATGCCGCCGCAACACAGGTCGATGCCGAAGGAGCGCACCGTCGCCAACGTATCCAGCCGGTCCTGATAGGTGCGGGTCGTGATGATCCGACTGTAGAATTCCGGGCTGGTATCGAGATTGTGGTTGTAGGCGGTGAGGCCGGCGGTGGCGAGCCGTTCGGCCTGGTGGGGCTTCAGCATCCCGAGCGTGACGCAGGCTTCCATGTCGAGGGCGCGAACGCCCTCGACCATTTCGATGACGGCATCGAACTCGCGGCCGTCGCGGACCTGGCGCCAGGCCGCACCCATGCAGAAGCGCTCCGCGCCTGCCGCCTTTGCGGTTGCGGCCATGGCCACCACGCTTTCAGGATCCATCAGCCTGTCGCGGGTCAGGTCAACCTCGCGGTGATGCGCCGATTGCGGGCAATAGGCGCAATTTTCCGGGCATCCGCCGGTCTTGATCGACAGCAGACTGGCCTTCTGAACCTTGTTGGGGTTGTGATGCATGCGGTGCACGGCATTGGCCCGCCCGACTAGCTCCAGCAAAGGCAGATTGTGCAGGGCGACAATCTCGTCGACCGCCCAGTCATGCCGGATCGTACCATCCGCCGCCGTCATGGGCGCTTCCCCCGAAGCTGGGCGAGAGTAGCCGGGAGCATCGCTCCACCTGCCGCAACGAGGCCGATTTTCATGAGGTCGCCGAGCAGGAAGGGAATGACGCCGATGCTCAGTAGGCGGTCGAGCGGCACATAGGCTGCGAGCCATGCCAAGCCGAGGGCATAGACGGTCGTGAGCCCAGCAAGCATGGCGCCCGTACGGCCGACGAGGCCTCTGCCGAGCGCCAGCGTGCCCACCAGCCAGGAGGCGACGAGATAACCGGCAAGATAGCCGCCTGTTGGTCCGGCCATATAGGCAAGCCCGATGCCGCGCTCCGGCGAGCCGGAGAAGACGGGCAGCCCTGCGGCGCCGGCCGCGAGATAGGTCAGGAAAATCGCGACGGCGATGCGTGGCCCAAAGGCGACCGCGAATGCCATGACGGCGAGCGTATGCAGGGTCATGGGTACGGGCCAGAACGGAATCTGCGTCTTGGCGGCAATCGTCATCAGCGCCGCGCCGGCAATGATCGTCAGCGCGGTTCGCACGGGAGATGTAAATCGTCTTTCGATGGGGTTGGCGGTGGGGTGGGTCATACTGCTCCTTTGATAAATTATAGATAATATTGTGATTCTATCACTAAATTATCTATAAAGCTGCCGCAATGGCAATGGTAAGCCGCTTAAAATCTATCCTGTCGCGGAAACTGTCGTGCGAGATACCAAGTCTTGAAGACGTTTAGCTGTTCCGATCGGCATGTTCAGTGAGCGATCGACACAGCTGTCTTGAGCTGAATCTTTCGTTAAGCTTTTGGAATAAAGCGGTAATAGCGACCGGCTGACGGGAGTCTTTTACCCATCTCCATCGGGATGGCAGCGCATTCGATCGCTATCGGATTTTTATAGATAATTTTTATTGAGGCCGCAGATCGATGCGAATCTAGGCGCTGGAAGACGCATCATGCTGCGTCGCGCTTTTCGCCAAGCTCTCGATGGTTTCCTTCAGCGCCGCCGTTCCGCTGCCGCGCCAGCCGAGTGCGCGGATTTTCGAGGTGTCCATCTCACTGACGACGCCCTGTGGGGCGGGGGCGGGCAGGGCGTGCGGACTGCCGGTTGCCCTTTGCAGATGCGCAAGGATCTCGTGTGTATCGGTCAGGACGTCGGAGAGATTGAAGGCCCTGCCATCGATGCGGCTGGTCTCCGTCTCCAGCAGCAGACGGACGGCGCGGCCGAGGTCGCGGCCGTGAACTTCCGTTCCGGCGCGGGATACAACGGGTTTCCCGGCAAGATAATCGGCGAAAAGCCCGTCCCATTTGTTCGGACGAAGGTCGCCGTAGACGCCGGTGGCCCGGAGGCTTGCTGTTACGAAACCGGGGGCTGCGAGCGAGAAGAGCGCATGCTCGGCGTCGCGCTTCACTTCGCCGTAAAGCGTATTCGGCGCCGGTTTGCTTGTCTCCGTCAGCACCTCGCCGGCTGGCCGATCGCCATAGACGGCGCGCGACGACAGAAAGATGCAGCGGCGGATGCCGGCCTGTTTCGCCGTTTCGAACAGCTTGACCGTGCCGTCGAGATTGAGCCGGCGAAAACCTTCGGCGTCATCACCCTCGCCACCGCGATATTTGCCGGGGACATGGCTGAAGGCTGCATGCACGAAGAAGTAGGCGTCATCGAAGGCACCGCTTTGATTTCCGGAGGGATCGAGGCTCAGCGGCACGAAGGCGACGGGCAGCGCGAAGAGTCCGGGTTGCGGCGGGCTGCGGCCGCCGACGGCAACATGGTATCCGGCGGAAAGCAGTTCCTCGACGATATAGCGGCCGACGAGACCTGTGCCGCCTGATACCAGGACTTTCATGCAGCCACGTCCGGATTGGCGAAGGCGGCGATGTCGGGCACGTCACGCCCGGCGTGGAACTCGTGCCAGAGGTCGATCAGCGGTTTCAATCTGTCGGCCTTCGGATGGTTCTCCTCCCAAGGCTTTTCATATTGGTAATGCAGGATCGAAATGCTGTTCCAGTCCCAAAGAGCGGGCATGCTGAACCACACATATTGCAGCATGTTCATGAAGATCGGCAGGCCGTGCCAGTCCGGGAAGAACGTCTCGAGAAAGGTCTGGTCGGTACGCCGCCAGAAAGCACCGGGGCTGTCGAGCAGCGTCAGCATATCCTTGAAGGTCGCGAGCGAGGGCTTGGCGACGAAGACGCCGGAATTCATCCGGTGAAAATCGGCAAGGCTCTCATAGACATTGGGTGCGGCGGAGAATTCAGGATAGTCGAAGAGCTTGTCGACATTCTTCAGCACCAGCGCATCCGCATCGATGAAGACGCAGGTGTCGTAGTCGATGAGCTGCCAAAGCCGCAGCTTGCAGAAATTGTCGAGCGGTGAATGGAACAACGGCTTGCGGCCCTTGGTGAAGGGCGCATTGGCGTGGAGATTGCGGCGCGCGTGGCGCTCGTTGAATTCGTCGGACAGCGGCAGGTGGTCGACG
This sequence comes from Rhizobium sp., assembly GCA_036383055.1. Taxonomy (GTDB): domain Bacteria; phylum Pseudomonadota; class Alphaproteobacteria; order Rhizobiales; family Rhizobiaceae; genus Rhizobium. The sequence goes on along the minus strand of DASVPC010000187.1, from coordinate 5,284 downwards.
TCCACCAGCCGGCAGCCGAGTTCTTCCAGCGGCGCAAGGTCGCTTTCGTCGACGCCGGCTGTGTGCAGCACCACCATGTCCGCCCTGGTGCCGGTGCGCGCAATCGAGCGCGCCAGCGCCAGCGCGCCCATGGCGTAGTCGGCATTGGTGACGAGCGTAACGAAGGCTTGCCGCGCCCGTGGCCTGGTGCGTGGGCGTATCCCTAGCAGCTGTTCGCTCCCGAACATCATGAGACGGACTTCAATCGCTTGCCTTCGGGATCGTGGTTGACCGTCGTCGCCAGATCCTTGGTCCAGGCGGATACGGCCGGGACGCGCGACCGGTCGACGCGATAGGCATATTTCCGGGCGACATCGACGATCTCGCTCAGGAGCCCCGCCTGCAGCGTGGTCGGCGCCAGCCCGAGACCGAGGAACTTTTCGTTCTTGACGATCAGGTCATTTTCCGGGGCTTCCTTGCGCGGATTGGGCAGGCGGACGATCTCGGCGCCGCTCAACTTGGCGATCATCTCGGCGAGATCGCGGACGCGATGCGTCTCCGTCATCTGGTTGAAGATCTCGACGCGGGCATTGCGCTGCGGCGGGTTCTTCAGCGCGAGCTCGATGCAGCGTACCGAGTCCTGGATATGGATGAAGGCGCGGGTCTGACCGCCGGTGCCGTGGACGGTCAGCGGATAGCCGATTGCCGCCTGGATGAGGAAGCGGTTCAGCACGGTGCCATAGTCGCCATCATAGTCGAAACGGTTGATCAATTGTTCGTGACGGCGGGTCTGTTCCGTATGCGTGCCCCAGACGATGCCCTGATGCAGGTCGGTGATCCGAAGCCCATCATTCTTGGCGTAGAATTGGAAGAGAAGCTGATCCAGGCACTTGGTCATGTGGTAGATCGAGCCCGGATTGGCCGGATAGAGGATTTCCTGGCTGACGGGGCGGCCATCGGCCGTCTCGATGCCGACCGGCAGATAGCCTTCCGGAATGGCGGCGCCGACGGTCGAATAGCCATAGACGCCCATGGTGCCCAAATGGACGAGATGGGCGTCGAGGTTGAGCTCTACCAGCGCGTTCAAGAGATTATGTGTGGCGCTGACATTGTTGTTGACCGTGTAATTCTTGTGCCGGTCGCTCTTCATCGAATAGGGGGCGGCGCGCTGCTCGGCAAAATGCACGATGGCGTCGGGACGATGCTCGGCCAGCCACTTCTTCAAAAGCTCATAGTCCTTGGCAAGGTCGATGAGGTTGAAGTGGATGCGGCGGCCGGTCTCGGCATGCCAGATGCGGGTGCGCTCCTGGATCGAATCCATCGGGGTCAGCGATTGCACGCCAAGCTCGGTGTCGATCCAGCGGCGAGAGAGATTGTCGAGAATATGGACCTCATGACCGGCATCGGAGAGATGCAGCGAGGTTGGCCAACCGATGAAACCGTCGCCGCCCATTACCGCTATTTTCATGAGATCGTTCCTTCTGCATCGTTCGCTATCCGGCACCATCCCGGATAGTCAGAATCTGTGACAATTGTTCAAAGCTTGCTTGATGGCAGAACTTCGGCCAAAGAGAGCCCGATATTTTTTTGGAGAAGCGGCAACGATGAACAGCCCCTTTCTGATTGCCGGGGAACTGGAAGCCGGTAGCCACCGGCTGGTGCAGCGAGTCTATTATGAGGATACGGATTTTTCCGGCCTCGTCTATCACGCGCGCTATCTGCATTTCCTCGAAAGGGGGCGCACGGACTATCTGCGCTGCCTCGGCGTGGAGCAGCGCGAGCTGCTGAATGCCGACGAGGAAGGGCTGGTTTTTGTCGTCCATCGGATGGAGATCGACTTCAAGGGACCGGCGCGGATGGACGATATTTTGACGATCCGCACCGTGACGGAGAAGGCTGGCGGCGCGAAGATGGTGCTTTCCCAGGAAATCCGGCGCGATGACACGCTGCTGATCGCCGCCAAGGTCATTATTGCCGTGATCAACGCCAAGGGACGGCCGCGGCGGCTGCCGGAGAAACTGGCGGCGCAGATGCTGGTGGCATCAGAGGCTGCGCTTTAATGTCGCATTAGCGATTGCTTGTGGATTCGGGAGGCGTTATGCGGGCCAATGTTGCGGTGCCCAAAAGCCTTCTTGCTTAAACATGAGTTTTATGTGAAGGAATTGCCGTACGCAAGATTTGTCTGCGTCCGCCGCCGGCATAGCCCGGTCAGTTCTTTCCAGGAGCTAGAATAGCCTTCACTGTTAAATCTTTCATGTTTCGACGCTAACATTCTTTTAACCATAATAGTGTCTTACTGATCGCGTCAGAGTTTGTGCGGTGCACGCCTTCCTTTGACCAAATTTGACGGCAAGAAGGCAGTATAGCTTGGAAGGCTTGACCAGGGCGTTCAGCGGCGGCTGCCAAACAATTCTTGTGAGATCACTTTTAGCCGCCCGGTCTAGCGCCGGGCGTTTGGATTCGGGGATTTTGGATCAATGGAACAAGTAGCATTGGCCGCGGCCACCACACCGGACATCACACTCTGGTCACTCTTCATGCAGGCGGGCCTGGTGGTCAAGCTCGTCATGCTCGGTCTGCTCGCGGCGTCCGTATGGACCTGGGCGATCGTCATCGACAAATATCTGAGCTTTGCCCGGGCACGCCGGCAGTTCGATCATTTCGAACAGGTGTTCTGGTCCGGCCAGTCGCTCGAAGAGCTCTACCGCACGCTTTCGGAGCGCACCAATACCGGTCTCAGCGCCATCTTCGTTGCCGCCATGCGCGAATGGAAGAAGTCGTTCGAGCGCGGCGCACGGTCGCCGATCGGCCTGCAGATGCGTATCGACCGCGCCATGGACGTGACGCTGGCGCGTGAATCGGAACATCTGGGCGCCCGCCTCGGATCGCTCGCAACCATCGGTTCGGCTGGTCCGTTCATCGGTCTGTTCGGCACGGTCGTCGGTATCATGACGTCGTTCCAGGCCATCGCCGGTTCGAAGTCGACCAACCTTGCAGTCGTTGCTCCGGGTATTGCCGAAGCTCTGCTCGCAACCGCCATCGGCCTCGTTGCCGCTATTCCGGCGGTTATCGCCTACAACAAGTTCTCGGCCGATGCCGGCAAGCTGTCGGCGCGCATGGAAGGGTTTGCGGATGAATTCTCCGCCATCCTGTCGCGCCAGATCGACGAGAAGCTGCAGCCTCGCCAGGCTGCTCAGTAAAGCGCAGACGGAACCGGAGTAACTCATATGGGAATGTCTGTTGGAGGCAATGGTGGCGGCGGTGGCCGCCGGGGCGGTCGTCGCGGCGGAGGCCGGGGCGGCCCGATCTCCGAGATCAACGTGACGCCGCTGGTCGACGTCATGCTCGTGCTGCTGATCATCTTCATGGTGGCCGCGCCGATGATGACATCGGGCGTACCGATCGACCTGCCGCAAACGCAGGCCGGCGCGTTGAACGCCCAGACGCAGCCGATCACCCTTTCCATCAAGGCCGACGGCCAGGTCTTTTTGCAGGAAACGCAGATCGATGCGGCCGATATCGCCGCGAAGCTGCAGGCGATTGCCACGACCGGCTACAATGAACGCATCTTCGTGCGCGGCGACGGAAAAGCGCCTTACGGCGTGATTGCCGACGTGATGTCGCGCATTCAGGAGGCCGGCTACAAGAATATCGGCCTGGTCACGCAGCAGACAACGGACCACTGACGGATCGACATGAAGCGCAGTCTCGTCACATCGGCGGTTTTTCATATCCTGGTGCTGGTCGGCGCCATGCTGACGCTGACCGCGCCGGCACCGCTGGAGACGCCGGAAAGCACGGCGATGGATGTCGACATCGTGACGGCGGACCAGCTCCAGCAGGGTGAGAAGAAGGCGCCGGTGACGGATCACGTCTCCCGCAAGCAGACCACCAAGCAGGACCAGGTCGCCAACGCTCAGAACGTTGGCGAGAACAACGTGGATATCAAGAGCCCAGTCGTGCCGACAAAGCGTCCGGAGAGCGACACCGCAGCCTTGGCACCGAAGAAGGTCGACGCGCCTGTTCCGCAGAACGATCCGCGGCCGAACGACGTCAAGACGATCGAGCAGAAGGACACCGAAGCCGCGCCGAAGGAAGTGGCAGCTGTCCCGCAGCAGAAACCAGACGTGACGCCCACGCCGACACCGAAGACCGATCCTACGCCGCCGACGCCGAAGGCCGATGCGACGCCGACACCGCCGCCGACCCAACAGCCCACCCAGCAGGCTGAAATACCCGTGCCGAGCAATGTTCCCGTCCCGGATGTCAAGCCGCAGCCTACGCCGCCGAAGACCGCCGAGCAGAAGCCGGAAGTCAAACCTGCGCCGAAGCCGGATGTGAAGGTGGCCGACGCCAAGCCAACGGACAAGACGACGACGCAGAGCACGAGCAAGACGACTTCGGCCGATGATGGCAAGAAGGACAGCGACAAGAAGCGCGAGAGTGCCAAAGGCTCTAACAAGGGTCTGGACGACGGCCTCGCCGACGAGATCGCCAACGTTCTGAGTAATACGTCATCGAAAGGCGGCGCGAAGCGCTCGTCTCAGCAGGCTTCCGCCGGCGCCGATACGCAGGTCTCCTCTCGCGGCGGCATGAAATCGCTGGGTGGAGGTAAGCTTAGCCAGAGCCAGCAGGACGGCTTGCGCGACCTGATCGCCAAGTACTGGAACCTGATGCCAGGCCTGGAAGGCGCGGGCGATGTGCGGATCAAGGTGCACTTCAGGCTCGACAAGTCCGGGCAGATCGTCGGCGAACCGGAGGCGACGACGAGCGGCGGACCGGCTTCGACGCAGTCGGCAATGCAGAGCGCTGCCGTGCGCGCCGTGATGCGGGCGCAGTCGGATTATCTGAAGGTCCTGCCGGTGGACAAATATGACGACTGGCAGGAAGTCGTCGTCAATTTCAGTGCAGCGGACCTGGGAATGTGATGCGGACGAGCTTGGTACAGATGATCCAATGTCGTCTCCGCCGACTTGTGCTGTTGCCGGTCATTTTTGCGGCGGCGCTTGCCGTTCCGGCATTTGCTGAAGATGGGCGCGTCGGTGACGCCACTGTTATTCGCAATCAGGTCGCGCAGAATTGGTCTCTTGTTCCCGGTCTGGCGGGGGCAGATAAAGTGCACGTCAAAATTCGGATGAAACTGGACCGATCCGGCCAAATTATTGGGAAGCCTAGTGTGATGGCGACCGGCGGCCCTTCACCGACGCGACAAGCCATCACAACGAGCGCCTACCGCGCTGTCCTTAAATCCGCCCCGTTCAAGAACCTGCCGCGCGACAAATATGACGGTTGGCGCGAAGTTATC
>DASVPC010000186.1:0-7716 GCA_036383055.1 Rhizobium sp. | reverse complement strand
CAAGTACGACCTGATCATCATGAACCCGCCCTTCCATGAAGGCCACGCCGCCGAGCCTTCGCTCGGCCAGGCGATGATCAAGACCGCGTCTTCGGCGCTGCGCAGCGGCGGCCGCCTGATGCTGGTCGCCAATCGCGGCCTACCCTACGAGCCGATGCTGACGGAAAACTTCAAGGAAAGCGGCGAGACCTGCCGCAATGCGCGCTTCAAGGTGTTGTGGGCGAAGAAGTAAGCGAATTGGGTTTACGGCGGCGGCGTAGTGAGTGGAAGCTCGCTACGCGCCTGGTTTACTCGCCCATTCGCGGCTCAGAACCGCATAGACATATTCATCGCCCCAGACGCCGTTGAAGCGGTCGTTTTCGATCAGATGCGCTTCGCGGCGCAGACCGAGCCGTTCGACGACGCCGACAGAGGCAGCGTTTTGCGCATCCAGCCGCGCAAATATCCGATGCAGGCCGAAAGTGCCAAAGCCCAGATCGATGATGGCCCGAACCGCCTCGGTCGCATAGCCTTTGCCGGCATGGGCCGGGTTGAAGATATAGCCGATCTCGGCCTGTAGCGCGGCCTTGCTGGTAAGTTTCAGGCTAACATCACCCACCAGGGCGCCATCCTCCCGTCGAAGCACCGCCCAGCGTAAAGAGCCACCATCTTCCGAGAAATGCGAATCCAGGCTGGCATCGAAACGTTCCCGCAACGCCTCTGCCGACGGCGGATCGCGGTAGAGGAAACGATAGATGGAAGGCAATAAGCGATAGGCGCTATAGGCCTCGAAATCCTCCGAGCGGAAGCCGCGAAGGATGAGGCGTTCGGTGGATGCGAAGGGTTCGGCGTTCGTGAACGTCATCGGGAAGCCCGGCGGGATCATCCGAGAAGATTACCCCTCGCCGCATCTGGCCGCGAGGGGTATCCAATTGCGATTTACTCGCTGTCGGCGCTCGACAGCGTTTCCAGCGTCGGCATCGAGGTGATGTTGTAGCCGGCATCGACAAAATGGATTTCGCCGGTAACGCCTGCGGACAGATCCGACAGGAGATAGAGCGACGAAGAGCCGACCTGATCGATGGTGACCGACTTGCGCAGCGGCGCGTTGCGCTGGTTCCACGAGAGAATGGCGCGGGCATCGGAAATGCCGGCACCGGCGAGCGTGCGGATCGGGCCGGCGGAGATGGCGTTGACGCGGATGTCGCGCGGGCCATAATCGGCGGCGAGGTAGCGTACGGAAGCTTCCAGAGCCGCCTTGGCGACGCCCATGACGTTGTAGTTCGGGATGACCCGCGTCGAGCCGTTATAGGTCAGCGTCAGCATGCTGCCGCCTTCCGTCATCAGCTCGGCGGCGCGCTTGGCGATCTCGGTGAAGGAGAAGCAGGAAATCACCATCGTGCGGGTGAAATTGTCGCGCGTGGTGTTGGCGTAAAGGCCCTTCAGCTCGTTCTTGTCGGAAAAGCCGATGGCGTGGACGATGAAGTCCAACTTGCCCCAGCGCGCCTTGATCTCGTCGAAGACGGCGTCGACAGAGGCCAGATCCTCGACGTCGCAAGGCAGAAGGAAATCCGAGCCGACTTCAGCCGCGAGCGGCTTGACGCGCTTGCCGAGCGCTTCGCCTTGGAAGGTGAATGCCAGTTCCGCGCCTTCGGCCGCCAGTGCCTTCGAAATGCCCCAGGCAATCGAGTGATTGTTTGCGACGCCCATGATGAGGCCGCGCTTACCCTGCATGAATCCCGTCATGGCCTTATCCGTTGTAGCGCTGGAATACGAGCGTGGCATTGGTGCCGCCGAAACCGAAGGAATTGGAAAGAGCGATATCGATCTTGGCGTTGTCGATGCGCTTGCGCACGACCGGCACGCCTTCGAATTCCGGGTCGAGTTCGGTGATATGGGCGCTTTCGCCGATAAAGCGCTCCTGCATCATCAGGATCGAATAGATCGATTCCTGCACGCCGGCAGCGCCGAGCGAATGACCCGTCAGCGACTTGGTCGACTGGATCGGCGGGATCTTGCTGCCAAAAACCTCGCGGATAGCGCCGATTTCCTTGCTGTCGCCTACCGGCGTCGAGGTGCCGTGGGTGTTGATGTAGTCGACATCGCCCTTCACGGTGGCAAGCGCCTGGCGCATGCAGCGTACCGCGCCCTCGCCCGACGGAGCAACCATGTCGTAGCCGTCGGAGGTGGCACCGTAGCCGACGATTTCGGCATAGATCTTGGCGCCGCGCGCCTTGGCGTGTTCCAGTTCCTCGAGCACCAGCACGCCGGCGCCGCCGGCAATGACGAAGCCGTCACGGCTGGCGTCATAGGCGCGCGAGGCGGTTTCCGGGTGATCCTCATTAAACTTGGAGGACATGGCGCCCATGGCGTCGAAGAGGTTCGACATGGTCCAGTCGAGATCCTCGTGGCCGCCGGCGAACATCACATCCTGCTTGCCCCACTGGATCATCTCGGCGGCGTTGCCGATGCAATGCGCCGAGGTCGAGCATGCGGACGAGATGGAATAGTTGACGCCGTAGATCTTGAACCAGGTGGCAAGCGTCGCCGAGGCCGTCGACGACATCGCCTTCGGCACGGCGAAGGGGCCGACGCGCTTCGGGCTGTTGTTTTTGCGGGTGATGTCGGCGGCTTCGATCAGCGTGCGCGTCGACGGGCCGCCGGAGCCCATGATGATGCCGGTGCGCTCATTGCTGATGTCGCTCTCTTCGAGGCCGCTATCGGCGAGCGCCTGCTTCATGGCGACGTGGTTCCAGGCACCGCCCTGCGACAGGAAGCGCATGGCGCGGCGGTCGACCAGATCGGTCGTGTCGATCTTGGGCGAACCCCAGACCTGGCACTTGAAACCATGCTCGGCGAAATCATTCGAAAACGAAATGCCCGACTTGGCTTCGCGCAACGACGCCGTAACTTCTTGCGCATCGTTCCCAATCGATGAAACGATACCCAGACCCGTGACAACAACCCGTCTCATGTCGATGACCTTTTCTAAAACGTCTGTCTTTGTGGAGGCGGCAAGGCCGCAGTTCAGGCAGCCTTGTCCTTTGACAGGCCGACGCGCAGGTCCGATGCCTGATAAATAACTTCGCCGTCGGCCTTCAAGTAACCGTCGGCGGTGCCGAGGACGAGGCGGCCGCGCATGACGCGCTTGAAGTCGATGCCGTATTCGAGGAGCTTCGTGTCCGGACGAACCATGCCCTTGAACTTCACTTCGCCGGTGGACAGCGCCATGCCGCGGCCAGGCTCGCCGAGCCAGCCGAGGAAGAAGCCGGTCAGCTGCCACATGCCATCCAGACCGAGGCAGCCGGGCATGATCGGATTGCCGGCAAAATGGCAGGGGAAGTACCAGTCGTCTGGACGCACGTCATATTCGGCGCGGATGTAGCCCTTGTCGAAGGCACCACCGGTTTCGGAGATATCTGTAATGCGATGGACCATCAGCATCGGTGGCAGGGGAAGCTGCGCATTGCCCGGGCCGAACAATTCGCCGCGGCCGCAGGACAGAATTTCCTCATAGTTGAAGCTGGATTGTCTCGTCGTCATAAAAATTCCGTTCCCCCGCATGGATGCCGTGGATGTGAAGCTTTAGTGCAAGATCGAGGGAAAATGAAGCGTAAGCATGACACGCTCATTTTGCCGCCCGATGGCCGCACTTCGCTATATGTGGTCGTCGCATACAGGAACGCTAGGGCTGCTGCCAGTGGCAAATGCGGCAAGAGCCCTATTTTTCCGGCTATTGACAGCCTTCCCACCCCATCGAAACTATTGAAAGCAATCCGTGCAAAAGTTATATGGCTTAATCAAGAATTACAGAGATCAGGAATCCGGAGCTCCCTGAATGGCGGAAGAAGCCGAAATCGCGATCGAAACCAGGCTGCGCAGCGCCGGCCTGAGGCCGACCCGACAGCGCATTGCGCTCGGCGATCTGCTTTTTGCCAAGGGCGACCGCCATCTGACCGTCGAGGAACTTCACGAGGAAGCCGTCACCGCCGGCGTTCCGGTCTCGCTTGCCACGGTCTACAATACGCTGCACCAATTCACCGAGGCCGGCCTTATCCGCGTGCTGGCCGTCGAAAGCGCCAAGACCTATTTCGACACCAATGTCTCCGACCACCACCACTTCTTCGTCGAAGGCCACAATGAAGTGCTGGATATTCCGATCAGCAATCTGACGATCGCGAACCTGCCGGAGCCGCCGGTGGGCATGGAAATCGCCCATGTCGACGTCGTCATCCGCCTGCGCCGCAAGCAGCGGTAAGCCACAAGCCTAGCTCACATCACGTCGTCGGGATGCCGGCCAGGCCTATGATGATAGGTCGGGAAGGTCCAGCCGAACCAAAGCGCGCCGCCGCGCACGGCAAAGGCGGCGGCAACGCCGAGCCCTGCCGAGGCATAGAGCGGCATCATCGTCGCGTTGGCGGCGGTGAAGACGCCGGCGCCGACGAGGGCGGCGGTCACGTAGATTTCCGGCCGCAGCAACACCGAGGGCTCGTTTGCGAGCAGATCGCGCAGGATGCCGCCGAAGGTCGCCGTCAGCGCGCCGGTGACGATGGCAACCGTCGGCGACCCCGTCGCCGCCATGCCCTTGGCTGCACCCATGACGCAATAGGCCGACAGGCCCACCGCATCGAGCCAGATCAGCAGCCGATAGCGCGATTCGAACAGGTGCGCGGTGAAGAAGACCAGCACGCCGACCAAAGCGCAGATGATGATATAGGTCGGGTTCAGCACCCAGAAGACCGGCACACGGCCGAGAATAATATCCCGAAGCGTGCCACCGCCGGTGCCGGTGACCGCCGCAAAGAACAGGAAACCGATCAGGTCCAGCTGCTTGCGCGAAGCCGCGAGCGCCCCGGTGGCGGCGAAAAGCGCGACGCCGGCATAGTCGAGAAACGAAAGAAGCGACATCGGGAACTCCAACAGAATGCCGGCGGCGATTTTGGCGGAGTGAATCACGGTGGCAAGGGCCGCGCAAGCAGGCAGGTGTAAAGATGCCGAAGCGGACGCGGCAACCCCAGCGGTCGTGCCGCGCTTTGGAGAGGAAAACCCCGTTGAAATCCCTGCTGATCGTGATCCTCAATCTCGTCGCGTTCGTCATCCTGCCGGTCGCGGCGCAAGCGCAGCAAACGCTGCTGCAGGACCCGGTGGCCTATGAGAGGGATCACTTCACCAAGCGCTGCGAGGGCCAGGCAAGCTTCGGCGACGGTTTTGCCACCGAGCGGGATTTCAACAACGATAGACTGATGGACATCGTCGTCAACGAGGGCGAGATCACCTGCAAGGGCGAAAAAGGCCCCGACTGCACCGACGAGGGCTGCCCCTATAATTTCTACGTCCATGTCGTCGAGGGTGGCTACATCCTCGTCGCAACGGCGCGGATCTATGGCTATGATTTCATCCAGCGCTTCGGCAACATGGTGCTGGTCATGAAGATGCATCCACGTTTCTGCGACCGTACCGACGGCGACCCCTGTGAGATCACCGTCCGCGTCCGCGGCGTCAAGTTCGTCACTATCTCGAAAAAGTAGCGGCTACGGCATAGGCACGTAGTTATGAGCAAAATCGTAACTACAGTCTGATGCGTCGTTACGGCGCAGACACGTCGTTACGGTGCTGGATAAAAGGCCGAGGTACGGCCGACGGCATAGTAGCCGACGAGGCCAATCCATTCGCGCACGCCGGTCGAAAGCAGCTGCGCATTCAGCGACGGCTGGGTGAAATCGAGGCCGAGCGTCTCCTTGCCGGTGCTGCGGTAATCCACGGGCCAGGGCACGACATCGATGCCCTGCTTGCGGAAGATGCCCATGGAGCGCGGCATGTGGAAGCCGGAGGTGATCAGCAGGCAGTTCGACAGGCCGTTCTGCGTCAGCAGCTCCTTGGTGTTGACGGCATTCTCGAAGGTGGTGCGCGAGGTCTTGTCCTCGACCAGGCGGTCCTTGCCAATGCCGAGCGCCGTGAAGAAGCGCTCGGAGATGACGGCATCGCCCTCGTAGTCGCCGCCGATCGAGCCGTCGCCGCCGGACACGACGATGCGCGCCTGCGGGTATTTCTGCGCCAGCCGCAAGGCCTCGACCAGACGGTCGCCGGCCGAATCGAGCTCATAGCCGCCGCGCACCGTCGTCACCTGGTTCTGCGTGGCGCCACCGAGCACGATCATGCATTTCAGATCCGCCGGATCGGCCGCGACATGCGGAAAGCGCTCCTCCAGACCCTGGACGACGTAAGCACCGGCCGTCGTATAAAGCGCTACAAACAGGATGAGGACCGAGAGCAGCGACGAGGTGAGAACGAGCCCGCGACGGCGGAGAAGCGCACCGAGGAAAGCCAGCAGGCCGAAGAGAAAGGCCAGGGACAGCGGCTGACCGAAAATCCAGACAAGTTTGGAAAAAACGAACAAGAGGTATCCTCGCGCTTGTCGAGCCGAAGCTCCAATGGGCGTTGGCGGAAAACGATTCGTCTTTTCCTAGCAGATTTTTGTGCACTGCAATGTGGCTATTTCGATCTCTTCGCCATCGACGCCGCCACCATCAGGCGCTGATTGAAGCGGCGCTGCAGCGGCCGCGGGATGAAAAGCGTCGTGAATGCAAGGGCAAGCGCGATCATCGACACCAGCCAGAGCGCATGCGAGCCGAAGGCGCCGGCCAGAAGCGCGCCGAGGACGGCACCGACGATCATGCCGCTCCAGGGCACGATCTGCACCGTCCAGGCGAAATCACGATCGCCAAGGATAAAGCGGCCGATCCCGCGCCCGAAGCGCGACAGCGCGCCGGTTACATAGGTGAGCCCGATCGGCAGGCCCTCGATATGCTCGACAGTGGCGTTGACCATGCCCATGGCCAGCACGACCAGATAGAACTGCACGAGGACGAGCGATGGCGTCTCGAAACCCGCTGCCAGCGCCAGAAGAATGCTGACGCAGGCCAGCACGACAAAGGCCCGCCGGTCGGCGGCATGGGCAACGACGATCCCCAGCGCATTGCCGCCGATAAAGGTGACGATCGCGGCGAACAACACCGCCGCATGGCTAAAATCCCCCGTCCCAACTGCAATCGCCGCCCGCGTCGTATTGCCGGTCATGAACGACACGAAGTTCCCGGTCAACATCAACCCCACCGCATCGGTCATCCCCGCGATAAAGGAAATCGAAGCAACGAGAAGGAACCCCGTCACCGTACGACGGGTCTTGATGAGGCGACGGCGGCGCTGTCTGGTCATGGCTGAATCGGAGTGGGTTGGTGGGAAGACGGAGGCTAGCATGAAGTGGGTGGGATGCGGAGGGTTTGATCGGGGCGGGTGAGCCGGAAAACTCTAGCCTCCGGTGGTGGTCCAGAAACCTGGGGCGATTCACCAACAGTTGCTATACGTTTCGCCATCCCAAGCTTGCTCCGAATCGTCCTCAGGCGAAGTGTAGCCACAGTGGGATTTACAGCCAACGGTTTAAACTCAAGATGGCAGATCAGATTGCCATTGAACTCAATCGGTCCGGTGCCAAACAACCATCGCTATGTGCCGGGCGCTTCCGAAGAACCATCCGGTGCATTCTCAAAGGCCGATGCCCTAATTTCCACTTGCCGCCTGATAGCCAGCGCATATCGAGTACCAGCATGCATTCTTGTCGGTGCTATCCTGCCAGCCGGGTAAGCACAGGACGACACGATGGAATTTATCGTTGCAAAGCCCGTGAAGGGCTAGCAGTCTTGGGTCCTGGTAGAAAAACGGTTGGATGGTCTTGGCCTT
>DASVPC010000185.1:0-6062 GCA_036383055.1 Rhizobium sp. | reverse complement strand
GATCTTCGGCGCCGGCAGCATTGTCGGCGACGCGCATTTGCCGGCCTACAAGAAGGGCGGTTTTCCGGTGGTCGGCCTCTATGATCCGAATGCGGAAAAAGCGAAGGCCCTGGCGGATCAATGGGGCATCCGCGCCTTCACCACCGAGGCCGAGGCGCTGGCCGTTGAAGGGGTGATTTTCGATCTGGCGACGCCGCCGGCAGCTCATGCTGCGATCCTTGGCAAATTGCCTCGGGGTTCCTTTACACTGATCCAGAAGCCGATGGGCAGCGATCTTGCCGGGGCGACGGAGATACTGAAAGTCTGCCGCGAGCATGACATCAAGGCGGCGGTGAATTTTCAGCTTCGCTTCGCGCCGATGATGCTGGCGCTCCATGATGCGATCGACAAGGGCTATCTCGGCGAGGTCGTCGACTTCGATGCCTGGCTGGCACTGTCGACGCCCTGGGGGCTCTGGCCGTTCCTGAAAGGCCTACCACGTATCGAGATTGCCATGCACTCGATCCACTATCTCGATTTCATTCGCGGGCTGCTCGGCAATCCCTTGGGCGTGCATGCGAAGACCATCGGCCATCCGAACCATGAGATGGCGCAGACGCGGACCGCCGCGATCCTTGATTATGGCGACAGGGTGCGCTGCGTTCTCTCGGTCAACCACGACCATGATTTCGGCCGCAAGTTTCAGGCCTGCGAGTTCCGCATCTCGGGCACCAAGGGTGCTGCCTATATCAAGCTCGGGGTCAATCTCGACTATCCGCGCGGCGAGCCGGACGAGCTGTGGATTAAGCCCGATGGCAGCAGCGAGTGGGTCGAGGTGAAGCTCGAGGGTGCCTGGTTCCCGGATGCTTTCGTCAACCGCATGGCCAATTTGCAGCGCTTCGCCTCGGGTGAAGACAAAGTGCTTGTCGGCTCGGTCGAGGATGCCTGGCAGACCATGGCGCTGGTCGAGGCCGCCTATCAATCGAGTGCCGCACCGGCGACGCCGATTGCCGAACTTCCGAAGGTGTGAGTGATGGCCGAACAGACGATCCATTTCGAAGACTACGAACTCGGCCATGTCAGGATCACGACCGGACGGACGATCACCGAGACCGATTTCGTCGTCCATGCCGGCCATACCGGCGATTTCTTTCCGCATCACATGGATGCGGAATTTGCCAAGACCCTGCCGGGTGGCCAGCGCATCGCGCATGGCACGATGATCTTCTCGATCGGCGTCGGGCTGACGGCCTCGCTGATCAACCCTGTCGCCTTCTCCTACGGCTACGACCGTCTGCGCTTCATCCGCCCGGTGCATATCGGCGATACGATCCGTACGCGGGTGACGATATCGGCGAAAGAAGACGATCCGAAACGCCCGGCATCCGGCCGCGTTGTCGAGCGTTGCGAGGTGCTGAACCAGCGCGGCGAAGTCGTTCTAGCCGCCGACCATATCCTGATCGTCGAGCGCAAGGCGGTGGGCTGATGGTGAAGCTCAAGGGAATGACCTGGTCTCATCCGCGTGGCTACGATCCGATGGCGGCCTGCTCGAAGCTTTGGCTGGAAAAGACCGGTGTGGAGATCGCCTGGGAGAAGCGCTCGCTGCAGGATTTCGAGACCTTTCCGGTCGAAGAGCTTGCCGCCGCCTATGACCTGATCGTTATCGATCACCCGCATGTCGGCCAGATCACCCGCGAGAATTGCCTGCTGCCGCTTGATGATGCCGAGCATGCCAACGAACTTGCCGCCATCGCCGCCGGTACGGTTGGCCGCTCCTATCCGAGCTATCGGCAGGGCCGGCAATGGGCCTTGCCGATCGACGCGGCAACGCAAGTCCAGGCTTACCGGCCGGATCGGCTGGGCGGGCCGGTTACCGATCTCGCCGAAATCGTCGGGCTGGCCGTGAAGGGTCGGGCGATCCTGCCGATGCGCTCGCCGCATGTGCTGATGACCTTCTTCACGCTCGCCGCTCATCTCGGCACGCCTTGCGGCATCGAAGGGCCGGAGTTCATTGCCGGGGCTGATGGCGAAGTCGTGCTCGACTGGATGGCACGGATCGTCGGTGGCATGGATATCCGATGCTACGACATGGACCCCATCGCCGTGTTCGATCTGATGGGCGAGATAGATAGCCCCTATGACGTTACGCCCTTCATCTACGGCTATGTCAGCTATTCCTTCGCCGGATTCCGGCCAGCACGTATCGCCTTTGCCGATATGCCTGTGATCGACGGGCGTGCGCCGAACGGGTCGGCGCTCGGCGGTACGGGGATTGCCGTTTCGGCCGCGACGCGGGCGCCGGAGGAGGCCAAGGCTTTTGCGCGCTGGATCGCCGGCGGGCCGGTGCAGGCGGGGGCTTATGCCGTAAGCAACGGCCAGCCGGGGCACGCCGATGCCTGGATCAGCGATGCCGTCAACGCGCCGGCGCTCGATTTCTATCGCAATACGCGGGCCACGCTGGAGGGTTCCTACGTGCGGCCGCGTCATGATGGCTACATGGCGTTTCAAAGTGAGGCTTCGGAGATGATTACCCATGGACTGCGCACCGCCGAGCGGCATACAGTCCTTCTCGACAAACTCAACCGGCGCTTCGCGCAATCGTTTGAAGGCTAGAGTGGAACGGCTCTAGCTGTCTGTTTTTGCTTGTTCTTATCCGGAGATGGCCGCGGCTTTTTCAGATCGGAAACAAGCCATGGAGGAAAGGATCAGGATTATGGGTCACGGATTGGAAGGCAAGAAGGTCGTCATCACGGCGGCGGGTCAGGGCATCGGCCGGGCGACGGCGGAGCGCTTCATCTCGCTCGGCGCGCATGTCTATGCCACCGATATCAACGAGCAGACGCTTTCGACGCTGGAAGGCGCCACCACGCATGTGCTTGACGTGCTCGACAGTGCCGCGGTCAAGGCTTACGCCAGCGAGATCGGCCCGATCGACGTGCTTTTCAATTGCGCCGGTTTCGTGCATGCAGGCACGATCCTCGACTGCGAAGAGAAGGACTGGGACTTCTCCTTCAACCTCAACGCCAAGGCGATGTACACGACCTGCCGTACTTTCCTGCCGGGCATGCTGGAAAAGGGCAAGGGCTCGATCGTTAACATGGCGTCTGTCGCCTCCAGCGTGAAGGGGGTGCCGAACCGTTTCGCCTATTGCGCCTCCAAGGCCGCCGTCATCGGGCTTACCAAGTCGATCGCCGCCGATTTCGTCTCCAAGGGCATCCGCGCCAATGCCATTTGCCCCGGCACGGTCGACAGCCCCTCGCTGCATGACCGCCTGCGCGCCACTGGTGACTATGAAAAGGCGATGGCCGATTTTATCGGCCGGCAGCCGATGGGCCGGATTGCGAATGCCGAAGAGATCGCCGCGCTGGTGACCTATCTCGCCGGCGACGAGGCGGGCTTTACCACCGGCCAGATCCACGTCATCGATGGCGGCTGGACGGGCTGAGCGCCATCGTCCTTCGGATTCGAGGCTCCGCATTGCGGGGCCTCCCTTTATTTGCCACTCTCATCGGCGAATCGATGTCTGAGAGACGATTTGCAATGGGGAGAGCGGCATGGGCGTGAACGGACAGCTGCATCGTTCCAGGGGTCTCGTGCTGCTGCGCAAGCATCAGGTGATCCTCGTTGCCATTGTGATCGGAGTGGCGGTTTTTCTGCTTCTGACCTCGCGCGCGGTGAATGCGGGCAATATGCTCGTCGCCTGGGATGCGACCGCCATCATCTATATTGTGTTCAGCCTCTATCGCATGCTGACGGCGGATGCGCGCCTTATCCGCAAGCGTTCCGCCGATCTGGATTTTTCCGATGGATTGCTGTTGTTCCTGTCGATCGCCGCGGCGGTCGCGAGCATTGGCGGTATCGCCCTGGACTTGCTCGGCATCAAGGATGCATCGCCCGAAGTCGCGTTTTTCCGCGTGGGGATGGCGATCGTGACGATCCTGATCTCCTGGGCATTCCTGCACATCCTTTTCACCATCCACTACGCCCACCGTTTTTATGGCGGCCCGGGCAAGGGGGAGGGATTGGTGTTCGCCGCGCCGGTGGAGGAGCCGATCTATTGGGATTTCCTCTATTTCTCCTTCACCATCGGCGTCGCCTCCCAGACCGCTGATATCGGCGTTTCCTCGGTCGGCATGCGCAAGCTGGTGCTGCTGCACTCCATCCTGTCGTTCCTGTTCAACACGACGATCCTGGCGCTGGCGATCAATGTCGGGGCGAGCCTGGTATAAGGCTTGCCCTCCTCACCGCCGGTCGTCACAGCACCATGTTGCCGGCCATAACCGCCAGGATCAGGAACAACAGGAAGACGATCAGGAAGATGGCAAAGAGCACACGGGCAATCTTCGCCGTTGCGGCCGAAACGCCGGAAAAGCCGAAAAATCCGGCGATCAGGGAAATCACGAAGAAAATAATGGCCCACTTCAGCATTAGAAAATCTCCTCTGCGTTGCACTCAATGAAGACGCATAAAGCGGGAAATTGTTCCGTTGCCGTTTTGATCGAGAGGCGAAGGTCGTGCCGCTCTACGGGAGCCCATCTCATCCGCTAACCCGAAATGGGATCTGTATATGCCGCACCAGCCGGCTCTTCACATGGCTCAGGGCGTTCGACGCTGCAATCGACCCATTGGGTCGATTGCTTCGGCTGCGCCGAACCGCGTCTCACCCATGATTGATCATCACATGCCGGACGGCGGTGTAGTCCTCCAGGGCATAGACTGACATATCCTTGCCGTAGCCGGATTGCTTCAGGCCGCCATGCGGCATCTCGTTGACCAGCATGAAGTGGGTGTTGATCCAGGTGCAGCCATATTGCAGCCGGGCGGCGGTCTGCATGCCGCGGCTGATGTCCTTGGTCCATACCGAGGAGGCGAGGCCATAGTCGCTGTCATTGGCCCAGGCGACGGCATCATCTGCATTGGTGAAGCGGGTGACCGAGACGACGGGGCCGAAGACTTCGCGGCGAACAATCTCGTCATCCTGCGTCGCGCCGGCGACGACCGTCGGGGCGTAGAAGAAGCCGCGCTCGCCGGACGTCTTGCCGCCGGTGGTGATCTCCATGTGCTTGTGTTCGGCGGCGCGGGTGACGAAGCTTTCGACGCGGTCGCGCTGGCGCTTGGAGATCAGTGGCCCGATTTCGTTTTCGGTGTCGTCGGCGAGGTTGAATTTGATGCTGGAGACTGCGGAGGTGAGGTCAGCGACGAAATTGTCGTAGACCTTGGCGTCCGCATAGATGCGGCAGGCGGCGGTACAGTCCTGGCCGGCATTGTAGTAGCCGAAGGTCCGGATGCCGGCGACGACGGCGTCGATATCGGCATCGTCAAAGATGATGACCGGAGCCTTGCCGCCGAGTTCCAGATGGGTGCGTTTGACGGTCTTGGCAGCGGCCTGCAACACCTTCTTGCCGGTGGCGACATCGCCGGTGATGGAGACCATGCCGATTTTCGGATGGTTGATCAGCGCGTTGCCGACGCTCTCGCCACGGCCGAGGATGACGTTGACGACGCCTTCCGGCAGGATATCCGCAAGCAGCTTCGCCATCTTCAGCGCCGTCAGCGGCGTCTGTTCGGAGGGCTTGAAGACCACGGTGTTGCCGCCGGCAATCGCCGGGGCCAGCTTCCAGGCCATCATCATCAGCGGATAGTTCCAGGGCGCGATCGAGCCGACGATGCCGATAGGGTCGCGGCGGATCATCGAAGTGTGGCCGGGCAGGTATTCACCAGCGACGGGGCCATGCAGGTTGCGAACCGCGCCGGCAAAGAAACGGTAGCAGTCGACGATGGCGGGGATTTCGTCGTTGAGCACGGCATTGATCGGCTTGCCGCAGTTCAGCGCTTCCAGCGCCGCAAAACCCTCGGCATCCCTCTCGATGGCATCGGCGATCTTCAGCAGATAGGCGGAGCGTTGGCCAGGCGTCGTCTGTGACCAGCTTGTGAAGGCCTTTTCGGCGGCATCGACGGCGGCGTCGATCTGGCCGAGCGACGCTTCAGGCAGGTCGAGCACGGTCTCGCCGGTCTTCGGGTTGAGGATATGCTCTTCCGTCTCCGTGCCGGCCTCGAAGCGGGAGCCGATCAGCATCTGGGTG
>DASVPC010000184.1:0-11937 GCA_036383055.1 Rhizobium sp. | reverse complement strand
TCGGCGATGTGGATGCCCTTGACGCCGACCTTCTTCATCAGCTTGGCCCAGCCTTCGCGGTCATGCTGATCCGGCTCTTCGAACTTCAGGCCGATATCCTTGGCGAGGTTGACGAGCGCCTGCTTGACGAACCAGGAGACCATGCCCGGGTTTGCGCCACAGGTGGAAACGGCCGTCGTACCGCCCGGGTTCTTCGCCTTCTCTTTGCGCATGGTTTCGCGCAGGGCATAGTTGGTGCGGTCGGCGTTCTTCAGGCTCTTGTCGAAATAGAAGCCGAGCCAAGGCTCGACGACGGTGTCGATGTAGAGCACATCGAGCTTGCGGCACAGCTTGACCAGGTCGAGCGAGCCGGTGTCGACCGAGAGGTTGACGCAAAAACCCTGGCCGCCGCCTTCCGTCAGGAGCGGCTTCAGCAGTTCCTTGTAGTTTTCCTTGGTGACATGTTCCTTGATATGACGAACGCCGTGCTTCGCCAGGATTTCCATGTCGGCTGGCTCTTCGCGGGGGTCGATGACGACTATCCGGCTTTTGTCGAATTTGAAATGGCGCTCGATCAGGGGCAGGGTGCCGCGGCCGATGGAGCCAAAGCCGATCATCACGATCGGGCCGGTAATTTCGGCATATACCGGATATTTGTGTTTCGTCATTCTTGTCTCCTTCGAAAGGCAGGACGCCGTTCGGCCTATGAAATTCAATCAATGTATGCGTGAAAACGCGAGGTGGACGGCTCTAATCACAAATTGATGTCACAATAAAGAGCTCTCCGGGCTACGCTGGGGAAAGTCAATAGAATGGCACCATACACGCGGTTTGCGACGGGTTTGTTGCTTATCGCATTGCTAAACACCCGCCAACACCCGCAATTGCTTCACCAACTCGGCTTTCTGATGGATCAGCCCCTTATAGGCCGTCTGATGTTCGTCCAATGCATCCAGTTGTGCGGCGAAGTTCGCTGCCAGTTCCGCGGCTCTGGGATGGTTGGCGATCGCGGCGATCGGGTCGACATAGACGCGGATGGTGAAGAGGATATCGCCCGAGACCGGCAGCTTGCGCAGCGTCTGGCGCTCGACGCGTGCGAAACGGGTTTCGAGCGTTGGGGCAGTTGCAACTTGTGGGCGCCTGTGTTTCGAGGCCGATAGAAACAGCTCGTTGGTCGGATTGACCGACCAGTTCAGCCGTTCGACGGGCTGTGACACCTGCAGATTGTCGAAGATACGGGTGATCAGGGTGGCGTTGCGCGTGCCCTCGCCGAAACCGGGCACATCGGCGTGGATCGCCTGCATCGGCCGGCCGAATTTTTCCTGGAGCGACCAGGAGGAGGGGAAGGCGACATGGCCGGCGACGAGGTGCCAGCCATCGGCCTTGCGGCGCATGATGACGAGATCGTCGGCGACCAGAGAACCGGCCTTCAGCAGCGGCGAAACCGAGGGGTTCGCGAGATCGATCGAATGACCGGCGGCGGAGATGATATTGCCATCGCGCCGACAGATGGCCGGATGGCTCTCGCAAAGATAGGCGGCCAGCAGGTCGAGCACCTCCTGTTGCGCGTCCCGCGTATCGTCCTCGGCAACGAAGATCTCGCTCAGATGATTGTGGAAAAGATGCTGCTTCTCATCGAGATAGCGTCCGAGATCACCATCCGGCTCGATCCAGCGGGCGAGGTCCAGCGGCACGAGACCGATGGTGAAGGGTTTGGCGGAGCCGTCATAGGGTGTGTAGGTCAGTTGTGTCATGGATCGAGTCTATCGCGTCAGCGTTCCCTGATGGAAGAGCATCCGCCAACATCCGTCCGCCTCCAGCCTCCAGATCGAACTTCTGAGCGATCGGACAGTGGGCTTGTCGGGAGACGCGCGGGTGGCCCGATAGGTGACGAGAGCGATGTCGTCGGAAAGCCGACTGACATTGAAGTCCTCGAGTGTCCGCAGGGCGGTATTCTCCGGGTCTGTCGGAAGGCTTGTCAGGATGTCTTCCAGATCGAAGAGCCGGCCGGAGCTGCCGATTTCACGGAACTCCGTGCAGAGCAATTCTGCCAATGCCTGCCGCGAGCCGCGCACTGCCGGATCGAAGAGCCGTTCTTCCAGATCTTTCAAATGGGCGCGCAGATCGTCCATCGGGCTTTCCTCAGCTCTTCAACGCCTCTAGCCCCTCGGTCACGGTCGTCAGGGCGATTTCCGTGACCTCATAGACAGCGACGCCGTGGATGGTGAAGGGGTCGGCGGCGGCATAGGCTTCCAGTTCGGCTCGGTCGCCGCGAGCGAAGATGATGCCGCCGGTGCGCGGCACCTTGCGGCCGGAGGCGAGGAACCAGCCTTTTGCATAGCCTTCCTTCACCCAGGCCATGTGCGGCTCCATGTGTTTGTCGGCTTCGTCATTGCCCTTGAGGTAGGTCAGCGAGAGGATGAGCATTGCGTCAATTCCATAGGAGTTGTGCGCGGATCAGGCCGCGCAGGGAGTTTCCGACATAAAGGGTGGTATTTTCCAGATCGTCCAGCCTGATCCGGCCGACGCGGGCCTTGCGCTGGCAGATGAGTTCGGTGCGCAAGACACCGGCAAGCAGGCCGCAAGAGATGGGCGGTGTTCGCAACGGGCCGTCGCCGAGGAAGATCGAGGTGATGGTACCCTCGCAGACCTCGCCTCTTTCATTCAGCAACAGAACTTCGTCTGCCTCCATCGCCGGATATTCGGCGCGGGCGGCTTCATAGACAGATCGGCGGGTGGTCTTGACGCGCAGCAGCGTGTCGGCGGAATCGATCCGGGTCTCGGCGATACGGACGCGCCAGACGGTGTCGGGAGCAAGTGGCGTGAAAGCGGCGGTGGTGACGTCGGTTTTCCCGGCGCGATCAAAAGTCAGGCGCACCCGCAAGGGTGTCGTCGCGCCGGCAACCGCCGCATCCAGTTTCGTCAGCGCATCCTTCGGCGCGGGAAAGCCCAGCCGGCGGGCGGAGCGTTGCAGGCGGGCAAGGTGCAAGCGCAGGCGTAGGAAGCCTGCTTGCGGCTCGTAGCGCAGCGTTTCGATCAGCGAAAAATCCTCTAGCGCTTGATCCATCGATCCCCCACGGCGAAGCGTGCCTTCAGCAGGCATTCTTCATATTCCGCTTCCGCCGTCGAATCGAAAACGATGCCGCCGCCGACATTGAAGACGGCGCGGCCGTCGTCGAACAGCGTGATGGTGCGGATCGAAACGGAAAAGCGCATGGAGCCTGACGGCGAGATCATACCGATCGCCCCGCAATAGGCGTCGCGCGGGCCGTCTTCGAGATCGTGCAGGATTTCCATCGCCCGCATTTTCGGGGCGCCGGTGATCGAGCCGCAGGGGAAGAGGGCGGCGAAGATGTCGCGGATGGTCATGTTGGGGCGCAGCTTCGCCTGCACATGGCTGACCATCTGGTGCAGGGTCGGATAGGTCTCGATCTCGAAGAGTTTCGGCACGTCGAGCGTGCCGACCTCGGTGATGCGGGAGATGTCGTTGCGCAGGAGGTCGACGATCATGCGGTTTTCGGCTTGCGTCTTTTCGTCGGCAAGCATGGCGCTGATGATCTCGGCATCCTCCGTGGCGTCCGCGCCGCGCTTGGCCGTGCCCTTCATCGGATGCGTCTCGATCCAGCCGTCATCGTCGGTGCGGAAAAAGAGTTCCGGCGAGCGTGACAGGATGATAGGGCCGCCGAGATCGACCAAGGCGCCGTACTTCACCGGCTGGCGCTCGATCAACGACCAGAAGGCGGCCCTGATATCGCCGTTCCAGCGCGCCGAGATCGGCATGGTGAGGTTTGCCTGATAGCAATCGCCCTGGCGGATATGCCCATGCAGTCGGTCGAATCTCTCTTTATATATGGCGGGATTCCACGCGGCCGTCGCGTCGGTTAGGAACTCCTGATTTTCAAGACGTTGCAACGGCTGGGCGAGGGGATGGTTGTCGGCTGCCAGAGCGTCGAAAACGCCGAAACAGAGCAACGGCGTTTCGCGATTTTCTTCAGCGAAAGGCGCAAGTTTTTCCTCGAAGAGATGTCCGGCTTCATAGGCCATATAGCCGGCCAGCCATTTTCCTTCGGCCTTTGCCTTCTCCATCCGTTCGAGGGCTTCGAAGAATTCCGCGCGCGTCCGGGCAATGATGATCTCCGCCGGCTCGGCGAAGATCATTACCTGTCCAGTGCTGTCGTCCCTAAAGAGGACGTAGGGTTGGGCATCGGCCATGCGCGGGTCTTCATCAATGGGCATCAAGCGCTCTTATCAAGCGCCTCAAGCTCATCGATCAGCCCTTCGATCATCGACAATCCCTTGCTCCAGAACGACGGATCGGTGGCATCGAGGCCGAAAGGCTTCAGAAGCTCCGAATGATGCTTGGTGCCGCCGGCCTTCAGCAGCTCGAAATACTTCGCCTGAAAGCCTTCTTCTGCATTCTGGTAGACGGCGTAGAGCGAGTTCACCAGGCAGTCGCCGAAGGCATAGGCGTAGACGTAGAAGGGCGAATGGATGAAGTGGGGGATATAGGTCCAGTAGGTCTCATAGCCCTCGGAAATCTTGATCGCCGGCCCCAGGCTTTCCGACTGCACGGAGAGCCACAGCTCACCGATATCGTCGGAGGTCAGTTCGCCGTTCTTGCGGGCGGTGTGCACCTTGCGCTCGAACTCGTAGAAGGCGATCTGGCGCACGACCGTGTTGATCATGTCCTCGACCTTCTGGGCGAGCATCGCCTTGCGCTCGCGCTTGTCGCTGGTCTTGTCGAGCAGGGTGCGGAAGGTCAGCATCTCTCCGAAGACCGAGGCGGTTTCGGCGAGCGTCAGCGGCGTCTGGCACATCAAAGCGCCCTGGCTGCCGGCGAGCACCTGATGCACGCCATGGCCAAGTTCATGGGCGAGCGTCATCACGTCGCGCGGCTTGCCCATATAGTTGACGAGCACGTAAGGGTGCGCCGAGGGCACGGTCGGATGGGCAAAGGCGCCCGGCGCCTTGCCGGGGCGCACCGGCGCGTCGATCCATTCTTCGTCGAAGAAGCGCTTGGCGATATCGGCCATTTCCGGGGCGAAATTGCCGTAGGCGGACAGCACGGTTTCCCTGGCCTCGCTCCAGGGGATCAGTGCATTGGAGGTTTCCGGCAGCGGCGCGTTACGGTCCCAGAAATTCATCTGTTCCATGCCGAGCCACTTGGCCTTCATCTTGTAATAGCGGTGCGAAAGGCGCGGATAGGCCTCGCGCACGGCGGCGGCCAGCGCATCGACCACCTCGCGCTCGACGCGGTTGGCCAGATGCCGGCTGTCGGCGATGTCCTCGAAACCGCGCCAGCGATCGGCGATGTCCTTGTCCTTGGCAAGCGTATTGGTGATCAGCGTGAAGACGCGCAGATTGGCCCTGAAGGTCGCGGTCAAAGCCACCGCCGCCTTGCGGCGTACTTCGGGGTCCTTTTCCTGCAGCATGTTGAGGGTGACTTCGAGCGGCAGTTTTTCGCCGTCGACCTCGAAGCGCAGCTCCGACATGGTCTCGTCGAACAGGCGGTTGAAGGCGGCCGCACTGGTCATGGATTTTTCGAGGAACAACTGCTCCAACTTGTCGTCGAGCTGATAGGGCTTGTCCTTGCGCAGGTCGACGAGCCAGGGGCGGTAGTGGCCGGTGGCGGGGTCGTTCGCCATGCAGGCATCCACCAGGGCATCGTCGATGCGGTTCAGTTCCAGCGGGAAGAACAGCAGATGGGCGGCATAGTCGGTCAGCCGCGTCTGCACATCGCCATAGAGCTTGCCGTTGGCCGGATCGCTGGTGTTGGAGAAATAGGTGAGACCGGCGAAGGAGCCAAGGCGGCCGATGATGTCGTCGAGGGCTTCATATTCTTTCAGCGCCGCGCCGATGCCGGCGTCACCGGTCTTGGTCGCGGCCTCGGCCAGCTTGCCCTTCCACTTCTCCTCGAAGGCGATGGCCAGCTTGCCGGCCTTTTCCATGTCGCCGGTGAAAGCGGTGGAGGTGGCGGAGGGGTAGAGGTCGCTGAGCTTCCAGGCGGGTAGATCCCCAAGCGCGGCATTGGTCGCGGCAGCGGCCGGGCCGGTGGAAAACTTAAGGGATGAATGGAGCGAGGTCGGGCTCATGGACGGTATTTCCTCTATTTTCTTTTCAGAACAATCCGGTCCATCCGTGTCTATTCGGCCGAAAAGGCCGCTGCAAGCGCGGATTTTCGGGGGGCGGACCATTGAGTCATAGGCGATGTTACATTCGTCATAATGATTAAAATACGATGGTTTGGCAAAACTTCGTGTTCAAGCCTTTCTGCGAAGGTTCCCCCAGGTTTCGCATGAAGTGAGGCACCAATGACCATATTGAATAGCGCCAAGGGGGGCGCGCAGGTACTCGTTGTTGAGGATGATCCGATCCAACGACGCCTGCTAAAAAACGCTATCGAGCGGCACGGACACGTTGCTCATCTGGCGGAGAACGGCCGCTTCGGCCTTGAGTTTCTGAAGCGTAACGGCGATCAGATCAATGTGATCGTGCTCGATCTGATGATGCCGGAGATGAGCGGTCTCGAGCTTCTCGGCGCTCTCAGCGACATGGGTACCGATATTCCCGTGATCGTGCAGACCGGGCAGGGCGGTATCGAGACCGTGGTGCAGGCCATGCGGGCCGGCGCCTTCGATTTCGTCGTCAAGCCGGTTTCGCCGGAACGGATAGCCGCGTCGATCGCCAACGCGCTGAAACTCGATCAGCGCGAGGCCAAGGCGCGTGCCGGGCGCAAATCGCGCTCGAGTGCGATCAGCTTCGACGACATCGTCTCGGCAAGCCCGGCGATGATGCGGGTGCTCGATCTCGCCCACCGCGCCGCGCAGTCGAATATCCCCGTGGTGCTGGAAGGCGAATCCGGCGTCGGCAAGGAACTGGTGGCCCGCGCCATCCAGGCTGCTAGCGACCGCGCCGGCAAGCCGTTCGTGACGGTCAACTGCGGTGCCATTCCGCATAATCTGGTCGAGAGCATTCTGTTCGGCCATGAGAAGGGTGCCTTCACCGGCGCCACGGAACGGCATGTCGGCAAGTTCATGGAAGCCGACGGCGGCACGCTGTTCCTAGACGAGGTCGGCGATCTGCCGCTGGAGGTGCAGGTCAAGCTCCTGCGCGCCGTGCAGCAGGGCGAGATCGAGACGGTCGGCGCCCGCGTGGCGCAGAAGGTCAATGTCCGGCTGATCTCGGCCACCAACAAGGATCTGATCGAAGAGGTGAAGGCCGGACGGTTCCGCGAGGATCTCTACTACCGCCTCAACGTCTTCCCGATCACCATGCCGGCGCTGCGCCGCCGCAAGGAGGATATTCCGCACCTTGCCCGCGCCTTCGCCGATCGCTTTGCGTTCGAACAGAAGCTCGGTCATTCGCTTGCGATCAGCCATGGCGCGCTGGCGCTGCTGACGTCTTATGATTGGCCAGGCAATATCCGCCAGCTCGAAAATGCGGTCTTCCGCGCGGTCGTTCTGTCGGAAGGGCCGGAGCTGCTGGAAACCGATTTTCCGCAGATCGCGGCGCAGTTGCCCGGCTATTTCACTGGCGAGCACCCGACGTTAGTTGTGGATAATTCCCAGGCCTACGGTGCCGATAGCGTCGCGGCAGACAGGTTTGAGCGTGGCTTGCGGGTCGCGTCGTCGTCGGAAACTGCAACCTCGCCGCTCTCGATCGTGGACACGTCATCCGCGCAAACATCGGATAATGTCATCGTCAGCACCGACACGTCCGGCGATGTCAGAAAGCTTGCGGATGTCGAGGAAGAGCTCATTCGGTTCGCTCTCAAATTCTATCGAGGGCAAATGAGTCAGGTGGCAAGGAAGCTCGGAATCGGTCGTTCGACGCTCTATCGCAAGTTGAAAGACTATGGGATAGACCCGGATGACCCGCAAAAAAACGCGGCCTGAGAACACTTTAACGTTTAGGCAAGCATATTTTGTTACCTGTCGTAAAGCACTTGTTAGTGCATCGTTCACCATGTATGAAGAGGGCGACCATGTGTGGCATTTTTGCCATCGTGTCACCGCAATTGACAGCCATTTGGAACACGATGCGACATTGTCTGTCGGACGGGGATCGAATTGCCGAATCTGAGTGGAAATACCAAGCCTAATAGCTTGAGCTGGCATTCTGCGTGCTCTGAGATATTTCGCAAGGTGGCCAAGGTTGTTGCCGTTGGCCTCCTGGCGATGGCTGTCTCCACTCCTGTTTTCGTTGGCTCCCCGACCAAGGCGAGCGGGGAAACCCGCAGCCTAAAGATCTATTTCGTACATACGGGCGAAAAGGCCGTCATCACCTACAAGCGCGATGGCAAGTTCGACCCGGCGGGTCTGGAGAAGCTGAACCGCATCCTGCGCGACTGGCGCAAGAACCAGCCGACCAAGATGAACCCGCATCTGTTCGACTTGATCTGGCAGGTCTATCGCAACAGCGGCTCGAGCGACTTCATCTATGTCGTCTGCGGTTTCCGGTCTCCCGGCACCAACGAGATGCTGCGCACCCGTTCGGCCCATACGGGCGTCGCCAAGAAGAGCCAGCATATGCTCGGCAATGCGATGGATTTCTATATTCCCGATGTCAAGCTGACCAAGCTGCGCGAAATCGGCATGAAGCTCCAGGTCGGTGGCGTCGGCTATTATCCGACCTCCGGATCGCCCTTCGTGCATATGGATGTCGGCGGCGTGCGCGCATGGCCGCGCATGGATCGCCAGGAACTCGTCCGTCTGTTCCCCGACGGCAAGACCATGCATATTCCGGCCGACGGCCGTCCGCTGCCGGGCTACCAGCAAGCCGTTGCGGATTACAAGCGCCGCGTGTCGTCCGACGATATCCAGATCGCCAGCTCTTCATCGCCGCGCCGTGGCTTCTTCGCCCGGCTGTTTGGTGGTGGCGGTGCTGACGAGGAAGAGGACAACGCGGATACCGGTGCGCCAGCAGCGGCGGCGTCGACCACATTGGTTGCCAAGAATACCCAGCGGGCTCCTGTAGCAGCGGATGACGGCGACGACAGCCAGCCGGTGCCGGTGACGCAGGTTGCCAGCGTCAATGCGCCCGTTCCGCAGGTTCGTCCGGCTTTTGGAAACCAGGCCGGCAGCGAGGTTGCTTCGGCTTTGATGTCGCCGCCGCGTAATGCCGCTCAGGATGCGCTTGCCGCGGCAATGCCGACGACGGATGCTCAGCAACAGCAATATGCCGATCTGCGCGACTACCGTGTTCCGGTTCCGGCCCTGCTCAACCGTCGCACGCCCGGCGATGCCGAAATGGCCTCCGCCGAATCTGAGGTGACGGATCAGGCCGTCGGCGTTCCGGTTCCGGTCGAGCGCCCGGAAATTGCCGAAAATCTGCTGGCTTCCGCCGATGCGGATCCGGATGCGATAGACGATGCTGCCGATCAGGGTACGCTTTCGCCCTCGATCGTCGCCGCGCTTGAGCAGCGCCGCACCGATCAGGCGAATGTGAATGCTGGCGTTGCCGTCAATACGGTCGCCAACAACGTTGCCTCGAAGGATGAGGTGCCGCCGGCGAATAATGTCGCCGCCGACAATGATGCCGTGCGGGCGATTGCTGCTGTCCTGCCGCAGAAGCGGCCGGTGCAGCCGATGCCGATGCAGGTGGCAGCCCTTGCGCCGACCGCCAGCGAAATAAAGGCTAGCAGCCGCCGCTTCAACGACAGTTTTGAAGTGATGGCGCCGCAGGAACGTCCGGTTGCCGCCGGCGTCGCGACGAAGGGCGGCCGTCCGAACAAGCAGGATGCCGTGGTGGCCGATTCCGGCCGCGCCGCGGTGACCACTCCGCCGAAGCTGACGGACAAGATGATCTCGCAATGGGCGATCGCCAATGCCCGCGTCGAGATCGTCAATCGCCCGGTCAAGGCCCCGCGTTTCGTCAGCCCGACGCTCCGTGCTCAGCCGACCGCCGTCTACACGGAAGGCTTCAAGGTGCAGACCGCCTCGATGGATCCTGAGCGCTTCAGCGGCACGGCCGTGAACTTCCTGCAGGTCAAGAAGTTCAATTCGGTCGAATAGTTTGGCCGACGCCAGTTCTTCGGAAATGTCGCATTAGAGATGAGATCGCTTGCAGCATAGCGCTGCGGGCGATTTTTTATTTCGACATCGTCCACGATGTCGAGAATACCGGTTGAGCATCAACGTCAATGAAAACGCTTCGTATCGCAGCCCTGGCCTCGAACAATGGTTCCTCCTTCCGTGCCATCGCCGAGGCGATTGTCGCGGGCAAGCTCGATGCGACCATTTCGCTTCTGGTGAGCAATCGTTGGAGCGCTCCTGTGTTTGACTATGCCGCCGCTTGCCGTATCCCTGCCTTGTGCATTCCGACCAAAGGAGCCGAATCCGAGGCTGACGAAAAGCTGCATGCAGCTCTTGTCAAGGCTGGCGTCGAGTTGGTCATTCTCTCGGGCTATTTGAGAAGGCTGGGTCCGAACACTCTCGCAGCTTTCGAGGGGAGGATCTTGAACGTTCACCCGGCGCTTCTGCCGAAGTATGGCGGGGCGGGCATGTATGGCAGAAAAGTACATCAAGCTGTTCTTGACGCACGGGAACTGGTGACCGGGGCCACGATCCATCTGGTGGACGCGGAATACGATCATGGCCGGATCATTGCCTCCACGGAAGTCGGCATAGAATCCTCGGACGATGTAGCAGCCGTCGAATGCCGCGTAATGCAGGCGGAATGCGATCTCTTCGTCCAAACGGTACAAAGAATAGCGGCAGGCGAGCTTTCGTTGCCATTGTGAGCAAGGCTAGGATCCTTCACCCGGTTGGGTTGGAGCGATGCCCGTCGCCTCTTATTAACCGCCGGGAATTTCATCCTTGGCTCAGCATGCGCTGCTAGTCCGTCACAGCGACTGGGCTGGATATCCTCTATTGACGCGCAAGACGGCTGTTATCATCGGCAATGCAAAACTGCACCACGATCTCTCGCAGATTGTAGACGATGCAGACTTCGTGATGCGTTTCAACGCGCCGAACCTATCCGGTGGCATGAGCGGCACGCGTACGGATATTCTCATGCTGGCTGCGTCGAGCAAGGCGATGCAACGGCGATTGGTCGAGCCGGGCTTTCTGGAGAGCGCTGCTTTCAAGGCCGTGAAAGAGGTGGTGTTGGTCTATCATCCCGGCATCATCCGCAAATATCACCCTAGACCGAATATCCTCTCGCGTATGAAGGGAAGGCGGGCCGATTGGACGATGCAGGCGATCGAACTGATCGGCAGTGCCGGGAAGGAGATCCGTATCATGCCGCCGCAATTCTACCTTGACGGTTGTGCGGCTCTGGGGGTGTCAGGCCCCAGGATGCGCGAGGTTTTTCCGAGCACGGGGTTTCTTGGCATTTGCCATGTTCTTTCAAACTTTCCCGCAGTCGAATGGGACGTGAAGCTATGCGGCTTCACCTGGGAGGGATGGAAGCGCCATGCCTGGCAGGACGAGCGCCGCTGGGTCGAGGATCAGATAACGAGCGACCGTATCGGCATGCTTGCCTAGGACGTCGCCGTATGTGGCTGATGCGCCTGCACGGGAGCATTGAAAGTGTTCATTTTCAGTTTCGCGTCAGGTTTGCCTAAGTTCGCCTTCATTCACGATTGCTACGGGGTCCCGGATACGACACCGAGATCTCCTAGATGCAGACCTATAAAATCGGCTTTTCGGCTGCCGCACCGCTTGAAAGAGCTCATGCTGGGCTGGAGCCGGATCATGCTTCTTCGGGCACGATCAACGCGCGGCCGGATCAGGCGAACATACGTGCCTTCATCATTCATCTGGATCGCGCGCGCGACCGTCTGCCTCAGGTGGAGAGGCTCGCGGCCATGCTTCCGGTTCGAAGCGAAATCATCCAGGCCGTTGATGCCAGCGCTTTGCCCGACGCCGACATCGACCTTGTCTATCGTCGGCATCTGCACAAGCCGCGCTATCCCTTCGAGATGAGTGTCGGCGAGATCGCCTGTTTCCTTTC
>DASVPC010000183.1:0-8684 GCA_036383055.1 Rhizobium sp. | reverse complement strand
TGCGCTTTTCGCCCGCATCGATGCGCTCTGGGAAGGGCGCGACGATCTCGGTCTGACGCTGGAAGAGACCCGCGTGCTGGAGCGGCACTGGAAGGGCTTTGTGAAGTCCGGCGCCAAGCTGCCGAAGGCAGAGCAGGAGCGGCTTGCGACCATCAACGAGACATTGGCGGGCCTCGGGGCGCAGTTCGGTCAGAATGTCCTGGGCGATGAGAAGAGCTGGGCGCTGATCCTTTCCGACGAGGCCGATCTTGCCGGCCTGCCCGATTATCTCAAGGACGCGATGGCGGCGGCAGCCCGGGAACGCGGCGAAGAAGGCAAATATGCCGTCACCCTGTCGCGCTCGATCATCGAGCCGTTCCTGACGGCCTCCGAGCGCCGCGATCTGCGCGAACAGGCTTTCAAGGCCTGGGTGGCACGCGGCGAGAATGGCGGCGAGACCGACAACCGCAAGATCATCCGCGAGACGCTGGCGCTGAGGGCCGAGAAGGCCAAGCTGCTCGGCTACGCCAATTTTGCCGAACTCAAGCTCGACAACACCATGGCAAAAACGCCGGAGGCGGTGAACGATCTCTTGAAGGCGGTTTGGACGAAGGCTGCCGCGCGTGCCGGCGAGGAAGAGGCCGATATCGCCGCGCTGATTTCGCAGGAGGGCCGCAATCACGAGGTCATGCCCTGGGACTGGCGGCATTATGCCGAAAAGATCCGGACGCAGAAGTTCGATTTTTCCGAGGCGGAGCTGAAGCCCTATCTGCAGCTCGAAAAGATCATTGCCGCCTGCTTCGATGTCGCCGGACGCCTGTTCGGCATCCATGCTGTCGAGCAGAAGGGCGTTCCAGCCTATCACGCTGATGTCCGCGTCTTCGAGATCCGCGATGGTTCCGACAAGCTCGTCGCCCTGTTTCTTGGC
The DNA here is from genome assembly GCA_036383055.1 of Rhizobium sp. GTDB lineage: Bacteria > Pseudomonadota > Alphaproteobacteria > Rhizobiales > Rhizobiaceae > Rhizobium. The sequence goes on along the minus strand of DASVPC010000183.1, from coordinate 7,777 downwards.
GATTATTTCGCCCGCAGCTCGAAGCGCTCCGGCGCCTGGATGAGTTCGTTCCAGTCGCAGCATAAATTGCGGCTGCCGAACGGCGATGTCGGCGAGCTGCCGATCATCTATAACGTCTGCAATTTCGCAAAGCCCGCCGAAGGCAAGCCGGCGCTCCTGTCGCTGGACGACGCCCGCACGCTCTTCCACGAATTCGGCCATGCGCTGCACGGCATGCTCTCCAACGTCACCTATCCATCGGTTGCCGGCACCGGCGTATCGCGCGATTTCGTCGAGCTGCCGTCGCAGCTTTACGAACATTGGCTGACCGTGCCGGCGATCCTGAAGGAATATGCCGTACACTACGAAACGGGCGAGCCGATCCCGCAGGCGCTGCTCGACAAGGTTCTCGCCGCCCGCACCTTCAATGCCGGTTTCAACACGGTGGAATTCACCTCGTCGGCGCTGGTTGACATGGCTTTCCACACCCGTGGCGCCGTCGAGGACCCGATGGCGGTGCAGGCCGAGGTGCTCTCGGAAATCGGCATGCCGAAATCGATCGTCATGCGCCACGCCACGCCGCACTTCCAGCATGTGTTTTCCGGCGACGGCTATTCAGCCGGCTATTATTCCTACATGTGGTCGGAAGTGCTCGACGCCGACGCCTTCTCCGCCTTCGAGGAAACCGGTGACCCCTTCAATGCCGGGATGGCCGAAAAACTCAAGGCCAACATCTACTCCGTCGGCGGCTCGATCGACCCGGAAGATGCCTACAAGGCATTTCGTGGCAAGCTGCCGAGCCCGGATGCGATGCTGAAGAAGAAGGGGTTGGCGGCTTGATTTAGCCGACGGGCGTGGGCTCCATTCCGTGCAAGATGATAGGCGATTGAAGCGCCTATCATCTCAGTGCCATTCGCGACGACTATTCTCCCTTTTCGCTCGCCGGATTAGCCCCGGCGAGCGTTCTGCGCAGGCGCAGCAGATATTCGGCGCGATTGAACGGATCGGCACCGGAACGCCGGCGCGAACGTTGTGGGCCTGTCACTGGAGCGTAGTGATCAAAGGAAGATTCCATGGTCCCCATGCCGCTCGTCAGCCCTGGCACCTGTTGCTGGACGCTTTGGATCATCGCAGACGCAATAGTGCCTTCCAGTCGGACCACATCGCTGGCTATCACGGAATCCTTCGTGGTCGCGCCGGACTTCGCAAGCAGGGTGAGCAAGCCGTTCAAGCTTGCCGCGGGAGCTTCGAGGTAAAAGCGGTCGACCGGCTCGCATATGACGATTTGCGCGGCCGATAGGGCGGTTGCCAGCACCAAAGGCGTCAACTGCCGAAAATCGGCGGCAGTGCTGGTCGGCGAACTATGCCGGGCTGCGGTCATGGCCACATGGCAATCGATGACCTGCCAGCCGAAGATACCCTGCTTCAGTGTTTCGAACACGGTTTCCTCGACTGCCCGATAAAAGCTTGCCGGCATCTGACCTACATCCACTTCCAGTGCGAAACTGTTGCCTGCCCCTTCCGGTCGCGGTTCGACGCGCAGTCCGATGGTCGCGATAAATGGATTCGGCTCCTTGAATATGATTTCGAGACCGGCCCCGCTTCCAACGAGCCGCTCCACGCAGATAACCGTGCTCTTCTCAAAGCTTGCCTCAAGACCGAAGTCCGTCAGTAGCGTTGATTGGATGACCTCCTTTTGCACCTCGCCATACAGCGATACGAAGACTTCGTTTGCGTCCTCGTTCCTGCGCAGATTGATCAATGGGTCCTGTTCGGCCAACTGGTTCAGCGTCAGCCAGAGCGCCGCATTGTCGGAGGGACGCCGGGCGAGGACGCGGGTTTCAAGGGTGGGCGGGGCGAAGTTAGCGTGACTGCCTGAAAGTGGATCGGCTCCCACCGCATCGCCGATCCGAGCGCCGCTCAGGCCGCTGACGCGGGCGATCTGCCCGGCTCGGGCGCTGGCAACATTATGAACCCGTCCGGCCTCGAAAACGTGGATCCCGGTCACCCTTGCCGGGCCTTTGGGCAAATCCAGATATTGCCGGAGCCGGATGGTGCCGGATGTCAGGTGGATATAACATAGCTTTTCGCCACCCCATCCGCGCTCGATCTTGAAGATTTTTCCGATGATCGGGCCGTCCGGGTCGAGGCGGCGGTGGGGGAGCATCGTCGCAATGGCTGATGCCAGCGCGGACACGCCAACGCCGGTCGTCGCGGCTCCCGCAAAGGCCGGATGCACCAGGCCTTTGGCGATCTGATCAGTCAAAGAGCGTCCAAGTCTTTCGACGGTCAGGCGATCCGGGGCCTGGACGTAATCGTCCAGCAGCGCGTCGTCATTTTCCGCCAGTGCTTCACATAGGGTCGTGAAAACCGGCGCACTTCCCAAGTCGAGCGCCTCCACCCGGGCAAGCTTGCTGCCGGCCCCGATGACGGCTGACATGGCGATGGGGCGAACCGGCAGTTGGGTGGCAATGACCTCCAGCAGGTCATCATAGCGCGCGCCGAGACGATCAACCTTGTTGATGAAGAACAGGAATGGAACGGCAAGACGTTGCAATGCCCGCACCAGCACACGCGTCTGCGCTTGCACACCTTCGACCGCCGAAACAACGACCACTGCCGCGTCCAGCAATCCAAGTATCCGCTCGACCTCGGCGATGAAATCAGGATGGCCGGGCGTATCGATGAGATTGACGACCGTATCGCCGATGGTGAAAGACACGACGGCAGCCCTGATCGTAATGCCACGTTGCCGTTCGAGTTCGAGACTATCCGTTTGTGTGCTGCCGGTATCGACGCTGCCGAGCTTGTCGATGACGCCGGCGTCGAAAAGCAGTCGTTCGGTAAGGCTAGTCTTGCCTGCGTCCACATGGGCCAGAATGCCCAGATTCAAAGTGTGCATGAACCCTCAACTTCTCAGAATTTCGAATGTGATTTTCGTGAGAAGTGAATCGGCGCATTGGAACCTCTACATGCTGGTAACTATGGCTTGATGCGAAACCCTCTGAGGTTTTACAGAGACGCGGGCCAAACTCTAAAGACGTATTCGAAAATATGTCAAGTAAGGCCATATCGTTGCTTTCTTGCCTCCCCCCTTTCGCAAACGCGAAAAAAAGGGTATGAGCGCGCCAAACGTAATTGGCGTGTTTACTTTATATCGCGCCTCAGCCCCAGAGATATAAGATTATGGCACTTCGCAACATCGCGATCATCGCGCACGTTGACCATGGGAAAACCACCCTCGTTGACGAGCTTCTGAAGCAGTCCGGTTCCTTCCGCGAGAACCAGCGCACCGTTGAGCGCATGATGGATTCCAACGATCTGGAAAAAGAGCGCGGCATCACCATTCTCGCCAAGGCGACCTCCGTCATCTGGAAGGGTGTTCGCATCAACATCGTCGATACGCCCGGCCACGCCGACTTCGGCGGTGAAGTCGAGCGCATCCTGTCGATGGTCGATGGCGCTATCGTGCTGGTCGATTCCTCGGAAGGCCCGATGCCGCAGACCAAGTTCGTGGTCGGCAAGGCGCTGAAGGTCGGCCTTCGCCCGATCGTTGCGATCAACAAGATCGATCGTCCGGACGCTCGCCACGAAGAAGTCATCAACGAAGTCTTCGATCTTTTCGCAGCGCTCGACGCCACCGACGAGCAGCTCGATTTCCCGATCCTTTACGGTTCGGGCCGCGCCGGCTGGATGAACTATTCGCCGGATGGCCCGGTTGAAGAAGGCCTTGGCCCGCTTCTCGATCTCGTGCTGAAGCATGTGCCGGAGCCGAGTGTCGGCGAAGAAGACGGCGCATTCCGCATGATCGGCACGCTTCTCGAAGCCAACCCCTTCCTCGGTCGCCTCATCACTGGCCGCATTCATTCCGGCTCGATCAAGCCGAACCAGGCCGTCAAGGTTCTGGGCCAGGATGGCAAGCTGATCGAAACCGGCCGCATTTCCAAGATCCTCGCTTTCCGCGGCATCGAGCGTACGCCTATCGATGAAGCTCATGCAGGCGATATCGTCGCCATCGCCGGTCTGTCCAAGGGCACTGTCGCCGACACGTTCTGCGATCCGTCCGTGACCGAGGCGCTGCATGCCCAGCCGATCGATCCGCCGACCGTCACCATGTCCTTTATCGTTAACGACAGCCCGCTGGCTGGTACCGAAGGCGACAAGGTTACCTCGCGCGTTATCCGCGACCGTCTGTTCAAGGAAGCCGAAGGCAACGTTGCACTGAAGATCGAAGAAGCCGAAGGCAAGGACTCGTTCTACGTTTCCGGCCGCGGCGAATTGCAGCTCGCCGTGCTGATCGAAACCATGCGCCGTGAAGGCTTCGAGCTTGCCGTATCGCGTCCGCGCGTCGTCATGCACAAGGACGAGGCTACCGGTCAGATGCTGGAGCCGATCGAAGAAGTCGTCATCGACGTCGATGAAGAGCATTCCGGTGTCGTCGTGCAGAAGATGTCGGAGCGCAAGGCCGAAATGGTCGAGCTTCGTCCGTCCGGCGGCAATCGCCTGCGCCTGAAGTTCTTTGCACCGACCCGCGGCCTCATCGGCTATCAGTCGGAACTGCTGACGGATACGCGCGGCACGGCGATCATGAACCGCTTGTTCCATGATTATCAGCCCTTCAAGGGCGCCATCGGCGGCCGCTCGAACGGCGTCCTGCTCTCCAACGCTTCCGGCGAAGCTGTCGCCTACGCGATGTTCAACCTTGAAGACCGTGGTCCGATGATCATCGATCCGGGTGAAAAGGTCTACGCCGGCATGATTATCGGCATCCACACGCGCGACAATGACCTTGAAGTCAACGTGCTCAAGGGCAAGCAATTGACCAACATCCGCTCGGTCAACAAGGACGAGGCCGTGAAGCTGACGCCGCCGATCCGCATGACGCTCGACCGCGCGCTGTCCTGGATCCAGGACGACGAGCTGATGGAAGTCACGCCGAAGTCGATTCGTCTGCGCAAGATGTATCTCGACCCGAACGAGCGCAAGCGCATGGAAAAGGCGCGTTCCGCCTAACGGACGGCCTGTATCGCTTCGAACCAATCAACCCCGGCCATTGTGCCGGGGTTTTATTTTGTGTGTTCGATTTTTGGACCCTTGTGGCAAAGGTTAAAAAGGCGTTAATTTTCAGCAGTCGTCCACGGATAAAGGCTGTGGGCAAGTCGGCCGTCTTCGTAAATGAGGATGGTTAATTTGGGCTGGCGAGACCAGAGTAAACGTTATGAAGACGTTGTCGATTGATGTTCGGCGGGCAGAACCGCATGATGCCCGAGCCATTTCGGAGGTGCACCGCCAGTCGTGGCAGTACACCTATTCCGGCATCATTCCGCATCGTGCGCTGAGCCAGATGATCGAACGCCGCGGCGAAAGCTGGTGGCGCAAGGCGACCAGCGGCCCTGCCACGCTTCTGGTTCTCGATGTCGCCGGCGAGATTGCCGGCTATGCCACGCTCGGTCTCAACCGCGCCCGCGCGCTGCCGCAGGAAGGCGAGATCTACGAGCTTTATCTTCGTCCGGAATATCAGGGCATCGGCCTCGGCCGGCTGCTGTTCGGTGAAGCGCGCCGGCTGTTGAAGTCGCTCGGCTGCAAGGGTCTCGTCGTCTGGTGCCTCGAAGAGAACGAGAATGCCGATCGTTTCTATCGCGGCCAGGGTGGCGCCGATTTCTGCGAAGGTGTCGAGACTTTCGACCGCAAGCAGATCAAGAAGATCGGCTTTGTCTGGCCTTGAGGCGTCGCGCGGTGCCGGCTGCGATCCCCGATAAAATCCCTCACTCTACCAATGCATTGTTGCGTTGCGGAATGATTCCGATTATCTGGCTTGCGGTAACCATCCTTAATATTTAGGGGACACGCATGCGCATCGACGCGATTTCCATTGGCAAGAACCCGCCCGAAGACGTCAACGTCATCGTTGAAGTTCCGGTCGGCGGTCACCCGATCAAGTATGAAATGGACAAGGAGGCCGGCACGCTGGTCGTCGACCGTTTCCTCTACACGCCGATGACCTATCCAGGCAATTACGGCTTCGTTCCCCATACGCTTTCCGAAGACGGCGACCCAATCGACGTGCTGATCGCCAGCACCCGTCCGCTGGTGCCGGGCTGCGTCATCAATGTCCGCCCGATCGGCGTGCTGAAGATGGAAGACAATTCCGGCAAGGACGAAAAGATCATTGCCGTTCCCTCGCCGAAGCTGACGCTGCGCTACGAGAAGGTCAAGGAACATACCGACCTGCCGGAGATCACGCTGAAGCAGATCGAGCATTTCTTTGCGCACTACAAGGATCTGGAACCCGGCAAGTGGGTGAAGATCTATGGTTGGGGCGGCTCCAAGGAAGCTGGTGAGCTTATTGTTGAAGCCATCGAGCGCGCCAAGAAGGCGAAGGCCTGATCAGCCCTTCACTATAGATTTTAGCCTGCCTATCAAATCCTCCGGGTCGCCATCGATCCGGAGGATTTTTTTGCGTGCGGTGTCGCCGGAGATCAGGCTGAGCGAGGATTTGGGAATGCTGAGGCTCTTGGCCAGCAGCGCGATCAGCGCCTTGTTGGCTTTGCCCTTTTCCGGCGCGGCGGAAACGCGGGCTTTGAGATAGGCCTCGCCGTCGGCACCGGTCTCGATGCCATCGACGGCGTCACGCCCGCCATTGGGCGTGAGCCGGACCGATAGTCTCACATGATCGGCAAAAGCCTGCCAGGCGCCGTTCACCGAACGAAGAGCGGATACAGCGAGTTCCACATTAGCGAACGGACGAAGAAGATGAGCAGAAGCAGGATGATCGGCGAAATGTCGATGCCGCCGAGATTGGGCAGCACGCGACGGATCGGGCGCAACGCTGGCTCGGTGACCGCATAGAGAAAGCTTCCGACCGAATTGACGAACTGATTGCTCGAATTGATGACGTTGAAAGCATAGAGCCAAGAGAAGATGGCGCTGGCGATCAGCACCCAGGTATAAAGATTCAAAGCCAGATCAATGGTTTGAAATAAGGCGAGCATGTCCGTCTCCATTTCGTGGTTGACAGACATGTAGACATTGGCGACTTAACGGGCAAGCCCCATGCTTTGACACAGGCTGAATCATGCCTAACAGGCCGAGCGGGTGCGTTGCACGCCATTGCTCCGGTCGGAAAGTCTCACATATGTCGTTGGTTGCCAGCGGAGACAGATTTGCCGCGTTCCGGCATATCGCCTACACCTATTTCTTCTTTGCCCGTTTTCTGACCGGTTTCGCCACGCAGGTCGTCAGCGTTTCCGTCGGCTGGCAGATGTACGAGCATACCGGCAAGCCAATCTATCTCGGGCTGATCGGCCTGGTGCAGTTCCTGCCGTCGCTGCTGCTCATCCTGGTGACCGGCACTGTGGCCGATCGTTACAACAGGCGGATGATTGCCGCCATCTGCATTCTCGTCGGGACGATCTGCACGGGTGCGCTGCTGTTTCTGACCGTTACCGACGCCTTTGAGCCATGGCTGGTCTTCCTGATCCTCACGATCTTCGGCATCGAGCGCGCGTTCATGACGCCGGCGACGCAGTCGCTCGCTCCCAATCTCATTCCGCCTGCGGATCTGTCGAATGCGATCACCTGGAACTCCATGTCCTGGGACGCCGCCGCCATCCTTGGCCCGGTCGCCGGTGGCCTGCTTTATGGTATCGGCCCGAGTGTTTCCTATGGTGTCGCCGTGCTGTTCTTCGCGGCTGGTTCCGTGCTCACCTTTCTCATTCCGAAGCCGCAGCAGCGCGTTGCCCATCAATCGAAGAGCCTGAGCGAGATCCTTGCCGGCTTCCGGTTCATCTGGTCGGAG
>DASVPC010000182.1:0-20600 GCA_036383055.1 Rhizobium sp. | reverse complement strand
CGCGACAGGTATGCGTTGGCTTGCTCTCTCTTTGATGTGCGCCACCGTCACCGCTTGCGGAACCTCGCAGCAGGTTGCAACGAAGCGTCAGCACGGCAAGGAATATTTTTCCGAGAAGGAATATGGAGTCAAGGCGAGCCCTCGGGTTGTCGCCAACGGGCCGGTTCCGAAGGGGGGCGGCCGGTTTCTTGTCGGCAATCCCTATCAGGTCAAGGGCAAGTGGTATTACCCCAAGGAAGACTATGCCTATAACAAGACCGGCATCGCGTCCTGGTATGGCTCGGCGTTTCATGGTCGCCTGACCGCCAATGGCGAAGTCTACGACCAGCAGGCGCTGACCGCCGCGCATCCGACCTTTCCGTTGCCGAGCTATGCCCGCGTGACCAATGTCGAAACCGGCTCTTCCATCATCGTGCGCGTCAACGATCGCGGGCCTTATCATCCCGGCCGCATCATCGACCTTTCCAACAAGACGGCACAGCTGCTCGATCTGCAGCACAGCGGCACCGGCGACGTGCGCGTGCAATATGTCGGTCGTGCGCGCATGGACGGCCATGACGAGCCCTATCTGATGGCCTCCTACATCCCCAAGGGATCGCGCATTCCAAGCATCAATCCCGGCGGCCAGATCGCAACGGGCGTGATGGTTGCTTCGAACGGCGGAATGACCGCCGATCAATTGCCCCCGTCGGATAGCTACGCCCGCAAGAGCCGTGAACAGCGCAGCTTCGAGACCACGCCGGCGCTGGCTCCGATACCGCGATCCTCGCCGAATTCTGCCGTTGCCTTTGCCGGCTCGACCCCGACGACCTCCAACGCCGGCAAGCACAACAATCTGCCGCCGATGACCTGGAACGGCGGCGCCGCGCCGTCCGTCGAGCCTGTCGAGCCGACGCTTATCGTCCTGCCGATAATCGGTCCGATCCCTTACGAACGTCCGGATTTTTCGCCGGGAATGGCTAGCCTCACGACCTCGTCGCTCGCCTCCACGGCTGCCGCTTACCAGGATGCGCCGGTCAAGACGGTCTACGTCAATCTCGCTTTCGATGCGGTCATGGTCCGCAATGACGGGTTGACGCAAGAATCCATCCTCTCCGCCTATCACCGTCAGCATCAAGGTCAGACGCAAGTCGACTGATCGGCGTGATTGCCTGAATCTTCACCCCTGGCTAATATGTTCGGGGGTGGTCGCATTGGGGAGCCGACATGCTAAGACGCTTTACTGTCGCGTTTTTCTTCCTTGTCGGAATCGGATGCCTGCCGGCGGTCGCGCAGCAGGCAGCGCCTCCCGCTTTCGATACCAAGGCTACCCAGGCCTTCATGGTGGAAGCCTCCACCGGCACGATCCTGCTTGCCAAGAATGCGGATCAGCAGATTTCTCCCGCATCGCTCGCCAAGCTAATGACGCTGGATATCATCTTCGATGCGCTGAAGCGGGGAGACATCACACTCGACACCGAATATCCCGTCTCAGAAAACGCCTGGCGCACGGGCGGGGCGCCGTCGCGCACCTCGACCATGTTCGCTGCGCTGAAATCACGCGTGCGCGTTGGCGATCTGATCCAGGGCATCGCGGTGCAGCAGGCCAATGACAGCTGCATCGTCGTTGCCGAGGGGATTTCGATCAGCGAAAAGGAATTCGCCCGACGCATGACGGCGCGCGCGCGCGAGATCGGCATGCCGCGCGCGGTGTTCACCAATTCCACTGGTTTGCCGAGCCCGGACGATCCGAACGGCGGCGGCAAGATCTCCGCGCGCGAACTGGTGACGCTGGCGCAGGATCTGCAACAGAATTATCCCGATTTCTATAGGTATCTCGCCCAGCCGGATTTCACCTGGAACAAGATCTTCCAGCGCAATCGCAACCCGCTATTGCCGCTGAACATCGGCGTTGACGGCCTTGGCCTCGGCTTTGCGGACGGCGAAGGCTATTCGATCGTCGCCTCCATTCAGCGCGACGGCAAGCGTCTGTTCCTGGCGCTCGGTGGCTTGAAAACGGACAAGGAACGCACCGAGGAAAGCCGCCGCGTGCTGGAATGGGGCCTCAGCAATTTCAAGAGCCAACGCATCTTTGCCGATGGCGAAGTGATCGGCAATGCCAGCGTCTATGGCGGGGCACAATCCACCGTCGGCCTGCTCGCCAAGATGCCGGTCGATGTCTATGTGCCGAACGACAATCCCGATCGCCTCTCGGCCCGCATCGTCTATCGCTGGCCGCTGACAGCACCCGTTGCGGCCGGCTACGAAGCCGGAACGCTCCGCGTCTTTTCCGGCGCTCGGCTTTTGCGCGAACTGCCGCTCTACACCAAGGAATCGGTCGCGCAGGGAACGCTCAGCCGCCGCGCTTTCGATGCTCTCGTGGAGTTGGCGGAAACGCTGCTGTTTTCCTGGCTCTGGGATACGCCGACGCCAACCTAATCGCTTCCCGTCTCGCGAAAGCCCTGTTCACAGCCTATATAGAATGTCCAGGCTGGTGGTTTCACCCGCTCGCGTCTTGGGTTAAACAGAACATATATGGCGCAGCGGCAAAAGAGCGCAAAACAAGTGCAGGACATGATCATTGGCTGATGCAACCGGACTGTTCGTGAGCTTCGAAGGCGGGGAAGGGGCCGGTAAATCGACCCAGATTCGCCGTCTGGCGACATGGTTGCGCGGGCTTGGCCATGATGTGCTGGTGACGCGCGAGCCGGGCGGTTCGCCGGGAGCCGAAGCCGTGCGGCATGTGTTGCTCTCGGGCGCGGCGGAGATGTTCGGCACGCGCATGGAAGCCATCCTGTTTGCCGCGGCGCGCAACGATCATGTCGAGGAGATCATCCGCCCGGCGCTTGCGCGCGGCACGATCGTGCTCTGCGACCGCTTCATGGATTCTTCCCGCGTCTACCAGGGAATCACCGGCAATCTGGAACCGGATTTCATCGAAGCCCTGCAACGGGTGGCCGTCAACGGTGTCGTGCCGGACTGCACCCTGATCCTCGATATTCCCGCCGAACTGGGTCTGGAACGCGCCCGCAAGCGCGTGTCGGCCGATACCGCGCCAGACCGCTTCGAAAAGGAAGAATTGCAGACCCATGAGAAGCGCCGGGAGGCCTTTCTCGATATCGCTGCACGCGACCCGGACCGCTGCCATGTCGTCGATGCGCAACGCGGGGAGGACGCCATTGCCGATGAGATCGCCGGGATTATCGAAAGGCGGCTGAGCCCGGCAAGCGAGCTGCAAACCGCCAGGCCGGAAGTGGCGCAATGAGCGAAGATCGGCCCGGCGTTCTGGACGGAGCAATCCCTCCGCAGGATAACACCCGTCTTTTCGGCCATGGGGATGCCGAGGCATTTCTCGCGCAGTCCTATCGGTCCGGCAAGGGCCACCATGCCGTGCTGATCGAAGGACCGGAGGGCATCGGCAAGGCGACGCTCGCTTTCCGCTTCGCCAACCATGTGCTTTCTCACCCCGATCCTGCGACCGCACCCGAGACGATCGGCGATCCGGATCCTGCCTCCGCCGTCAGCCGACAGATTTCCGGCGGCGCATCGCACAATCTGCTGCATCTTGCCCGTCCGGTCGACGAAAAGACCGGCAAGGTGAAATCGGCGATTACCGTCGACGAGGTGCGCCGCGCCGGCAAATTCTTTTCGCAGACCTCCGGCACCGGCAACTGGCGTGTCGTCATCATAGACCCCGCCGACGACCTCAATCGCAATGCCGCCAACGCCATCCTGAAGATCCTTGAGGAGCCGCCGAAGCGGGCGCTCTTCCTAGTGCTGTCGCACGCGCCGGGCAAGCTTTTGCCTACCATCCGCTCGCGTTGCCTGCCACTGAAGCTGGCGCCGCTGAGCGATGATGCCCTGAGCAGGGCGCTTGGACATCTCGGCATTGGTCTGTCGCCAGGGCAGGGCGCGGAACTCCTCGCGGCGGCCAAAGGCAGCGTCAACGAAGCGCTGAAGCTGCTGAATTACGGTGGTGGCGAGATCGTTGCGGCCTATGAGCAAGTGATTTCAGCGGAAGGCCCCGCCGCGCGCCGGGCGATGCATCGCCTCGCCGATGCACTATCGAGCAAGGATAGCGAAACGATCTTCGGCTTCTTCGTGTCCCATATCGGCGACGACATCATGGCGCGGGCGAGGGCGGCCGCGCGGGGGGGGCATCTGACCGTGGCAGAAAAGCTCGCCCGCCTCTATTCCGACGTCACGGAACGGCTCACCGTGTCGCAAGCCTACAATCTCGACCGCAAGCAGACCATCATCACCGTACTCGGCGAACTGAAGCAGCAGCTTTCCTATTAAGGGAAGATCAGCTTCAGGGCGACGATCATCAGCGTGACCGCGAGAACGATGCGGATCAGGCGCTCATGCAGGCGCGGCGCGAGCAGGCTGCCGGCGACGATGCCGGGGATCGAGCCGAGCAGCAGCGCAAACAGCATCGTCCAATTGATCTCGCCGATGAACCAATAGCCCATGCCGCCGATCAGAGTCAGCGGCACGGCATGGACGATATCCGAGCCGACGATCTCGCGGACATCGAGATTCGGATAGAGCACCAGAAGCACGGTGACGCCGAGCGCGCCTGCGCCGACGGATGTCATGGTAACGAGTGTGCCCAACACCAGACCGAGGACAAGCGTCAGCAGCGCGATGGCGCGCGGCGTCAGCACCCCACGCTCGCCCCGCCATTTGCGCATGGCGTTCAGCACCTGGCCACGACAGAGCAGCATCAGCGCCGTCAGGAGCAGAAGACAGCCGAGAGACAGGGTGATCGCATGCGCAACCTCAGGGCTCTCGCGATTGACGCCGGCCATCAGCCACAGCATTGCGAGTGCGGCCGGCACGCTGCCCGAGGCGAGCAGACCGACGACTCTCCAGTTCACCCGCCCATGCATGCCGTGCACAGCCGTTCCCGCTGTCTTGGTGATGGCCGCATAGAGGAGATCGGTGCCAACGGCCGTGGCCGGATGCACGCCGAAGAGCAGCACCAGCAACGGCGTCATCAGCGAACCGCCGCCAACGCCGGTAATGCCCACCAGCATGCCGACGAAGAAACCGGAAAAGGAATAGAGGGGTTGAAATGTTGTTGGAAAACTCAAAACCACGGCCCTTTCGAGCCGTCGGACAGGCTGCCAAAAATGAAAATGGAATTCACGGTGATTTCTGTCCTGCCCTTTGGTTTTCCGCAGGGGTAAAGCCGGGTCGGGACCCTGTCAAGCAAAGCACGTTCGGAGCCAAGGAATGCTGCAGCCGCGAAACTTGGTGTTTCGCTCCCTGCAAACATGCGCTAAAGCGAGCATGAGCAAGAATAACAATGATGAAACCGTAAAGCGGACCATTGCCTGATATGACCGAAAAGACCCCGTTCTACATCACCACCGCGATCGCCTATCCCAACGGCAAGCCGCATATCGGCCATGCCTATGAGCTGATTGCCACCGACGCCATGGCACGTTTCCAGCGGCTGGACGGGCGCGACGTTTTCTTCCTGACGGGTACGGACGAACACGGCCAGAAGATGCAGCAGACGGCGCGCGCCGAAGGCCTGTCTCCGCAGGAGCTCGCCGACCGCAATTCGGCCGAGTTCCAGGCGATGGGCAAGCTGCTCAATTCGTCGAACGACGATTATATCCGCACGACGGAAGAACGCCACCACGAGACCTCGCGGAACATCTGGAACCTGATGGCCGATGCCGGCGACATCTACAAGGATTCCTATGCCGGCTGGTATTCGGTGCGCGACGAAGCCTATTACCAGGAAAACGAGACGGAGCTGCGCGCCGACGGCGTGCGCTACGGGCCGCAGGGCACGCCGGTCGAGTGGGTGCAGGAGGAAAGCTATTTCTTCAAGCTCTCTGAATACCAGGATCGTCTGCTGAAGCTCTACGAGAAAAATCCCGATTTCATCGGTCCGGCCGAACGCCGTAACGAGGTGATCTCCTTCGTCAAGTCGGGCCTCAAGGATCTGTCGATTTCGCGCACGACCTTCGACTGGGGCATCAAGGTGCCGAACGATCCGGCGCATGTCATGTATGTCTGGGTCGACGCGCTGACCAACTACATCACGGCGACCGGCTATATCGAGGACCGCAACAATCCGCGGGCGAAATACTGGCCGGCCGATGTCCACATCATCGGCAAGGACATCATCCGCTTCCATGCCGTCTATTGGCCGGCCTTCCTGATGTCGGCAAAGCTGCCGCTGCCAAAGCGCGTCTTTGCCCACGGCTTCCTGCTCAACAAGGGCGAGAAGATGTCGAAGTCGCTCGGCAATGTCGTCGATCCGGTCAATCTGGTGAACCATTTCGGCCTCGACCAGGTGCGCTATTTCTTCTTGCGCGAAGTCTCCTTCGGCCAGGACGGCAGCTATAGCGAAGAGGCAATCGGCACGCGCATCAACTCCGATCTCGCCAACGGCATCGGCAACCTTGCCAGCCGCTCGCTGTCGATGATCGTCAAGAATTGCGACGGCAAGATCCCGGAATGCGGAGAGCTGACTGAAGAAGACAAGGCGCTGCTGGCGCAGGCCGATGCGCTGTTGGCCTCCACGCGCGAGGATATGAGCAAGCAGGCGCTTCACCGCGCGCTCGCTTCGATCATCGCCGTCGTCTCCGAAAGCGACCGCTATTTCGCCGGCCAGGAACCCTGGGCGCTGAAGAAGACCGATCCGGCTCGCATGGCGACCGTGCTCTATGTCACGGCCGACGTGGTTCGCCAGATCGGCATTCTCCTGCAGCCGTTCATGCCGGATTCCTCTGCCAAGCTGCTGGATCTGATCGCTATTCCGGCTGATAAGCGCGATTTCGCCGCCCTCGGCGAGGCTGGTCGTCTTGTCCCCGGCACGCCGCTGGAAGCGCCGAAGCCGGTCTTCCCACGCTATGTGGCGCCGACAGTCGAATAAGGTTTGTCATGCTGATCGATACGCATTGCCATCTGGATTTCGCCGATTTCGCGGAGGAGCGCGATACGATCGTCGTGCGCGCCCACGAGGTCGGCGTCAAGCAGATGGTCACCATCTCGACCAAGGTCCGAAAGCTCGACGGATTGCTTGCGATCACCGAGCGCTATCCGTCCGTTTTCTGCTCGGTCGGCACGCATCCGAACAATGCCGACGAGGAACTGGATATCCAGACCGAGGATCTCGTGCGGCTGGCAAATCAGTACGAGAAGATCGTCGCCATCGGCGAGGCTGGTCTCGACTACTTCTATGACACGGTGAAGCCTGAAGATCAGAAGACCGGTTTCCTGCGCCATATCGCAGCCGCGCGCGAAACGCAGCTGCCGCTGGTCATTCATAGCCGTAGCGCCGACGAAGACATGGCCGCAATCCTGACCGAGGAAACAGGGAAGGGGGCTTTCCCCTTCATCCTGCATTGCTTCTCCGCCGGCCCGGCCCTTGCCCGTACCGGCGTCGAACTCGGCGGCTATATCTCTTTTTCCGGCATTCTGACCTTCCCGAAGTCCGACGAGCTGCGCGACATCGCCAAGACGATCCCGCACGACCGGCTGCTGGTCGAGACCGATGCGCCGTATCTCGCGCCGAAGCGCTGGCGCGGCAAGCGCAACGAGCCGTCCTATGTCGTCAACACCGCCGAGGTGCTGGCCGACACGATCGGCGTCAGCATGGACGAGATTTCAGCAATCACCACCGAGAATGCATTCCGCTGCTTCTCCCGGATGACGAGGGTCTGACGGCGTGACACACCGGCGGCGCTTCACCATATTGGGCTGTTCGTCGTCGCCGGGTGTGCCGCGCATTACCGGCGATTGGGGCGCCTGCGACCCGAAGAACCCGAAAAACCGGCGCACGCGCTCAGCATTCATGGTCGAACAGATCGCGCCCGATGGTGGCGTGACTACCGTCGTCATCGACACCGGTCCAGATTTTCGCGAACAGATGATCCGCGCCGGCGTCGGCTCGATCGAAGCCGTGCTCTATACGCATGCCCATGCCGACCATATTCACGGCCTCGACGATCTGCGCGGCTTCTTTCACAATTCGCATGAACGCATTCCGATCTATGCGGATCAGCCGACCATGGACCGTATCCGCGAAGGTTTCGGCTATTGCCTGGAAACGCCGCCAGGCAGCAGCTATCCGCCGATCGTCAGGCCAGTCATCATCGACAGCCTGGACAAGAGTTTTACGATCGAAGGGCCGGGCGGTCCGATCAAATTCTGGCCACACAAGCAGCAGCATGGCGACATCCACTCGCTTGGCTTTCGCATCGGCAAGCTTGCTTATTGCAGCGATATCAGCGACTTCCCGGCTGAATCTGTCGAGAAGGTACAAAATCTCGACATCTTGATCATCGACGCCTTGCAATATCGGCCCCATCCAAGTCATCTTTCGCTGGAGCAATCGCTCGCCTGGATCGAACGCTTGCAGCCGAAGCATGCGATCCTGACCCATATGCACACACCGCTCGACTACGAGACCGTATTTGCGGAAACGCCTGATAATGTCGAACCGGCCTACGACCAGATGCATATTGAGCTCGATGTAGAGGATGATGATCTATGAGCGAGGATAGCAGGAAGCTTTCAAGCCTGGAGCGCGTCGAGCAGGCTGCTCGCGATCTCGGCCTCGACATCATCATCAAGCGCATGGAGCAATCGACCCGCACAGCCGAGGAAGCCGCCAATGCGGCCGGCTGCGCGGTCGGCCAGATCGTCAAATCGCTGGTCTTCGTCAACGCGGACACCAATAGCCTGACGCTGCTTCTCGTTTCCGGCGCACACAATGCCGATACGGCAAATATTGCAGCCACTTACGGCCTGCGCTTGAAGCGTGCCGACATCGACCGCGTCCGCGACGAAACCGGCTTCGCAATAGGCGGCGTCGGCCCGATCGGCCACCGTGTCAACCTGCCTGTCTTCGTCGACGAAAGCCTGCTGGCCTATGATCAAGTCTGGTGCGCGGCGGGACGGCCAGACAGTATTTTTGCTTGCGATCCGAGAGTTCTGGCGGAGAAGATCGGGGCCAAAGTGATACGGGTGAAGGCTGGTTGAAGCGGGATTCCGTGGGCTTTGGATATAGGTTTTAGTTCCATAATCTATCTTATGTGATTTTCGTATTTGGGCAGGTGAGTTCTATTTCCAAGTGCGACATGCCAATGAAACGCACCCACCTAATTCTGACTCCAACCGTCACGCAGACCGCCTCCATCGTTCGATCCCCTGGCGCCGCATACTTTCCTTATCAAAGCTGATATGCCAACCTGCCGCGAGTTTGCGATAGAGACTTTCGGGCGGATACGATTTGCTTTGGAACGTATTTCAACGGTTGCTTCAGGTCGGGATTTTTCTCGTGGCTTGCATCTCCACTGCATCGGCGGCGGAGCGGACGATATATCTGACATTCGATGACGGTCCGCTGCTCGGCACGGAGAATATCCTTTCCACGCTGAAACAGGAAAATGTTCCCGCCGTTCTGTTCATGGTCGGTCAGCATGTCGAGAGCAATCAGCAAGGCCGCGCCTTGTTGGCCGAGGCCAAAGCCTTGCCGCTCGTCACGGTGGGAAACCACAGCTATAGCCATGCCAACAATCACTATCGACACTATTATTCAAACACCGATGCCGTCGTCGCCGATATGCTGCGCGCCAATGGCGTCCTTGATCTGACGCCGAAAGTTGACGCCCGGCTGCCGGGACGCAATGTCTTTCGGCTTCGCGGTGTTTCCAGCGAGGATCTGTCCCTCAACGTTGCAGAGTGGCAACGAGAGTGGCTGGACTATGAACTCGTCGCCGAAGCCGGATTCTATCTCTATGGCTGGGACTTCGAATGGGTTCACAGCAATGACGGCAAACCCGTCCAGTCCGTCGATCACCTCGTCAGGGAAATTGATCATCTGTTTGCGTATGGCAAGTTCGTGCGGCCTGGAAAAATGATCCTGCTCATGCATGACGAGATGTTTCAGGACAAGTTCGATGGTGCCCAGAATCTGAAAGCGTTGATCGATGCGCTCAGGCAACGCGGCTACACCTTTGGCGATATCAGTACCTATGATCAATAGGACCAGATGCGCTGCGCTGTTCCCAGAACCATGACTTGTTGACCTCGGCTTTTGCCTCTGAACGCGTCACGCCGATGTCCAAAAGCTGAGTGTCGGAGAGCTCCGAGAGGTCTCTTCGGGTCCTGCGTTTCTCCAGACGGCTAACGAGCGCGGTCAGTGCCCGCCGTACGATATCCAGCGTCCCGTTCCAGTCCCTTCCCGGCCCTATCGCAATCGGGTTTTCAACATCGGTTGTCATCGCATAAGCTCCTGATCTGCCACGCAGCCGATGAAACGCTGTGCTGCTCTTGGGCATGCCCCTAAAATGCACTGGCACTTGCTGCGAAGGAAGCTTATGAAATTAATACAATTCATAAGGATTTCTTCTGATGCTCAACCTCGATCAACTCGCCGCATTCGTCAGCGTCGTCGATCTCGGCAGTTTCACGGCCGCCGCCGACAAGGTAGGGTTGACGCAGCCCGCCGTCAGTTTGCAGGTGAAACTCCTTGAGCAACGGCTCGGCGTTCGATTGATCGAACGCGTGGGCCGGCGCGCACAGCCCTCTCCGGCCGGCGTCGAGCTGCTGCTTCATGCGCGTCGGATACTGGACGACTGTTCCGCGGCGCAGGAGGCGATGCTGCCTTACCGCGAAGGATCGGTCGGACGTGTCCGGATCGGCAGCGGCGGCACCGCCTCCATCCACCTCCTGCCCCGCGCCATCGCCGCTGTGAAGAAGCGCATGCCCGGGCTGGAGATCATCGTACGCATCGGCAACACCGACGAGATACTTCGCGATCTGGAGGCGAATGCGCTGGATCTCGCGGTGGTCGTCCTGCCCGCAGCCGGACGCTCGCTCGAGGTGGAACCATTCTACGAAGATGAACTTCTCGCCGTAGCCCCCAAGGGCAGCCAGATGCCTGAGGATGGTCTGGAGCCTGCATTCTTTAGCGACAAGACTCTCATGCTTTACGAGGGTGGCAACACGCGGCGCGCGATCGACGAATGGTTCGCTTCCGCCGGAATCCGGTTGAGGCCCGCGATGGAGTTCGGCAGCGTCGAGGCGGTCAAGGAATTGGTGGCGGCGGGCCTCGGCTGGTCGTTGCTTCCGGGGCTAGCCCTGCAACGCGATCGAAGCGATTACCTGGCAACATCGTCCTTAACGCCACGACTCGCGCGCCAGCTCGGCATGGTCATGCGCCGCGACAAACACCTGACCAGGGGGCTGCGCGAGGTCGTCAACTGTTTGCGCGCGTTCCGCAATTGAACATCCGTGAACACGTAATCTAACGTTCGGGCAGCACTTGTGACCAATTGAACCCTTGAATGACCGATTGGAATCGGCGACATTCGTCATATCAATATTTCCCCTTGCGATCCGAACCCGATTCCGGGCCCGCCTCGTTCTAAAAATGCCTGGATAAGAGCGTGAGCAGCGATTCATCAAGAAGCGCCGCGAAGTCATTGACTTCGCTGGCGCATGTCAGTGCGGCCGGTTGGGGTCGAGGTCTCTCTACCATCGTGCGGATCACGCATATGACGCTGCGCCACCCCTGGCAAACCAGCTTCGCCATAGGCGCGACTTTTGTGGCTGCAACGTTACAGTTGATGATCCCGCGGCTGCTTGGCCGTGCTGTGGACCAGACTCAATCGGCGTTCGCCGGTGGCGCCACTGGCCAGATCGCCGAACACGCCCTGATGACGACCGCCCTGCTCCTGCTCGTCATCAGCGTTCTGCGCGGCCTCTTCACCATGGTGCAGAACTACTACAGCGAAGCCGTCGGCCATCACATGGGTTACGAGCTGCGTCTTGCCTGTTACGAGAAGATCCAGCAGCTCCCCTTCAGCTTCCATGACAAGGTTCACTCCGGCGATCTCATTACCGTCGGGCTGCTCGATCTCGAAGGCGTACGCATGTATTTCTCCACGGCGCTGGTCCGCACGGTGCTGCTCACCGTCTTGATCGGCGTCGGCGCCTATATGCTGCTATCGACCGATTTCCTGCTTGGGCTTCTGGCGCTCAGCTTCGTGCCCTTCGTCGCCTGGCGTTCGTCCGTGACGCAGCTCAGGCTGCGCGCCACCTGGCTCGATCTGCAGGAGAGGTTGTCGGTTCTGACCCGCGTCATGGAAGAAAATCTCGGCGGCATCCGCGTCGTGCGCGCGTTTGCGGCACATGCTCACGAGCTCATGAAGTTCGACAAGGCGTCGCACAATGCGCTCACCCTCGCCCACAAGCGTGTCGGCATTCGCGTCATCAACACCAGCGCCATGAACTTCTCATTTTTCGCCGCCATGGGCCTTGTGCTCTGGGTCGGCGGCAACAAGGTGATCGCCGGCGAGATCAGCGTCGGCACCCTCGCCTCGTTCTTGACCTTCATGACGATCCTGCAAATGCCCGTGCGCCAGCTCGGACTGATGGTCAACGCCTATGCCCGCGCCTCGACCTGCGGCTCAAGGCTCTTTGCCCTTCTCGACCTCGACATCGCCATCAAGGATGCGCCGGACGCCAAGCCGCTGGTCGTCTCCGACGGCGTGCTGCGCTTCGAGAATGTTGGCTTTACCTATCCCGGCCTCGAGGACCGCCCCGTGCTCAACAATATCAGTTTCGAGGCGCGGCGCGGCGAGACAATCGGCATCGTCGGACCGCCCGGCAGCGGCAAATCCACCATCGCGCATCTCATTCCGCGGTTCTACGACGTGACCTCCGGCCGTATCACCATAGATGATCAGGATATCAACAAGGCTACGCTGCAATCGCTGCGCCAGAACGTCGCCGTCGTACAGCAGGATTCCTTCCTGTTCACCACCAGCATCGAGAACAATATCGCCTATGGCGATCCCTGGGCCAAGGAAGGGCGCATTGAGCGCGCCGCTGAATCCGCGCAATTGCACAACTACATTCTCGGCCTGCCGGCCGGCTATACCACCGTCGTCGGCGAACGTGGTGTGTCGCTTTCCGGCGGCCAGCGCCAGCGTTTGACGATCGCCCGAACGCTGATGCTGAAGCCGGCGGTGATGGTGTTCGACGATTCGACCGCAGCGATCGACGCGGCGACCGAACAGCGCATCCGCAGCGCCATGAAGCGTTTTGCCCGCGACCGCGTGACCTTGGTCGTCGCCCATCGACTGAGCTCGCTGATGCATGCCGACCAGATCCTATTCATCGAGAACGGCAAAATCGTCGAACGTGGAACCCATGAACAGCTGCTGGCCGCGGGCGGGCGGTACAAGGCGCTCTACGATTTGCAGGTTCGCCCGGACGACGACGTGAAGGTGTCCACCGACCGGGTCATCGCCGTGAAGAGGGAGGCCTGACAATGTCGGAAACGATCGAAACCGAGCGCAACGATGTGCGCGAGGACGGACGCCGCCCTCCCCGTGCCGTGGTCGGCTCGCATCGTGTCGAAGAGGAAATCTTCGGCAAGGTCTTCGACAGCAAGATCATCCGCCGCATCTGGACCTTCGTCAGCCCCTATCGCCGACAAGTCTATATTTCCGTCCTGGCGGTGCTTCTGTTCACCGCATCGCAGATCGTCATACCGCTGGTCATCCGCTATGCGATCGACCATGCGATGGCGCCCGGCGCCGTCAATTATTCGGCGCTTTGGCTGGCTCTGGCGATCTTCAGTGTGGCGATCCTCGTCAATTATGCCGCGAGCTATGTGCAGGAAACCTATGTCGGCCAGGTGGCGGAAGAGGTGTTGTTCGATATTCGCCGAGCAATGTTTGCGCACATACAACGCCTTTCGCTCTCCTTCATGGACAAGACCGAGGTTGGCCGGCTGATGTCGCGCCTGCAGGGCGATGTCAACTCCATGCAGGAATTCCTTGAAACATCGGTGCTTTCCGTGGGCGACATCGCCCTGCTCTTCGGCATTGTCGTCGTTATGCTCTCGCTCGACTTCCGGCTCGGCCTGCTAACGCTTTCGGTCATGCCGATCCTTTTTATCGTCCGGCTGTTCTGGTTGCCGAAGGCGCGTGTCGCCTTCATGAACGCCCATGAGACCAACTCGATCACCAGCGGCGCGCTCGCCGAAGCGATCCATGGCGTGCGCGCCGTCCAGGGCATGCACCGGCAGCGCGTCAATTTCGACCTCTTCGACGAAAAAGCGCATACCAATCTGAAGGCGCACCTGACCGCGGCACGATATGCGCAGATCATGGTGCCGATAGTCGACACGCTGACGGGCATGGCCATGGCCATCGTCATTATCGTCGGCGGCTCGATGGTGCTGAACAACCGGCTCGATGTCGGCGTCATGGTCGCCTTCCTGTTCTACATCCAGCGCTTTTTCGACCCGATCCGCTCGCTGACGATGCAATATTCCGTCATGCAGCGCGCCATGGCCTCCGGCCAGCGGCTGACGGACGTGCTCGACGTGCCGATCGATATAAAAGATGCGCCCGATGCCAAGGTCCTGTCGGCGGATATGGATGGCTCGGTGGAGTTCCGCGACGTCGTCTTCGGCTATGATCCGAAACATCCGGTGCTGAAAAACGTGAGCTTCAAGGTCAATCCCGGCGAGACCGTTGCACTGATCGGGCCGACCGGCTCGGGCAAATCGAGTTCCATGGCGCTGATCCACCGGTTCTACGACGTGCAGCAGGGCCAGGTGCTGGTCGGCGGTCATGACGTACGCTCCCTCACCCAGGATTCGCTTGGCCGGCAGATCGCCATGGTGCTGCAGGAACCTTTCCTCTTCACCGGAACCGTGCTGGAGAACATTCGCTACAACAAGGCCGAGGCGACCCGCGAGGAAATCGTCGAGGCGGCAAAGGCTGTTGGCGCGCATGAGTTCATCATACGGCTGCCCGATGGCTACGAAACCATGCTCGGCGAGCGCGGCGGCGGCCTGTCGCTCGGCCAGCGTCAGCTCGTCAGCTTCGCCCGCGCCCTTGTTGCCGACGCAAAAATCCTTGTGCTCGACGAGGCAACGGCCAATATCGACAGCTACACCGAGATGCTCATCCAGAAGGCGCTGGTGAAACTGCTGGAGGGCCGCACCGGTCTGGTGATCGCCCATCGCCTCGCCACCATCCGCGAGGCCGATCGCATCATCGTCTTGCAGAATGGCCAGCTGATCGAAAGCGGCAATCACCACCAGCTGATGGCCAACGGCAAGCTCTATTCCAAGCTCTATAACCTCAACTATTCCTCCTTCGACGATATTCCCGAGGAGGAAGCGGCCACCTCCGCGCCGACGGCGTCGCGGACGTAAAGCCGTCCGCCCGAGTGGTTTGAGGCTTAGTTCCGCGAACTCGCGCATGAAGGCTAGTTTCCCCTCGCCTCGCATCGCCGGCTTGTCCACGTCGGCCAAGGCGACCTTGTCGCTTCATCACATTTCGCTTTTTGGCCGCCTCTTTTTTTCCTAGGCTCCAAGCTCTCCCCCACGTTGACGCTCTTCCATACTAGTAACTTGCATGATGATAGCTACTTATGCTATTCGCCTCTGCCATGCAGAGAACCAGCTTCAGCACCTTCAAATGTCCCGCCGCCCGCGCACTTGAAAGCGTCGGCGACTGGTGGAGCATTCTGATCCTGCGGGATGCGCTCCAGGGGCTGACGCGGTTCGATGAATTCCAGAAAAATCTTGGCGTCGCACCGAATATCTTGACGCGGCGGCTGAAGCATTTGACCGATGAAGGTCTGTTCGAGCGCCGCCTCTACAACGAGCGGCCCCCGCGCTACGAATATGTCCTGACCGACAAGGGGCGCGATTTCTTCCCTGTCTTGATGGCACTGTTCACCTGGGGCAACCGGCATTTGCCGCCCGAGGACGTCGCGATGCGGCTTGCCGACGCGGCCACCGGTAAAGACCGCGATCCCCTCCTCATCGATCGCGTGACTGGCCGCGCCTTTCATCCCGAAGATACGATTCTCGTGCCCGGGCCGGCAGCCGATGAAGCCGTTCATGAGCGGATAGAGCACATGAAGGCATGGTTCTTGGGCTTCGACGCCTGACTTAATAGGAGCAAGATATGATTCGCATCGTCGTAACAGGCATGGGCCTGGTTTCGCCACTTGGCGTCGGCATCAACACGGCATGGAAACGACTGCTCGAAGGCCGTTCTGGTCTCAGGCTTCTGCCAGAGACAATGGTCGGTGATCTCGCCGCCAAGGTGGGCGGCGTCGTGCCGAGCCTCGAGGACGATAGTGAAGCAGGTTTCGACGCTGACCGCTACGTGCCGATGAAGGACCAGAAGAAGATGGACCGCTTCATCCTTTTTGCCATGGCGGCAGCCGAAGAGGCTGTGAAACAAGCGGGCTGGCAGCCGACCGATCTTCGCGACCTCGAGCGCACAGCCACTGTGATCGCCTCCGGTGTCGGCGGTTTTCCGGCAATCGCCGATGCGGTCCGGACGGCGGAGACGCGCGGGGTGCGGCGGCTCTCACCCTTTACCGTCCCTTCTTTCCTCGTCAACCTCGCGGCCGGCCAGGTCAGTATCCGTTACGGATACAAGGGGCCGCTCGGCGCACCGGTCACGGCCTGTGCCGCCAGCGTCCAGGCGATCGGCGATGCGGCGCGGCTGATCCGCGCTGGTGAGGCCGACGTGGCGATCTGCGGCGGCGCCGAAGCCTGCATCGACAAGGTGAGCCTGGGTGGTTTTGCAGCGGCGCGCGCCCTCTCCACCGGATTCAGCAACCGGCCGGAGGAAGCTTCCCGCCCCTTCGATACGGCCCGCGACGGTTTCGTCATGGGCGAAGGTGCCGGCATACTGGTAATCGAAACGCTGGAGCATGCGCTCGCCCGCGGCGCCACGCCGCTTGCGGAACTCGTCGGCTATGGCACCGCCGCCGACGCCTATCATATGACAGCCGGTCCCGAAGACGGCGACGGCGCGCGCCGGGCGATGCTGACAGCTTTGTCGCAGGCGCGAATTTCGCCCCGAGACGTCAAACATCTCAACGCCCATGCCACCTCGACACCGGTCGGCGACCACGGTGAAATGGAGGCGATCAAAACGGTATTCGGCCGCGATGGCGGCATCGCTGTCAGCGGTACGAAAGCGGCAACCGGCCATCTTCTCGGCGCCGCCGGCGGCCTGGAGGCAGTCTTTACCATCATGGCGCTGCGCGGCCAGATCGCACCGCCGAACTGCAATCTACAGGAAGCCGATCCGGCGGCCGAAGGTATCGATCTGGTTGGCGCAACGGCCCGGCCAATGCCGATGGAATATGCGATCTCCAACGGTTTTGGATTTGGTGGCGTGAATGCCAGCGCTTTGTTCCGCCGCTGGCAATAGCCGCTTCTGCAAGGACATCAAGCGCGCTATGCTCTGCGGGATATTCGCCGGAGATCGTCCATGCGCGCTTTATCCCTCGCCGTCACGCTCTGCCTCATCCTTGTGCCCGAAGCGCGTGCGGAAGATCCGGTGCTGACGGCGCAAACACTGATCCAGGGACAGATAGAAGCCTTCCTGCATAATGACGCGGAAGCTGCCTATTCCTTCGCGGCACCAGGCATCAAGGCGCTCTTTCCGGATAAGGACATCTTTTTCGCAATGGTGAAGAAGAGCTACCAGCCGGTCTATCACCCCGGCAACTATGCCTTCGGCAAAAGCCGCGCTATCGACAATGGAGCCGTCGTTTATCAGGAGATGCTGATCACCGGGACCGATGACAAGGACTGGACGGCGATCTATCAGATCCTCCGCCAGCCGGATGGTAGCTACAAAATTGGAAGTGTTCAGGTCTTGCCGAATACGACCAGCAAAGGCATTTGAGCTACATTGCGGGATTAGTGCCATGGAGCGGCGCGTCTATCATCCGGGATAGTGCGCGCCGCTGAAAAGGCCGTTGGGCGTTATTAGCCGCGAATTCTAAGCGAGTTGCCGGAATAGCCCTCGCCCTCGAAATCGGGGCGCGGCTGGGGAACCGCTATGGTCGAGATTGGCTCGACGACTGCCGTCCCATGCGGAACCGGCACTGAAATCAGGGCCGGAGCCGGCGTCGGGATGGGAACCTCTGCCGGGATAGCAGCCGTCGCTGCCGGCAGGGTGAAAGTCGGGTTCGACACCGGCGTAAAGGTGGCGACGGAAGGCGCTTGTTGTACTTGCCGCGTTTCCGGCAATATGAACGGCGATTGCGTTGTCGACATGCCTTGCGTCGACACGTAGTTCATCGCGACCTCATAGGCCGGAAGCGGCGCCGGGGTCTGCAACTCGCCATCCCGGCCGCGCTTCTCGTAGAAAGCATTCCCGCCAGCTATCGCGACATAGTGCATGTTATCGTAGGGGAACTTCAGGCCATTGGTGTGGAAGAACATCGCGTCCTTCACGCCCGCATGCCGTTCGCCATGCAGAATGGCCGTCGCCGCCGTATCAAGCTCCGGTTCCGCCTCGGGGCGCACCAGCCTCGTCATCACGCCCGGCGCGAATTGCCGCTCCTGTGCGACGACACCGCAAATCGAATTGGCATAAGCCCCCGACGTCAGCCTGTTCATCACGACAGTCCCCACCGCCATGTACCCATCGTGATCCGAATGCTCGGACTCGAAATACATGACACGCTTCAGACAGTCGCGATCCTTGGCGGTGTAATTATAGGTTACCTTCGCCGGCTGGATCGATTTGGTCGAGCTATGAGTAGCCGAAGATGTTTTCGTTTCAGTCGTGCAGCCCGTGGCCGCCAATCCGACAAATAACAAGCCGGACAGACATGTCCCCAATTTACCTTGCGCCCTCAACGGCAGGTGCCTCCTACTTATGATTAGAACAGCCCTTATCGATCAAGAAAAAGTCTTGTAGCCGAAATCCACAGGAATTCCAAACCCATCGCGATTAAATTAGCCAATGAAGCTTATCATCGGCGGACGGACCGTTTATTCCGATTCGCCATTTTTCCAAACGCTTTCTCATCGCGCTGGTGTTTCGGGTGGCCTCGCGCCCTATCGAAAAACCTCGAATACGCCGCCGGAAAACGCCCGGTTTGTGACGCGAGGATCGCATCACAAACCATTACAGGCATTAATATTTTTGACTACACGATTGGGTCCGGACGCCAGCCGATCTCGATGAGAATTCGCCCCGGCGCAAAGCAGTAAAATAACCACCCACCGCGCACCGCCGAGGGCGGTTGCCAGATGTCGCAGCCGGCCGTTTTGGCCCGCTCAAATTGTTCGTCCACAGCCTCGCGCGAGGGCAGTATGAAGCCGATGTGATAGGTATTGCGTCCGACCGAGACCGAATCACCTCCGCCGAACTTCTCGATCGGACGGCTGATGACCAGCTCTAGCCCGGCGTCGTCTCGCAGAATCGCAAGACCATTTGCGCCCCGAGTCTCGACTTCCGTCAGGCCGAAGGCGGATACCAGAACGTCCCTTGTCGCAGCCACATCGGGAACATGGAGATCAAGGTGATTTAGTCGCATGGCAGGCAGCTCCATAGGTCTATCCCGCGGAGGCATGACGGCCGAAATTGCCCACACCAACGCGGGTGGCTCGGCCGATATGACCAAGCTTCCGCGTCGTGGGTACTCGCGCCAGGGCGCGGAACAGAGCTTCCTGATGGAAGGGGTCGGGCTTACCGAAACCGACCCTGCCTTTTTCGACAGTTCCGATTAGCGCCGAATTCGGACAGGCGCAAGAACTGCGAACGGTGGACTGGAACCAAAGTGGTCAGCCAGACGCATCTCAAACCGGCTCGAGATCGCCCCTTGCCCAGTTTTCCTGCGTTTCCGCCATGAAGTCGGCGAAGCAGCCCTCGGCGATCGCCTGGCGGATGCCCTGCATCAGCTCCTGATAGTAGGCGAGATTGTTCCAGGAGAGCAGCATGCCGCCGAGCGCCTCGTTGGCGCGGACGAGATGGTGCAGATAGGCCCGGGAATAATCACGCGAGGCCGGGCAATTCGACTGATCGTCGAGCGGGCGCATATCCTCGGCGTGGCGGGCATTGCGGATATTGACCTTGCCGCGGCGAGTGAATGCCAGGCCGTGTCGGCCGGAGCGGGTCGGCATCACGCAGTCGAACATGTCTATGCCGCGAGCGACCGATTTCAGGATGTCGTCCGGCGTGCCAACACCCATCAGATAGCGCGGCTTTTCGGTCGGCAGTTCCGGGAGGGTGGTTTCAAGCATTCGCAGCATCACATCCTGCGGCTCGCCGACGGCAAGGCCGCCAACGGCGTAGCCCTTCAAATCCATCTGGCTCAGCGCCTGCGCGGAGCGAACACGCAGATCGGGCACGTCGCCGCCCTGCACGATGCCGAACATCGCCTTGCCGGGCTGGTCGCCGAAGGCGATCTTGCAGCGCTCGGCCCAGCGCAGCGACATTTCCATGGCGCGCTCGATCTCCTTCGGGGTCGAAGGCAGCGCCACGCATTCGTCGAGCTGCATCTGGATATCGGAACCGAGCAGGCCCTGGATCTCGATCGAGCGTTCCGGCGACATGTGGTGCAGGCTGCCATCGACATGCGACTTGAAGGTCACACCCTGCTCATCGAGTTTGCGCAGCCCGGACAGCGACATCACCTGGAAGCCGCCGGAATCAGTCAGGATCGGATGCGGCCAGCGGATCAGCTCGTGCAGGCCGCCGAGGCGGGCGACGCGCTCGGCGGTCGGGCGCAGCATCAAGTGATAGGTATTGCCGAGGATGATGTCGGCGCCGCTTTCGCGCACCTGATCGAGATAC
>DASVPC010000181.1:0-14793 GCA_036383055.1 Rhizobium sp. | reverse complement strand
GGCAAGACCACGGCCATACGGATCGTCTCCGCCTTCCAGCGGCCGACGGCAGGCAAGGTCTTGATCGACGGGCTCGACCTGTCGTCGCTGCGCGGCGAGACGCTGCGGCTCTTCCGCAAGAAGATCCAGCTGGTCTACCAGAACCCCTTCAGCTCGCTTGATCCGCGCCAGACGATTGCGAGGATCGTCGAGGAACCGTTGTTGAATTTCGAGCGGCTGCCGCAGGCTGATCGGTTGGCAAGGGTGGCAGCGACGATCGAAAAGGTCGGGCTTCCCGCTGACGTCCTGCAACGGCGTCCGCATGCGCTTTCGGGCGGACAGCGCCAACGCGTGGCGATTGCCCGCGCGCTGGTACTCGACCCGGAAATCCTTGTGCTCGACGAAGCCGTCTCCGCGCTCGACGTTACGGTGCAGGCACAGATTCTGGCGCTTCTCGACGAGCTTCAGCGTGAGCTGGGTCTGACCTATCTATTCGTCTCGCATGACCTCGCCGTGGTCAGGCAGATCTCCGACACGGTCTCGGTCTTG
Organism: Rhizobium sp.; assembly: GCA_036383055.1. Lineage (GTDB taxonomy): Bacteria > Pseudomonadota > Alphaproteobacteria > Rhizobiales > Rhizobiaceae > Rhizobium. Next base: position 14,265 of record DASVPC010000181.1, on the reverse strand, counting down.
AACAATGGCAAGCTGGTCGAGGGCGGCCCCATCGAGGATGTCTTCGACAATCCGCAGAACGCCTATACACGCGAGCTGATCGATGCCGTTCCGGGCAAGAAATATCCGCGGCTTCTCGAGCCCGCCCCCAGCAATGCAGGATGATCCCATGAGCACGCCAGCATCACCGAAAAGACTGGGTTTCTTCAGCCGCGTCCTCGACCAGGTGGATGTGGCGAGCCGCTACAGGCTTGTCAGCGAACAGATCATCCACGCCGAGGCGCAAGGCTTCGATAGCGCCTGGGTGGCGCAACACCATTTCAATGGCGAGGAGGGCGGCCTGCCGTCGCCTTTGGTTTTTCTGGCCGGGCTTGCCTCGCGGACGTCGCGCATTCGTCTCGGAACCGGCGTGATCACCTTGCCGATGGAAAATGCGGTGCGTGTCGCCGAGGATGCCGCCGTGCTTGATATTCTGCTCGACGGACGGCTGGAGGTCGGTTTTGGTACCGGCGGCACGCCGCAGGCTTTCCTGCCGTTCGGCCTTGAGAACGCCGATCGCGGGCTGGTCTATGGTCAGCATCTGGCATTGGTGCGCGATGCATGGGCCGGCCAGGAACTTGCCGGCGGCAATCGCCTCTATCCCGCGGCACCGCATCTGCGCGACCGGGTTTGGCAGGCGACATTCTCCGTCGGCGGCGGCGAGCGCGCCGGCCGCGCCGGTGATGGGCTGATGTTGTCGCGCACGCAGCCGCGACCGCCCGAGGCGCCGGATACCGAGCTTTGGGATCTGCAAAATCCGATTATCGACACCTATCTCGCGGCATTGCCGGATGGGTGTATCCCACGCATTCTCGGCTCCCGCAGCCTCTTCGTGGCCGATAGCCGGAAGGAGGCTCTGTACTTCGCCGAAATCGGCCTGAGACGCATCGTCGAGCGCTTTGCCGCCAGCGGCTTCGCGATCCGGGGCGAGACCACGGCCGATTTGATCAAGGCCTTCGATGTGCATGTCGGCACGCCGGAGGACGTCATCGCATCGCTTCAGTCCGACACCGCGCTTGCGCGGGTCACGGATCTCGTCTTCCAGGTGCATTCGGTCGATCCGCCGCACGAGCATATTCTCCGATCCCTGGAGCTCATCGCTGCCCATGTGGCGCCCGCCCTTGGCTGGACACCACAGACGCCGGCTCTAAGCGAGCGCCGTTTCGCCACCAAAGCCTGAAAACCGACACTTGAAGAAAAGGCCTCGACCATGACTTCGCCGACCCCTGACGTCATCGATCTTTTGGTGGGAGTTACCGCCGGATCTCCCCTGGATCTCCTCCGCGCCGAAAGGCCGGAAACCCGCCTCAACGCGCAGAGGAGCTATCAGGCACTGTTTGAACCGGCCCATGAAGGCGATGTTAGGCAAGATGAGCGGCTTGCAATTGCCGTCTTCGTTGCGGGCCTGCACGCGGCGGCTGATATCAGCGAATTCTATGCCTCAGGCTTGGCGGATAAGGCGCTGGCCACAGTCGCTGCAGCCGAAGTAGAAAAAGGCCGCACCAATGGGCCATACGGTCGTTACCCGACCGGCCCGCTTTCCGCCGATGATCGTGCCGGTCTCGTCTACGAGGTATCCAGCGATAGCCGTAATGCTCTCGGACCGAAACTCGCCGTCGCGCTGGAACACAGCCATCTTCTCGTTTTCCGGCCGCGCGAGTCGAATGCTGGAGCCTTGCAGAAGCTGCTGGATGCAGGCTGGACGACAACGGGCGTCGTCACCCTCTCGCAGATCGTCGCCTTTCTGGCGTTCCAAATCAGGGTTGTCACCGGACTGAAGGCTTTGGCGACCGCCACCGCACAGTCTGCGTCAGCCTAGCCGAACAGAAGGGAAATCCGATATGGTCGAAACTGTCATTCATCCCGAGATCGAAAACCGTCCGAATGTCTTTACCCAAGCCGAAATCGGCTGGACGCCCTGGCTGGAGCCGCTGGCCGAGGCGGATCTGACCGAGCGCCATTGGGCAGGCCTTGTCGACGCATCCCGTTCGAAATCGCCCTATTTCATGCTGCTGGCGCGCGATCCCGAGATCCTGCAGGCACGCACGAAAACGGACAAGGATATCTTCTACAATGTCGCGGCGGGTCTGCCGCGCGCCGATCGCGAGCTGGCCGCGACGGCGGTATCGCGCACCAATGGCTGCATCTTCTGCGCCTCTGTGCACTCCCGCTTCGCCTCCCATCATTCGAAGCGCACGGAGGATGTGCAACGCCTGCTGGACGAGGGAACGGAAACCGATCTTGGCAGCCGCTGGAATGCGATTGTCTCGGCCTCGTCGACCTTGACCGAAACGCCCGCGGTGTTTGAAGCGGCTGATATCGGCAAGCTGCGGGAGGAAGGCCTGAGTGATCTCGAGATTGCCGATCTCATCCACGCGGCCGCCTTCTTCAACTGGGCGAACCGGTTAATGCTGTCGCTTGGTGAGCCAACGCCCGCAAAATGATTGTTCGCCAGGTTTTTCCACCCCGAACGAGGAGTGTGGTGGGTATCTGCCGAAGGCTTGCGGCGTCTCGAAGAAGAGGCGCTTTCCAGCGCCGGTAGAATTTCTGCCTTCCAATTATGTCGCGCGAACGGGATCATCCTCATGCGGGGTGGGGCCCCGTTCGCGGCTTCGGCCGCTCAGACCGTTTCGGAGCAGAAGGCATGACCGTCAATCGTCGTCAGTTCAATCAACTCTTGCTGCTCAGTGGCGCAAGTCTGGCATTCACAGGCATTCCGGATATCGGCGAGGCGGCTGGGGAGCAGCCGGTTAGGGGCGGTACGCTCAATTGGGCTTATTATCCTGACCCGACATCGCTGATCGCCATCAATACGTCGTCGGGCACGGGGCAGGCGATCGGGCCGAAGATCAATGAAGGTCTGTTCGATTTCGACTATGATCTCAATCCGATACCTCTGCTGGCGACCGAATGGTCGGTGAGCGACGATGGCCTGCGCTATAGCTTCAAGCTTCGCCAGGGCGTGAAATGGCATGATGGCGAGGATTTCACCTCCGAGGACGTCAACTTCACGATCTTCCGCCTGAAGGAGGCGCATCCGCGTGGGCGGATCACCTACCAGAATGTGGCAGCCGTCGAGACGCCCGATCCGCACACTGCGATCATCGTTCTTTCGAAACCGGCGCCTTACCTGATCTCCGCACTCAGCAGCTCGGAATCGCCCATCGTTCCCAAGCATGTCTATGAAAAATTCAAGCCCGAGCAGCAGCCCAATCTCGCGCAGACGATCGGCACGGGGCCGTTCATCCTGAAGGAATGGGTTCCGGGCAGCCATCTGATCTTCGACCGCAATCCCGACTATTGGGATGCGCCGAAACCCTATCTCGACCGTGTCGTACTGCGCGTCATCCTCGACCCGGCGGCGCGTGCAGCGGCGCTCGAAACCGGCGAAATCGATATTGGCTCCAACCCGGTGCCCTTGTCGGATATCGAGCGGTTGAAGGCCAATCCGAACCTCACGGTGGACACGACCACCTATGCCTATGCCGGTCCGCAGCAGCAGCTGTTCTTCAACTACGAGAACGAGATCCTGAACAAGCGCGAGGTACGGCTGGCGATCGCGCATGCCATCGACCTGCAGAAATTGCTCGATATCGCGCTTTTCGGATACGGGCAGGTGTCGCCAAGCCCGATCAGCACGGCATTGCCCAAATGGTACGATCCAAGCATCAAGGCCCGCGAGCCGGATCCGAAGCTTGCGGAAAAGCTGCTGGACGAAGCGGGCTATCCGCGCGGTGCGGCGGGCAAACGCTTCAAGCTCCGTCTCGCCTATAATTCTTTCCTGACGCCGGCCTATGCCGATTTCATCAAGCAATCGCTTGCCGTCATCGGCATCGACGCCGAAATCCTGAAGCTCGACCTCGCGACGTTCCTGAAGACGGTCTATACCGACCGCGCCTGGGATATCGTCATCGAATCCCTCTCCAACACTTTCGATCCGTCACTGGGCGTTCAGCGTGCCTACTGGTCGAAGAACTTCAAGATCGGCCTCGTCTTTTCCAATGCGAGCCACTACTCCAATCCCGAGGTGGATCGCCTGCTCGAAGCAGCGGCAATCGAGCCGGACGAAGCCAAGCGCCGGGCGCTCTGGTATCAGTTCCAGCACATTATCCACGAGGATGTCGTCGCCGTCGATCTGGTCGCGGCCGGCGCGCAGATCGTCGCCAACAAGAAGGTGCGGAACTTCGCGCCGGGCGCCCAGGGCATCAACAACAGTTTTGGTCAGATATGGCTCAGTCCGAGCGCCTGATCCATCATTGATGAAAAACTTGAGGGCCGCAGGATCTGATCCTGCGGCCCTGAATGTTGGAAGAGATGTTTGCGAGGCTCGGCGGTTTAGATCTGGCCGATCTTGTATTGAGCTGGCGGCGGTGTGCCGTTGACCGCGAAGTCGCCGACGATGCGGTCGCGATAAATGCGCGGGTTGTGGGAGGAGATCGTTCTCGCGTTGCGCCAATAGCGGTCGAGGCCCAGGCCGCGCTTGGTTGCGGAGGCGCCGAGCGCATCGAAGAGGAGCGTGGTCGCCTCAAGGATCAGGCTGGTGACCGCGTGGACCGATTGATTGACCTCGATCTCGGCAATGGCGTTCGCGCGTTCACCGATCTTAGAATCCGTGTCGGCGCGCAATTCATATGCCCGCTGCAGCGCTTCGGCCGCCTTCAAAACAATCCCTCCTGCCGAATAGGCCGCGCCACGCACCCGGCCGACGACTTGCAGGATCTGCGGGTCCTCGCTGACGCTCGCGGCATTACCGTGGCTGTAGACGCGTTTGCGTTCGCTGACCAGCCGGGCAACATCGGTTGCAGCGGCGCGGCCGATACCGGCGAGTGTGGCGAGATGCACGAGCTGGAAGAAGGCGGAGGAATATTTGAACCGGCCGCCGGGAGGCGTCACCAGTTCCGCCTTGATGACCACATCGGAAAACAGCGCGGTGCCGCTTGCGGTCAGCGACTGCCCGAAACCGTCCCAATCGTCGACGACGTCGACGCCCTGCGCCTGACGCGGTACCAACGCGCCGATCGGCTCGCCGTTTTCGTCGTTGCCGCCGAGATTGATCCAGTCGGCGAACAGCGAGCCGGTCGTATAGTATTTGGCGCCGTTCAACAGCCAATGGTCGCCATTACGGGTGAGCTTAGTCGAAAACGAGCCGACCTTCGCTTCTCCGACTTCTGAAAAACCGCTGCCGATCAAGTCGCGCGCGGCGATCCGCCGAAGCCATTCGGAACGCCAGGAGATGACGGATGAATTCAGAACATCTTCGGTGAACCCGAAATGCGAGCGAAGCGCGTTGGTCACATTCGAGTCGGCTGCCGAAAGCTCGATCAGCAGATTGAAGAGTTCAGGCAGCGTCGCTGCAAAGCCGCCGTCCTCAGTGGGGAGCCGCAGCGTGGTGAAGCCGCTCTCCTTCAGCCAGCCGATTTGCTCATGCGGGAGCTCGCGAACGAGGTCGCGTTCTATGGCGGAGGCGCGAATGCGAGCAAAGACGGATCTGAACCGTTCCGCCAATTCATCATAGCGCAGCGTTGGGCCTGCACCCCACGCCAAATCGATCTGCGTCATCGGTATCCATCCACCTGTTGTTTCGAAATGTGCGGGGTCGATCGGGACCACCGAGTTCTGCGGAAAGCCTAGGGAAGCCAGCAGAAACACGTAAGTAAATTTAGTCTATAGATTTTGTATATTATAGAAATGAGTTTCCTTTCTGCCGGAAAGGAAACATGTGGCCGCCCTCGTAAATGTGAAGCCGATCCTTAGTCTGGGCTGCATGGATCTCACGAACACAGGAGCTTATGATGGGTACGAAAGTGCTTTCGATCGACACTTTCCGGGGTTGGCTTGCGGACGGAGAAGAACTCGCGGTTCTCGATATTCGCGATCCCTCAGTCGTCGGCTATGCCTCGCCTCTGTTCGCAACCAATCTGCCGACGGAGCGTGTTCTGAGCGAGATCGGTCGCTTCATTCCGCGCCATGTCGTCCGCACAGTGCTCGTAGACGGCGGTGATAGCAGCGGCGAACGCCTGGTTGAGGAGTTGAAGGCGGCTGGCCGTCCGAATGTCTTCGCGCTCGCTGGCGGCATTCCCGCCTGGACTGCAAGCGGGGAGGACCTTCCGACCTTCGATATCCCGGGTGTCGATTTCTCCGTCGCCATCAAGAACGAGAAGAACACGCCCGTTACGTCTGTCGAGGAACTCAAGGCGTTGCGTGAGGCCGGCGAGGGCGTTGTGGTCATCGATACGCGAACTGTGCCGGAATTTGCCCGCGATCACGTTCCGGGTGCAATCAGCGTTCCAGGCGCCGAACTTGTGCTGCGCTTCAAGGATGTGGTCCCCTCCGAGAGCACCAAAGTCGTCGTATCCTGCGCGGGCCTGCCGCGTGCCATTCTGGGCGCGCAGACGCTGATCGATGCCAAGGTGCCGAACCCTGTCTCCTACCTGCATGATGGCACCAAGGCCTGGACACAGGCCGGCTGGCAATTGGAGACCGGCAAGACCCGAACCTATGGCGCGGCCACCAAGGTAGCCCGCGAATTTGCCCGCGAGCATATCGAGGCGCTCGGCAAGGGGGATAATTTGCCGACTATCGATATTGCCACCGCCCGCCAATGGGCTACCGACCCGGATCGCACCACCTATTTGCTCGATGTCCGCACGCCGGAGGAATTTGCCGAAGGTCATCTCGACGGAAGCCTCTCCTCCGAGGGCGGCCAGCTTCTTGGCGTCGCCTACAGGACGATCGCAGTCCGTGGTGCGCGTGTCGTCCTGATCGACGACCTTTTGGGGGTCCGCGCCCGAACGGTCGCCCATTGGCTCCAGCGCCGTGGCTATGAAATCGCGATCCTGCTGGTTGCTTTCGACGCCGGCCAGTTGAGCGACGTTGCGTGACGAGCCGATACCTTATCACCCCTCTGCAGCAAGGCGGCTAAGCGCGTTCCTGGCGGCGATCGTCCGGATCATGTGGCTTTGCGGCGCGTGCGATCGAGCGGTGATAGCGTCCCGGTGATGCCGTTCGAGCTGGAAATCGCGATCAAGGCCGGGATTGCCGGCCAGGTCGAGCGCGAGGCTGGTGACGGCGACGGCGTTGTCGATGACGACATGGCGAACGTTCATGCCGTCCATTCCGACCGCCTTACCGGCATCGACATCTTCGCCGAGCGAGCGCAGTAGCCGTGCGTTCGTCGCGAGCCTCACCTCGATTTCGCCGAGACCATCCTGAATGCGGGGTACCGTGGAGATCGGCGCCCCGAGGCTTGCCGGCGTGTGGCGGGCGGTGAAGGCGAGCAGGCGGTCGCGCGCCGATCTGGCAACGCCGTGGTAGACGGCGCCGATGAGCGAGAAGAAGAAGGCCGTGGCGTGCTCCTCGCGACGGATCGGCTCTGATGCCGGCTGAGCTTCGATAAGGTCGTTGAAGGGGACGGAGACATCGTCAAGAATGATGTCGTCGCTTGCCGTCGCATGCATGCCGGCGGCATTCCACGTCTTCTCGATCGTGAGGCCCGGCGCATCGGTGGGTACGAGGAAGGATGCGAGGCGAGGCTGCTCTTCATCCGTCAGCGCCAGCACGGAGACCCATTTCAGGATCGGGATGCCGGTGACATAGCTCTTCCGACCGGTGATGCGCCAGCGGTCGCCATCGCGGCGGGCGATCGTTTCCGGTAATGCGCCGTGCGCCGGCGAACCGATGCGCGGCTCCGCCTGGGCACTGTTGATCAGGGCAACTTCGTGACGGTTTGCCGACAGCACCCGGCCGGCAAGGTGTGGCGCCCATTTGCCGAAGCGACGAATGGAATAGTGGCTATTGTAGTGCATGGCGAGCACCAGCGCCGTCGAAGGCTCGCCACGCGCGATCTCGCTGATCACGGCCTGTGCGTCGGCAAGACCGCTTCCCAAGCCGCCATGCTCCCGCGCCGTCACCAGCCCGAGGAGGCCGGCATCGAACAGCGTGCGAAAATTGTCAAACGGGAAGTCACCGCTCGCATCGTGATGGGCGGCGCGCAAGGCAAAATCATCGGCAAGGTTCTTTACCTTGCCGATCAGATCGTTGAATTCCTGTGTCATAGCGAGAGCAAGCCTTCCGGATCACGCGACGGCGCGGGCGTCGAAAGCATCGATGTGACGGCGATCGACCCATTCGGCGACCGAAAAATCCTCGGCAAGGAAGCCCCAATCGCGCAGGAAGTCCTTGTAATGTCCGACGGCTTCGACGAGCTTCGGTTCCAGGCCGAGACCGAGGTGGCGATGGATGTCCGGCCCGTTGGCGGCAAGGACCTGCTCCTCGGTTGCGCCCGCTTCGCGCGCAACGAAACGGCGGGTCTCTTCCGGGTGGGCTTCGGCCCAGGCGCTCGCCTTGAAGATCGCCTCGAGTAACCGGCGGACGAGATCGGGACGTTCCTCAGCCAGCAGGTCGTCCACCGTCAGCACGCGCGGCGAGCCGGAATTGATGCGGATTTTTGGATCGGGATGGAAGCCGAATTCGGCGACCTGAACGGCGCCGATCAGATTGGCGACGTTGATGCCCGCGGTTCCCTTGACGTAGATCGCATCGACCTCTCCCCGGATCAGGGCGGCGACTTCCTCACCGAAAGCCTGCCGGCGTTTTAACCCGAACAGAGACGGACCTTCCTGGCTCGCCAGGACGGAATCCGTCAACGCGATCTCGACGATTTCGACATCGGTATGGGTGAGACCCTCGAGCGACAGCGCCGAAACAAGTCCTTTCAGTGCCGTCGCGCGCATGAAGTCGACAATGCCTTCGGGACGGCGTGGAATGCCGAAACGACGCCCTTTCAGATCCCTTGTGGTCTTGATGCCGGTTCCCGGCAGAGTGATGATCGCCTGGAACTCGTCCGTCCAGGTGATCCCGACAAGACGCGTGCGGCGGCCTTCCGATCGTGCGCGGATCGGCGGCACGTTGCCGCCATGGCGAAACGACCAGTCGAGTGTGTGGTTGAAATGACTCTGACGGACGTTGCGATCCAGCGAATCGATGATGGATTTCAGCGTCACGCCGTCCTTGCGGAAGGTCTCTTCCAGATAGCCGAGCTGCGCCGCGAGGCCGACGGGCGTCGGGACGGGGCAGCGTGTGTACCAGATTTCGGAAATGGCATTGCTCGTCATGGTCATCCCTTTCAGTTGCGCAGGCCCGCTTGCTTCATCAACGGCAGGATATCGCTGCCGAAAAATTCGAGGTCGTCGCGGAAATCGAAGAAGCTGAGCTGAAGGCCGTCGACGCGGGCGGCCTTCAGCTTGACGAATTGATCGACCACCTGTTCCGGCGAGCCGATGACGCGGATATTGCCGCCGATGAAGCGATAGGGATCCTCGGCGTCGCGGCCTTTCCAGGCATGCGCGTCGGAATTCAGCGATTGGAAGCCTAGTGGCGAACGCCGGTCGGCATGGTCGACTATCCTGTCGGCGAGCGCCCAGGCCTCCTTTTCGGTCGGCCTGCAGATGACCATCGGATTGAGAAGCGTGCGGACGCTGCGCCCGACGCTGGCTGCTGCATCCTTGACCCGCCTGGTGTGGGCGGGCAGGGATTGCAGCGCGCTGTCGATGTCGGCGCCGGTCGGGCTGGTGATGAAGACGATATCGGAATAGCGGCCGGCAAAGGCGATCCCGGCATCGGAGCCGGTCGCGTTCACCAGGATCGGCCGGCCGTAATTCGGCTTCGGCGTCACGAAGCCGCCGCCGAGCTTCCAGCTGCTCTCACCCTCGTAAGAGAAGTTCTCGGTGTCGCTCCAAAGCCGCTGCACGACTTCGAGAAATTCGGCGGCGAGATCATAGCGCTTGTCGTGCTCGATCCGTGGCCAGCCGAACATTTCGTGCTCGACGGCGCGATGGCCGGTGACGACGTTGATGCCCCAGCGCCCGCCGGTGATGTGGTCGAGCGTTGCGCCGAATTTGGCGAGATGCAGCGGATGCCAGGGGCCGTAGAGCACATGCATGGTGGAGATCAGCATGATCTTCTTCGTGAGGCCGGCAAGTGCTGCGATCGAAACGAAGCTGTCGAGCGCCTGGCCGTCGAAGACGCCGCCATATCCGCCCTTCGGCAGCCATTGCGACAGGGCAAAGACCAGATCGAAGCCCAGCTCTTCCGCCCTGAGCGTCAGTGCCTTGTTGTAGTCGAAGCGCCAGTCGGTCGAGCGCTCCAGCGTCGATTGCGTCCAGCCGCCGGCCTGAATCGGCAGGAAGAGGCCGAGCAGCACCGGCTGCCTCAACGCCTGCGACAGTGGGCTATCCGGAAAGTCGGTGGGAGCAGCGAATTTCGGTAGTCCGACGAAGGAGCCCGGTTGATGTTGGATGGACATGGCGTCTTTCTGCTTTCCAGCGTTTCAGTATCGGTCCGGCGATTGCGACATAGGCATTGGTCAGGCTGCTGCCGGGCGGCGGAAGCAGGTCATGAGCTTCAAGCCTTCAACTTGTGGCCCTCGGCCGCACCCTGCTGACGTCACTTTCTGCGGAAGTTTGTTGCAGTAGAGCTTTTTACCTCGGCAGGCACGCATGTTGATATTTTATGCTAATATTTTCTGGATATGTGGGTTTGTTGTGCGGTAAATCCGCGATTTGTGAGTTGATGTAAGAATTATTTGCTAAAGTAGATTTGACAAAATCCACAGATTTAGTCAACTATTATTGCGGTGCCGCGAAACGGCAGCCATAGCAGTTGCGAGGTGAAGCGCGGTGTCAGCCTATAGACGTATCGCACGAACAATCCGGCGGACGGTAATCCAGGCCGTGCCGACGATGCTCGGGATCGTCATCCTCAATTTCTTCCTGCTGAAGCTCGCGCCGGGTGACGCCGCCGATGTCATGGCGGCGGAAGCTGGCTCGGCGACGGTCGAATCCATGGCGGCCCTGCGGTCGCGGTTCGGCCTCGACAATCCCATCCTGGTGCAGCTTGGAAACTACCTCAACAACCTCGCGCATTTCAGCCTCGGCTTCTCGCCGCGCTACGGCATGCCGGTGGCGGACCTGATTGGGCAGCGCCTGCCGGGGACGTTGATGCTGATGCTGGCGGCGCTGACGATTGCAATCACCGTCGGCCTGATCCTGGGGTCGCTGATGGCGAGTTTCGCGGGGCGGATTCCGGACCGGCTGATATCCATCGTGTCGCTGCTGTTCTATTCGATCCCGGGATTCTGGATCGGCCTGATGTTGATCCTGCTTTTCTCCGTGACGCTTGGCTGGCTGCCGAGCGGCGGTGACAGTACCATCGGTTCACGGCTGACCGGCCTGCCGGCGCTGCTTGATCGCGCCCGCTACATGGTCTTGCCGGCGACATCGCTGTCTCTATTCTATCTGGCGATCTACGCGCGGCTGACGCGGGCCTCCATGCTTGAAGTCAAGTCGCAGGATTTTGTCCGCACGGCGCGCGCCAAGGGCGTTTCGCCCTTCTTCGTGACAACGCGACATGTGCTGCGCAATGCGCTGATCCCGATCACGACGATGGCCGGGATGCACTTCGGCGGCATGCTTGGTGGCGCCGTGGTGGTGGAGACGGTCTATAGCTGGCCTGGGCTTGGGCGCTTGGCTTTCGAGGCCGTCATGGCCCGCGATTTCAGCGTGCTGCTCGGGATCCTGCTTCTCTCCTCCTTCCTCGTGATCGTCGCAAATGCGGCCGTCGACCTTCTGCAAGCCTGGCTCGACCCCAGAATCGGAGCAAGCCGATGAATACGCACACGCTTAGATCCTTTGCCGATGAGCAGCCGATTGAGGTCGCGGCGGTACCGAACGAGCCGGAACCTGCCGCCGAGCCGCGTCCTGTCGGGCGCTGGACTCATATCCATGCGCCGGACGCGCGTGTTGCCTCCGTCGGAAAGCTGCGGTGGCGCGGTACACGGCGGGAGGTGAAGGTCTTCCTCGCCAATCCCAACGCGCTGTTTGGCCTTGCCTTCCTGGCGACGGTAGCGCTTGCGGCGCTGTTTGCCCCAGTCTTCTATCCCGGCGATCCGATGGAAATGGTCTCGCGCCCCTTTCTGTGGCCGGGGCAGAATGCCGCCTATCCGCTCGGCACCGATTCGATGGGCCGCGATGTGCTTGCCGGCATCCTGCACGGCGCGCGGATATCGCTGCTGGTCGGCATTGCCGCGACCCTGCTCGGACTTGGCGCCGGCATCACGATCGGTGCGCTTGCCGGCTATTTCGGCGGGCTGGTCGATGATCTGCTCGTCAAACTCATCGAGATCTTCCAGACGATACCGAGCTTCGTCTTGCTCGTGGTACTCGTGGCGATCGCGCAGCCGACCACGACGACCGTGACGGTCGCGATCGCTCTCGTCAGCTGGCCGACGGTCGCGCGCCTGACGCGAGCGGAATTCCGCGCCATCCGCGAAAAGGATTATGTGCTGGCCGCCCGTAGTCTCGGTTTCGGGCACGCCCGCATCATCTTCCGCGAAATCCTGCCGAATGCGCTGCCGCCGCTGATCGTCACCTCCTCGGTGATGGTCGCAAGCGCGATCCTGATGGAATCGGCGCTGTCCTTCATGGGGCTCGGCGATCCGAACCAGGTCTCCTGGGGCTCGATGATCGGTTCCGGCCGCGACGTCATCCGCACCGCCTGGTACCTGACCGCCTTGCCCGGCCTTGCCATCGTTTTCACCGTCCTCGCGCTCAATCTGATCGGTGATGGGCTGAACGATGCGCTCAATCCCCGTTTTGCGGAGGAGCGCTGATGCCTGTGCTTCTCGATGTCAGAGATTTCTCCGTCCGCTTTGCCGCGGCGGAACCCGTAAAAGGCGTCAGCTTCTCCGTGACATCAGGCGAGATGCTGGCGATCGTCGGTGAATCCGGTTCGGGCAAATCGCTGACGGCGCTCGGGTTGATGGGGCTGCTGCCGCGCCAGGCGAAAGCCGGTGGCCAGATCCTTTTCAATGGTCAGGACCTCTTGACGCTGCCGGAGAAGGAACTGCGCCGCATTCGCGGTCGCGACATCGCCATGATCTTTCAGGAGCCGATGACGTCGCTCAACCCGGTGCTGACGATCGGAGACCAGATCATTGAGGTCCTGCGCATCCACGAAAATCTGAGCCGCAAGCAGGCGAGGGCGCGCGCCATCGAGCTGCTCGATCTCGTCAGCATTCCCGATGCCGCCCGTCGCGTCGACGACTATCCGCATCAGCTGTCCGGTGGCATGCGTCAGCGCGTGATGATCGCGATCGCCGTTGCCTGCGATCCGAAGCTGCTGATTGCCGACGAGGCGACAACGGCGCTCGATGTGACCATCCAGGCACAGGTGCTGCAATTGCTCGACGATCTGCGCAGCAAGCTGAACATGGCGGTCATCCTCATCACCCACGATCTCGGCATTGTCGCCCAATGGGCCGATCGCGTCGTCGTCATGTATGCGGGCCGCAAGGTCGAGGAAGGCTTACCGGATGTGGTCTTCGAGACGCCCTTCCATCCCTATACGCAAGGCTTGCTTGCCGCCTCGCCGCGTCTGAACGCCGACTATCATTATCGCGACGGGCCGCTTTCGGAAATTCCGGGTTCGGTCGTATCGGCTGCGGGCGAGAAGGGCTGTTCGTTCCGGCCCCGCTGTCCGGTGGCGCGTCCTTCATGCTCCGCGTCTGTCCCCCTGCTGCTCGATCTTCCGGCCGGACGGCAGGTTGCCTGTCCCTTTGGTTCCTCGTTGACGGAGGCCGCACATGCCGTTGCTATCAGTCGATAGGCTTTCGACACATTATTCCGCGACGGTCGGTACGGTTCGAGCCGTCGACGATGTCTCGCTGGAGATCGGCGAGGGCGAGACGGTGGCGCTCGTCGGCGAATCCGGCTGCGGCAAGTCCACGCTCGGCAAGTCGTTGATGCGGCTCGTCAACCCGTCGTCCGGCCGGGTGACCTTCAAGGGCCGCGATGTCTCGGCGATGTCCGCAAAAGAACTGCGCTCCATCCGCCGCAATATCCAGATGATCTTCCAGGATCCATTCGCCTCGCTCAATCCGCGCCAGACGATCCGAGCGATCCTGACGGCGCCGCTCGCCGTTCACGGTATCGGCGACCGCAGGCGACGCGATCAGATCGCTGCGTCCATGGTCGAGCATGTCGGCCTGCCGCCGGATGCGCTGGACCGCTATCCGCATGAATTCTCCGGCGGCCAACGCCAGCGCATCGGTATCGCGCGCGCGCTGATCCTGCAGCCGGAACTGGTGATCTGCGACGAACCGGTATCTGCGCTTGATCTTTCGATCCAGGCGCAGATCCTCAATCTCCTTGTCGAGATGAAGACGGAGCTGTCGCTCTCCTATCTCTTCAT
>DASVPC010000180.1:0-35413 GCA_036383055.1 Rhizobium sp. | reverse complement strand
TGCTGAACAAGGATTGAGCCATGAGACGATCCATTCTCCCCACCATCGCGCATCGCCTGGCGATCCTCTGCTATGTCGTCTTCGCGCTCTTCCCGCTTTTCTGGCTGTTCAAGGTCTCGCTGACGCCGAACGACCTGCTTTATACGGAAGGCGTGCGTATGTGGCCGTCGCGCACGACGTGGGAGCACTACGCTTTCGTGCTGCAACACAGCGACTTCCCGACATTCTTCAAGAACAGCCTGATCGTCTCCGGATCGACGGCGATTGCGGTGACCATCTGCGCATCGCTCTCCGGCTATGCGCTCTCGCGCTTCAACTTTCGCGCCAAATACTGGATCGTGGCGCTGATGCTGCTCACCCAGATGTTCCCGCTGGTGATGCTGGTGGCGCCGATCTTCAAGATCCTGACGCCGCTGCATCTGACGAACAGCCTGACCGGCCTCGTCATTGTCTACACGGCCTTCAACGTGCCCTTCGCAACCTTCCTGATGCAGTCCTTCTTCGACGGCATTCCGAAGGACCTGGAAGAGGCGGCGATGATCGACGGTGCGACGCAATTCACCGCATTTCGGCAGATCATCCTGCCGCTGACGCTGCCCGGTATCGCCGCGACACTTGGTTTCGTTTTCACGGCCGCCTGGAGCGAGCTGCTATTCGCCCTGATGCTTATCAACGGCAATCAGGCAGCGACCTTCCCGGTCGGGCTTCTCACCTTCGTTTCGAAATTCTCCGTGGATTTCGGGCAGATGATGGCGGCGGGCGTCATGGCGCTCGTTCCGGCCTGCCTCTTCTTCCTGCTCATCCAGCGTTATCTTGTGCAGGGCCTGACGGCCGGCGCGGTCAAGGGTTAGTCAAATGGCATCGATCGATATTAAGAACGTCAGAAAAGCCTATGGGCATGTGCAGGTGCTGCACGACATCGATCTCCAGATCGAGGATGGCGAATTCGTCGTTCTCGTCGGGCCGTCGGGATGCGGCAAGTCCACGCTGCTCCGGATGATCGCCGGTCTCGAGGACATCAGTGGCGGTGAGGTTCGCATTGCGAACAAGCGCGTCAACGAATTGCATCCGAAGGACCGCGACATCGCCATGGTGTTCCAGTCCTATGCGCTCTATCCGCACATGAACGTCGCCGGCAACATGAGCTACAGTCTCAAGCTCCGGAAGACCGCCAAGGACAAGATTGCGAGTACCGTCGCGGCCGCCGCATCCAAGCTCGGCCTCGATCCGCTGCTCGAACGTCGCCCCAAGGCGCTTTCCGGCGGCCAGCGCCAGCGAGTCGCCATGGGCCGCGCCATCGTGCGTCAGCCGAAAGCCTTCCTCTTCGACGAGCCGCTTTCGAACCTGGACGCACGCCTGCGCGAGCAGATGCGTGCTGAAATCAAAAAGTTGCATGGCGATCTGAAAGCGACATCGATCTACGTGACCCACGATCAGATCGAGGCAATGACGCTGGCGGACCGGATCGTTGCCATGCATGGCGGGGTGGTGCAGCAGGTCGGCAGTCCGCTCGAACTTTACGATCGCCCCGCCAATCTCTTCGTTGCCGGCTTCATCGGCTCGCCGGGGATGAATTTCCTCGATGCGACTTACGAGGCTGACGGCATGAGGCTGAAGGACGGAACCACCGTCCCGTTGCCGGCACCGCTGAACCTGCCGGTCGGCGCCAAGGCAACCGTGGGAATTCGGCCCGAGCATGTAGTTCTGTCGTCAGATGACACCGATCTCAGGGCCAATGTTGAGCTGATCGAACCGACGGGCTTCGGCATTATCCTTCACCTGTCGCTGCACGGCCTGCCGTTCAAGGTATTCACGCTCAATCGCGAGGCGCTGACCGCAGGCCCGGAAGTGAACGTATCGTTCCCGGCGCAGCATCTGCATGTGTTCGACGAAGACGGAAAACGGGCTGTGTGAGCCAAGGAATACCTTGCTCAACATGCCCGGAGTGAAGCGCCTTCGTCAATCGGCAAAGGGTTCGGTCGGCCCTTTTGCCGGCGTGGTGAACCAGCGCGGCCCAGCTTCCGTCATGTAGATATGGTCTTCCAGCCGGATGCCGAATTTTTCCGGAAAGACGATCATCGGCTCGTTGGAGAAACACATGCCGGCGGCAAGCACTGTCCCGTTGCCACGGGCGATATAGGGCTCTTCGTGGATTTCGAGGCCGAGCCCATGGCCGGCGCGGTGAGGCAAACCGGGCAAGTGATAGTCCGGGCCGAGCGAATGCTTCGCAAGCACCGCGCGTGCCGCGTCATCGAGACTAGAACACGCAATTCCTAACTGGGCCGCGTCGAAGACGGCCTGTTGCGCCTCGCGCTCGATCGCCCAGGCCCGTTCAAATTCCTTGTTGTCGCTCTCCAGAGTGTAGGTTCGGGTGATGTCCGAATGGTAGCCATCGAGCCGGCAGCCGGTGTCGACGAGAACGACGTCGCCGTCGGCGAGGGTCTGGTCGCCATCCGCCCCATGCGGAAGCGAGGTTGCCGCGCCGAAGGAGACGATGCAGAAGGTCGAGCCGCCATCGGCGCCGGCCTGGCGATGTCGGCGGTCGATAAAATCCACCACCTCGGATGCCTTGATCCCCGGCTTCAGAAGCGCATGCGCCTGCTTGTGGATATCGAGCGTCAGCTCCATCGCATATTGAATAAGAGCGATCTCCGCCGGCGATTTGATCCGGCGCAGATTACGGGTCAACCGCCCGCCATCCGTCAGCCTTTCGACGCCGATTTCGGCGGCTAGCGCGTGGTAGAAGAAAAGCGGCAGATCATCATCGAGAGCCAGCTTGTCGGAGCCGCCGACAAGACTGGAGATCAGGGCAACGCTGCTTTCCTCCTCCTGCCAAACCAGGATCTCTCCGGGCAGATGCGGCAGCGTCTCGACACGACTGCGCTCAAAGCCCGGAACGATGTAGTAGAGCGCGGTCGGGGTCACGAGCGCGCCGAGAAACCGTTCGCTCAGATGCCAGACCAGCCCCGTAAAGTAGCGCAGGCTCTCGGTTGGCCCGAACAGCATGCCAGCCAAACCTTCGGCCTCGATGGACTGGCGGAGCTTCGAGAGGCGAAGCTGTCTCTCGTCCTCAGTTATGCGGGGTACGGGATGCTGCCAGGGCATGCTGTTTTCCAATCCATTCGATCGAGAGGTGGATATATGAGGGGGCTTTTAGGACAGTTTGATCGCCACCGGCCGGTCCAGGTTGCGGGCGACATAGTCTTGGATCTGCCGGACGATCTGCGCGGCATGATCGATCGCCAACCGGTCGGCGCGCTCGACATCGCCTGCTTCGATCGCGTCGATCATCTCCTCATGCTCATCGACATATTGGCGCGGCAGGCGATCATCGAATGTCGAATAATAGAGGCGAAGAATACGCCGGCCTTCGTCGAGGAGACGGGCGAAAAAGGTGGTGTAATAGGCATTGCCGGCAAGCTCGGCGATCGCGACGTGAAATTCGCGGTTTGCCTCGATCATCGCATAGGCATCGCGGGCAAGGACGGCGTCGGCGAAATCCTGCTGATGGGCGCGGATAGTCGTCATGATCCCGGCATCCCGCCGTTCAGCCGCACCCCGTGTGGTGACGCGATACATCAGCGTCAGGGCTTCGAAATAGGTGGGCAGGCTGGCGAAATCGATGGTCGCCACGATCGTGTTCCTGTTCGGCAGGGTCGTGACCAACCCCTCGCCAACAAGTCGTAGCAACGCCTCGCGGATCGGCGTTCTCGACATCTTGAAGCGCTCCGACAGCCGCATCTCGTCAAGCGGGCTGCCGGGATCGAGCGCCATCGACAGGATTTCCCGGCGCAGCGCGGCATAGACGCTTTGCGTGCCCGATCCGCGCACGCGCACATTTTCCGCATCGTTCTGCATTCGGTTGTCCCTCGCGACCCGCATCTTCGTATGTCGTTTCGGCAGGGCTCCGCAAGACTGCCTGCCCTTCCCGAAACTTTTCTAGCCCGCTTCTTGAGCTTTGTCGACAGTTTGTATATAACGCCGTCAGCTTTCGAAGAGGATCAAGCGATGACGACTGGATGGAAGGGCGTATTTCCCGCCGTAACGACGCAGTTCAAGGAAGATTTGTCCGTGGATCTCGCAGCCACGCAGGGTGTTCAGGACGCGCTGGTCAATGACGGCGTCAACGGGCTGATCGTCATGGGTACCTGCGGCGAGAACAACTCGCTCGACCCGGAGGAAAAGCGCACGATCCTGAAGGCGGCGGTCGAGGTGGTCAACGGCCGCGTTCCCGTCGTCACCGGCGTCTCCGAACTGGATACGCGCCGTGCGGTTGCCTATGCCCGTGATGCCGAGAAGCTTGGCGCCGATGGCCTGATGCTCCTGCCGGCCATGGTCTATGTGCCGAAGCCGGAGGAGCTGATCGCGCATTTCCGCACCGTCGCCGAAGCGACCTCGCTGCCGATCATGCTCTACAACAATCCGCCGGCCTACCGCGTCAATATCGGCGCCGACGTGTTGCAGGCGCTGGCTGACGTGCCGAACATCAAGGCCGTCAAGGAAAGTGCGCCCGATCCGCGCCGCTTCACAGACCTCATCAATGCTTTCGGCGACCGCTTCGATATTTTCGCAGGTCTCGACGATGTCGCGCTTGAAGGCCTGATGCTCGGTGCCAAGGGCTGGGTCTCCGGCCTGACCAGCGCTTTCCCGCAGGAATCCGTACAGCTCGTCGCCGCCGCCGAACGCGGTGATTGGGAAGAAGCCCGCAAGATCTATCGCTGGTTCATGCCGCTTCTGCATCTCGATGCCGAGCATGATCTCGTGCAGTCGATCAAGCTTGCCGAGCAGATCATGGGCCGCGGCTCCGAGCGCGTCCGCATGCCGCGCCTGCCGCTATCCGGCGCCCGCCGCGCCGAAGTCACCGCCATGGTCGAAAAGGCCGCCGCCACCCGCCCCTCCAAGGCGCGTCAGGCCGCCTGATACAGAAAAGGCGGCAATCGCGGATCAGCGACTGCCGGCTCTGCTTTTCCATCAGGCCGTTCAGTTCGCGGATGTCGTTGTGGCTGTGGGCTGCTCCAACGCGTCGCGCACCTGGTCTATTTTCCCGACAGCAGGACCAACGCCCAGAATACCCTTGGCTTCCGCCAGCGTCTTGTCGGTTACGACACCTGTCTTCGACGCCTGAGTCAGAGCCGAGCGCAGCGCCTCATCGCTAAGGGCCGGGTCCGTCGGCACGGCATTGGTGCCGTTCTTGAGTTCGAACTCGGCATAGTCCATGACATAGGCCCTGATCGCCGCCATCTTCGGATCCTTCGAATTCATATAGGCATGATAATTCCGCTTCAGGGAATTGAGGCTGCCAAGCTCCGCTGCCGCCGTCTTCGCTTTCGTGGAGCTCGTCTTTTCGAGTTTCCTGTTCGCGGCCGCGGACTTTGAGGAATGCGCCGTGTGTTTCAGGCTCCCAAGGCTTCCATCAGTGGCATCGCTGTCATCCGATTGCGCGGCACTAGATGTTCCATGGCTGGAATTGCTGCTGCCGTGACTCCCGCCATTTCCATTGCCACCGCCGTTGCCTCCTCCATTGCCGTTGCCGCCCTTGGCATAGGCCATGTTTGCAAAACCGAGGGCGCCGCCGGCTGCCGGAGCGACAGCCAATGCCAAGGCAACAGCAGTCGTTCCAAAGGCTGACCTGATTTTCATCTGCATATTCCTCTCATTCCAGACTATGCTCCTGTCGCGCGGTGCAACTGCCACGCGGACGAGCATTCATGCTGCTCGCCATAATATTGCTGGAAATGGAAGTTTCCACGGGGGACGGACCAATGCCTCAGGGGATCAGACCTTAGCCTGATTGCCGATGGCTGAAAGTCCAGGGGCACGATCGATGGGAAGCTGCATCAATCCTGGGATCCGCCGGCATTTGGATGATCATTGCTGAAAGTAGCCAGACATGCAGACAAATCTCAAATTACTGTTGTCGCCGGTTCGTTTGATCGCCGGCTGGAACTCCCAATCCCTGGCACGGCAATTCCTGCTGATCGGCGGCCTCGTTGCCGCCTGCGCCATGCTTGTCGTCGGCGCCGTCGTCACCAGCCTCATCGAGGATGCCGTCACACGGAACTCCGCCGCCAGCACCGCCCTTTATGTCGACAGCGTTATCGCGCCGCTTCTCCCGGATATGCAGACAACCCGGATGCTGGACGATACGGTGACGCGCGCACTGGATGAAACGCTCGGCGAAGGGGCGCTTGGCAGTCGCCTGATGTCCTTTCGCCTCTGGCGCAGCGACGGCACCGTTCTCTACTCCAACGAGAAGAACCTGATGGGAAAGCAGTTCCCGCTGAGCGATGATCTGAAGACGGCCTTTTCCGGCACGATGACGGCGCAGTTCAATCAGCTCGGCGGCGTCGAAAGCTCAGCCGAGCGCGACAGTGGCAAGCCGCTCCTGGAGATATACAATCCCGTCCTCCAACCCTGGTCGGGCAAGGTCGTCGCGGTCTCGGAATTTCACGAAGTTGCCTATGATTTCCAGCGCAGCTTGAACCGGGCGCGCTTCCGAAGCTGGCTGGCCGTCGGCGTGTTCACCCTCGCCTTCTTCCTTATCCTGTCGATGATCGTGCTTCGCGGAAGCCGGACGATCGAAAGCCAGCGGGGCGCGCTCAAGGCGCGCATCGGCGAATTGTCGGCTCTCCTGCAGCAGAACGAGGTCCTGCGCACCCGCGTTGAAAGAGCCTCGCAACGCGCCGCCGCTCTCAACGAAAGCTATCTCAGGCGCATCGGTGCCGATCTGCATGACGGCCCAGCGCAGCTCGTCGCCTATGCATCGTTGAGACTGGACAGCGAGGCCCTGACAAACCGGGCCGCGCCGGCGCGGGAACGGGAGCAGTCGCTTGCCGCAATCAAATCGAGCCTCGACGACGCCATGGCGGAAATCAGAAGCATCTGCAGCGGACTCGTCCTGCCGCAGATCGAGGCGGCGAACCTCTCGGAGCTGCTGCAACGCGCAGTTCGCGCCCACGAGCAGCGCACCGGAACCGTGGTCGGCCTATCCTTTTCCGACACGGCGCAGGAGCTTTCGACCTCCGCCAAGATTTGCATCTATCGCTTCGTCCAGGAGGCGTTGAACAATGGCTATCGTCACGGCGACGGCGCGGCACAGCGGGTTGACCAGGGTGCCGATGGCAAACACGTCACGATTGCGGTATCAGATGATGGGCCGGGTTTCGATCCGGCGCGTATTCCTGAGAGCAGCCTTGGTTTGGTGGGCATCAGGGAAAGAGTGGAGAGTGTTGGCGGCACGTTCGAGCTCAGTTCCTCCAAGGACGGAACCATCGTTCGGATGTCGCTCAGCGCGATGGAAATGGAACAGACATGACGACAGCAATCAGCCTAGCGGTCATCGACGATCATCCGCTGTTTCGTGAAGGCGTCGTTCGCAGCCTCGTCGAGATTGGCGGTTTTTCGATTGTGGGAGAAGGCAGTACGAGAGACGACGCCGTTCGCATAGCCACAGAAGCGCGCCCGGATGTTCTGTTGATGGATATCTCCATGCCCGGTGGAGGGCTGGAAGCGATCCCGCTGATCCTCGAGCATGTGCCGGACCAGAAAATCGTCATGCTGACGGTCTCCGAAGCAAGCGACGATGTAACGACGGCGCTGAGAAGCGGGGCAAAGGGATATGTCTTGAAGGGTGTTGGATCGAGGACACTGGTCGAGATCCTCCGCACGGTGGCCTCGGGTGAAACCTATGTCGCGCCGACCCTTTCCGCCCGCCTGATCTCCGGCCAGGGCGCTGCGCCGGCGAAGGCGGATTTTATCCGCGAACTGACGGACCGGGAAAGCGAAGTGCTTCAGCTTGTCGCAACCGGCTTGAGCAACAAGCAGATCGGGCTCAAGCTGGATCTCCACGAGAAGACAGTGAAGCATCATATGACCCAGATCTTCACGAAGCTGGGCGTCGCGAACCGCACGGAGGCGGCAATGGCGTTTCGCGACGCGCAGGAAAGAAACGGTTAGTGCTGAAAGGATTTCAGTCGTTTCTGGTCGGCGGTCGTCGCGCTGCGATTGATGATGGTGCGCCCTTTCGAATCCTTCATGACATAACGTCCGTTCTGGATGGCTTCGCTCATGCCGTCGGTGTGCTCAACCTCCATCGACGCATCGTCTGAACTGGTTGCAGTATCGGTTTTGTCCTGGCTTTGCTTCGCGCTTTTTCCGCTGGAGCTTTTGCCACTACCGTTCCCGTTCCCATTACCATTACCATTACCATTACTGTTGCCGTTGCCGTTGCCATTGCTGTTACTGCCCCCATTTCCACCCCCGTTCCCGCTATTGCCGCCACCATTACCGTTGCCGCCGTTGCCTCCTCCATTGCCATTCCCGCCTTTCGCGTCGGCGGTTTGTACGACAAGTCCGACGGATGATCCGTGAATCTCGACGCGGTAGGGAGCTGCGGTAAGCACCAGCGCAATCAGAGTGCAGAGAGAAACAGAGATCGACTTTCCGCGTAAAGACATGAGCTTTTCACAGGCTTTCGGATGCATGAACTAAAGAGCCGGGAGAGATTCGCCAGCCATTGCGTTTGAGACAGTGTCTCCACAACGACATCAGATCGCTTCTGCGACGCAGGCGTCAACACTTGTCCGTGCTAAAACGCTAATGTCGGGCTTTTTGCAAGCCCTATCGGGACCTTCGCCCAATCCGCCATCAGACCAAGGTCCTAAGGTCAACTCGACTGAAGCCCCGATGGCGAAGACCTAGATTGAAAGAGCGTCTCCCCCCCGGTTACTACTGCTTGCAGGGTAGCGGATGAACCAGACAAGGGATGATGCGGATGAACGTCCGTCATCGTGCCCTGTCGCGGGCGAAAACGGGGCAATTTGTCATGGACACCATGAGTTATCCATCCGCCTTCGGCGCGGTGGTCAGGAGAACGATGCTGAGCATCCAGAGCGCTGGATGGCATTGCAGGACAGCTGTAGTGCGAAAGGCTCCAAAATGAACAGGCATTGGAAGACGTATCTCGATCACGCGAAACCGCCCGGCGCCGTTGCGGATTTCTCGGCCTCGGCCTTCGTCCTTCAGGTCGCCTTCAACCTCCGGCTCGCCTTGCAGCTTGTCGAACCGACGCCCGAATGCCTTTACCTTGCCGAGCGCGTCCTCGCCTCAGCCGAAATCTATAGTCAGGCAAGGGAGGAAGGCTTGGCGCTGCCGTTTACCGAGGCGGAGAAGGCGTTGGCGGAGGCCGTGACGCTTCTTGCCGCTGAATTGGAGCGCTGTCCTTCGGCGTCGCATGGCGGCGTCGCATCCTTGCTCAGGAGACATCCGCAACGGCCTCAGCCCTCGTCGACCGAAGAGGGCCGGCATAGAGGCGTATTCCCATAGCTGAAAGCCGGCACGCGCGGCGAGCCGCATGCCTAAAGAAGCATCGAGGCGCCGCGATCGAGATAGGTGTCCAGGAACTGTTCGAGACGCGGGTTTCTCGGCTTTTTGAAAACCTCTTTCGGTTCGCCGGTAAACAGTACCTTGCCGTGATCGAGAAAGATGATCTGCTGGCCGACGGTCGCGGCAAAGCCGATCTCGTGGGAGACGACCACCATGGTCATGCCCTCTGCCGCCAGATCGCGCATGACGTTCAGCACCTCGCCCGTCAGCTCCGGATCGAGCGACGAGGTAGGCTCGTCGAACAGCATGATCTTCGGTTTCAGCGCCAGCGCACGCGCAATGGCAACACGCTGCTGCTGTCCGCCGGAAAGCTGCGAGGGATAGTGCCCTGCCCGCGCTTCCAGCCCGACCTTGACGAGCTGCGCCATCGCCAGGTCCTCGGCAGCCTTGCGGCTCATCTTGTGCACCGTCTTTAGCGCCTCGCTGACATTGCCGAGTGCCGTCATATGCGGCCAGAGATTGAACTGCTGGAAGACCATGCCGATCTGGGCACGGATCGACCGGTTGGTGGCGGCCGAAATGCGTTCGCGTACGCCTTGAGCGTTTTCGGTAAAGCCAAGCACCTCGCCATTGATCGCAATCGTGCCGCGCGTCGCCTCCTCAAGAAAGGCCATGCAGCGCAGAAGCGTGCTCTTGCCGGAACCGGACGGACCGATCAGGCACGAGACCTGGCCTTGCGCGATCTCGACATCGATGCCGTGCAGGACGGTGGAGTCCCCGAACTTCTTGACGAGATTGCTGACTGCGATTGCGGGGACGCTCATGCGTTGAAAAACCTGAATCTGGAGAGTTTCGTTTCGGCGAGATTACCAAGCCAACCAGTGAGTTCGACGAGCACCCAATAGAAGAGCGCGAGCATGGAGAGCGCCTCGACGAAAGCATATTGCTGCGATCCGATAGCGCTGAGCGTCGCCGTCAATTCCGGCACGGTGATGATCGACAGCACCGCCGTTTCCTTCATCAGGATGATCGCCATGTTGAGCGATGGCGGCAGCACCAGCATGGTCATTTCGGGCAGCAGGATACGCCGGATAATCTGGCCCTGCGTCAACCCAACGCATTCTCCTGCCTCGATATGGCCCCTGGGCACGGCTTGGAAACCGGAGCGGAAGATCTCGCTGAAATAGGCGGCGCCATAGATCGAAATGCCGATCAGCCCGGCCGGCAGTGGATCGAGCGCCAGGCCGACGAACGGGCCACCATAATAGACTAGGAAGATCTGGATCAGGAAAGGTGTGCCGCGCAGGATCGCGACGACGAAACCGAGTGCCTTGTCGAGCAGCACGCCACCATATTGCCGTCCCACAGCCACCAGAAAACCGATGATGGCGGCGGCGATCGTACCGACAATCCAGATCATGATCGTGACGCCGGCACCGCTGACGATGGCCGGCCATTGGTCAAGGAGGACATTGATGTCGAAGCTCATCGCGGCACTCCCGGAAGGCGGCGCTCGATCAGGCCGCCGGCAAGCGCGACGATCCAGTTGATCGCCAGATAGATGAGGCCGGCGGACGCGAAAAGCTGCAGCGGCAGGAAGGTGCTGCCGGCAAGATCCTGTGCCATGCGCGTCAATTCGACGATGCCGACGACGGAAACCAGAGAAGACGCCTTGAGAATGAGGATCGCTTCATTGACGAGCGCTGGAAAGGTCAGACGCAGGGCGATCGGAACCTTGATGCGACGGAAGATCTGGCCGGGCGAAAGGCCGACCATCTCGGCGGATTCGACCAGGCCGACGGGAACGCTGGCGAAGCCGCCGCGCAGGTTCTCCGCCTGATAGGCCGCCGTGCAAAGCGACAGGCCGATAATGGCCGCCACGATGCTCGGCACATTGATGCCGATAACCGGCAGCAGATTGTAGATCAAGAGCAGTTGCACAAGCAGCGGCACGCCACGGAAAAAGCTGATGAAAATCTGGGCAGGCAGCATGAAATGGCGCCGCTGCGACAGGAGCATTCCCGACAGCAGGATCGCGATCGCAAAGCCGATCAGGATCGACACGACGCTGATCGTCACCGTGTAAATCGATGCCTGCAGCAACAATTCAAAGAGTTTGAAGGACATAAGTTCGGATGTCGTCCACTTGACAGTCGCGGATCATGCCCCGGCGAAAGCAGAGGCATGATCGATTGCCGACGGGCCTATCAGAATGCCGGGTCTTTGATCGAATCCGGCGTGTCGAAGCTCGCACCGAACCACTTCTTCTGCAGCGTGGCCATGCGTCCATCGGCCTTGATCTTCAGGAGAGCAGCGTCGACCGCGTCCATCAATGGCGCGTGGTCGGCATCCTTCAGGCCGATGAAGCCGAAATAGGATTTCTTGCCGAAGGGCGGCAGCACGACTTCGAACGTGCCTTCGCGCTGCTTGGCAACGAAAGCGATGTTCGGCAGCGAGTTGGCGACGCCGGCGATGCGACCGGCAGCCAGATCGGCGTAGGATTCCGTGAAGGCCGGATATTCGCGGATCTCCGCCTTTGTCGGCAGCGTATCGGAGAATTCCTTGAGCTGGTCGAGCTGCGACGTTGCCTTGCCAACGCCGATCTTCTTGCCGGCAATATCCTCCGGCTTGTTGATCGTGGTGTCACCGGCCTTCTTGAGGATGGCGATGGTGGCTTCGGCAATCGGCGGCGTGAAGCGGTAGCGCTCCATGCGCTTTTTGGTGATCGTCGCCGGGCCTGCGACGATGTCAAACTTGCCGGCCTCGAGAGCGGGGAAAACGCCGTCCCAGGGAAGCGCCACCCACTCGATCTTTACGCCGAGTTCCTTGCCGATCTCGGCGAAAAGGTCGACGTTCAAACCGGCATGTTCGCCGGCATCGATAAAGTCGAACGGCGCGAAAGCCGTTTCGGTCCCCACCTTCAGGGTGCCGGCCGCCTTAACGGCTGCAAGCGTGTCGGCCGCATGCGCGGAAAGCGTCGCCCCGAACAGGAACGCGGCGCCGACCAGCCCCTTGAGCAATGAATTTTTCTTCATGGTCTTCTCTCCAGTTTTTTGCCCTTCCAGCGGAAGAGTTCAAGTTCCCCAGCGTATTCCCGCCGAACGGGCTTCTATGACCCGCTTTTGTCTATACAAATAGATATAGGCAGGCCTACACTGTCAATGTAAAACTCTAGGAACGCAAAAAATGTGCCGGGCGGCCAAGTTGGCAGCGACAGATGCTGGCTTCCGGATTTGAGCACTGTCGCTGGATCGAGGTTAAGTGTTGGTCTCAATTCATCAGAGAATCTACCGAGATATCGAGACAAGGATCATGAGCGGCGACTGGCAGCCCGGCCAGCGCATCCCCATCGAGCACGAACTGGCTACAGAATATCGCTGCTCGCGGATGACGGTCAACAAGGCGCTGTCTGCGCTGGCCGAGCGCGGCATGATCGTGCGCCGGCGCAAGGCGGGTTCCTTCGTCGCTACGCAACAGATCGACCGCACGGTGATGGATATCCAGGATATCAGCACTGAAGCGGAGCTTGCCGGATATCAACACGACTATCGGATGTTGATGCGCAGGATCGAAAGGCTGGATGCGTCCGACGCCGCGTTGCTGCGCGAGCCGGCGGGTGTGGAAATCCTGAGGCTTCAATGCCTGCATATGGTCGACGGCAAGCCCAACGCCATCGAACGGCGGATCATCATGCTCGACGCGGTGCCGCTTGCGAGAGACGAGACTTTTGCCTCCGTGCCGCCGGCCAAATGGCTGTTGGAGCAGGTTCCCTGGTCGAAGGCCAGGCATATCATCCGTGCGGTTTCGGCCGATGCGGCGACGGCACGCCTGCTTGAAACCGAACGCGGCGAGGCATGTCTCACCCTCATCCGCCAGACATGGCAGAATGGCGGCACCGTCACCTATGTCGAGATCACGCATCCCGGCGACCGCTTTCAGTTCGCCGGCGACTTTCAACCCACCGAGAAGGATGCGTCTGACCACATGGCCCGGAGAAGCGCGACGTGACCGACAAACGCCCCTTCAAGACCATTCCGCTTAAGGGACTTCAGGCCTTCGAAGCTGTGGGACGTTGTGGCAGCGTCACGGCTGCGGCCCTGGAATTGAAGGTCTCCCCCGGCGCAATCAGCCAGCAGGTCCGCAAGATCGAAAGCTTCCTCGGCGTCACACTTTTGGAGCGCAACGGCCGCACTGCCGAACTCACCCTATGGGGCAGGCTCTACCATCAGGAGATATCGAAGGGTTTCGAACAATTTTCCGTTGCTGAACAGAAGCTGGAGCGCGCACGCAACGAGAATGCGCTGGTGCTTAGTGCGCTGTCTTCCGTGGTCAACAAATGGATCGGCCGGCGTATCTTCGATTGGCAGGCTCTCCATCCGGACGCGCATGTCAGGATCATCGGTCGCGACAAGGAACCCCGCATGGGTTTCGACGAGATCGACTTCCGCATAAGCTACGGGTCGGACGTGCTCCAGCACGAACATTATGCCGAACTGTTCCGCGACTGGGTTGTTCCCGCCTGCTCGCCGGCCTTGATACAGGGTCAGGAGTCCTCGGTTTCGGAGCTTCTCTCGCGTCCGTTGCTGCACGTTGAGTGGGAGCGGCATTTTACGCCCTACCCCAGCTGGACGGAATTCGCCGCGAAAATGGGCGTATCGCTCAAGGAAAAGGCACCTGGACTGTCCTTCACCCTCTCGAGCAGCGCAATAGATGCCGCCGTCAACAAGCGGGGTGTCGTTCTCGCGCAGATGTCGATGATCACCGATGAGCTGGAAGCCCAGACGCTTGTCATTCCCATCGACATCAGGATCCCCCTGCGCGAAAGCTATTTCCTCGCCTGGGACAGATCGGCTCTTCAAAAGCCCTATGGCG
This sequence comes from Rhizobium sp., assembly GCA_036383055.1. GTDB lineage: Bacteria > Pseudomonadota > Alphaproteobacteria > Rhizobiales > Rhizobiaceae > Rhizobium. The sequence goes on along the minus strand of DASVPC010000180.1, from coordinate 21,217 downwards.
GAGCATTTCGCGACTGGGTTGTTGCCATTTCCCGCCAGCAGGCGCGGATTTCCGCTCCATCATGACGTTTTAGAAAAACTAAAACGGAAGATAGCTTCAGCGATATTGATGAAAAAACATGCGTGGCGATAATTTATGCAGACATCAACGATCGAGATTGGAAGTATTTCATGGCGCGCACCGACAAGATGAAGCTGGGCACTTTTGTCTATACGTTCGGTTTTCACCCGGCGTCCTGGCTCCATCCCGAGAGCGATGTCAATGGCGCCAATGACTTCCACCATCTTCTTGATGTAGCGGAACGCTCGGAAGCGGCGAAATTCGATTTCATGTTCATGGCGGATTCGCCGGCCGCGGCCGTCGGTGATCCCGATGCGCTTGCGCGCATTCCAACGAAGATGAACCGCTTCGAGCCGCTTTCGCTGCTCTCGGCGCTGTCGGTCACCACCCAGAACCTCGGCCTCGTCGCCACCGTCTCCACGAGCTATTACGAGCCCTACAACGTCGCCCGCCTCTTCGCCTCGATCGATCACCTGAGTGGCGGCCGCGCCTGCTGGAACGTCGTGACCTCCGATCACGATGAGACCGGCTACAACTTCAATCGCGAGGGGCTGGACCCGCATGCCCTGCGCTATGAACGGGGCAACGAGTTTGTCGATGTCGTCTTCGGACTCTGGGACAGTTTCGAGGAAGGCGCCCTGCTTCTCGACCGGGAAAGCGGCATCTATTACGACAAGACCAAGCATCACACGCTGAACCACAAGGGTAAGCATTTCCAGGTGCGCGGCCCACTCAACATCGCCCGTTCGCCGCAGGGCCGGCCGATCATCGCGCAGGCCGGTGGGTCGGAGCCCGGCATGGACATGGCGGCGCGCACCGCCGAGATCGTCTTCAGCCTCGCCTCCAACATCGACCGCAACCGCGCCTTCTACGACAATGTGAAGAAGCGCATGCCCGCCCTTGGACGCGACCCGAACGATCTGAAGATCATGCCCGGCGTCGTCATTAATGTCGGAGAGACCGAGGCCGAGGCGCAAGCGAAGGTCAACTATCTGATCGACAAGATGCACCCGGATGTCGGCCGGCTGATGCTGTCCGAATTCCTCGAGGCGGACCTACGCGGCGTGCCGCTGGACCAGCCCTTCCCGATGGACCGGCTGCCCGCCGCCCCCAAGGGCTCCCGCGCGCTTTTCGACGAGCTCGTCGACTTCGTCAAGAGCGGCCATACGGTCGGCGAACTCATCCGCCACTATGCGGAAAAGCACACCGGCAACGGCATTACCGGCACGCCGACGCAGATCGCCGACTTCATGGAAGAATGGTTCGAGACGCGCGCCGCCGACGGTTTCATCCTGATGTTCCCGACCTTGCCGGCAAGCCTTGACGACTTCGTCACGCTTGTCCTGCCGGAACTACGCCGTCGCGGGCTTTTCCGCGAAGAATACGAAGGCTCGACCCTTCGCGAAAATCTCGGGCTCTCGATGCCTGTCAACCGGTTTGTGAAGGCATAGCCCACATCACCGCAGGCGTTCGCTCAGCAGACCGATCGATGCAACATCGGCATTGGCAAAGGCAAGGCGCAGGTAGCGTTCTTGCCCTTCACCGAAATAGCTTCCGGGGATAGAGATGATGCCCGCCTGTTTTGCCAGCCGCTCGGCAACCGCAGCAGAGGGCTGATCGGCGAAGGGATGACGGATGAAGGCGAAATAGGCGCCGATTGCCGCGATATCCCAGCCAGGCAATTCCGACATGGTGCTCTTCAGCGCGTCCGCGCGGCGCGCGATCTCCAGCCGGTTGCCGGCCCGCCGTTCGGCGAGTATGGGCAGCGCCGCGGCCACGGCATGCTGCGCGGAGCGCGGCGCGCAGATCTGCATGTTATCCATGACCTTGGTGATCTCGGCGAGAAGCTTCGGCCCTGCCGTGACCGCGCCGAGCCTATGGCCCGGAATGCAGAAGGACTTGGAGAAACTATAGAGCAGAACGAGCGTGTCTTCCCAGCTCGGCTCGGACAAAAGCGCATGCGGCGGCCCGTAACCCTCGGCAAGGAAGTCGCGATAGGTTTCGTCGATGATCAGCCATGCTCCGTATTTTCGGCAGAGCAGGAAAAGCTCGCGTAGCAGCGCCGGCGGATAGACGGCCCCGGTCGGATTGTTGGGTGTGACCACCGCCAGAACGCGCGCACCGGCGGCAAGCGCCTGTTCCGCCGAGCCAATATCCGGGAGAAAGCCGTCCGTCGTGTCACACTGCACCAGCGCGCGCTTGATGCCGAGCATCGTCAGGGTCGTCTCGTGATTGAAATAGAAGGGGTTCGTCAGCGCCACGGTATCACCGGCCCCGGCAAGCGCGATCGCCACGGACATGAATGCCTGATTGCAGCCGGAGGTGATGTGGACATTCTCCGCCTGGATCGGCGCGCGATAAACCTCACTCACATGCCGCGCATAGGCGTCCCGCAGCACCGCTTCACCCTCGATCGGCCCATATCCGGTCATCGCCTGCGACGAGGCGGCTTCGCCGAGAAGCCGCAGCATTTCGGGATGGGCGGGATATCCGGGTACGGCCTGCGACAAATCGATCAACGGTCCTTTGCCGCCGGAATATTCGCGGCTCCAGGCAACGACGGAAGGAATCGGTGGTGGCGAAAGACGGGCGATCAGCGAATTGGGTTCTGCGGCGGGCATATCGATTATCCTTTTGAAACCGATTGCTACACCGATATCGACCGCCTTCTCAACCGCTTTGTCGGAAGGTACGACCAGAATGGGCAGCAGAACTTCCTCCGCTGCCCTGTCATCACTTTGCTCGACATAAAACGATCGGCCCTATTTCACCGAAGGGCTGAAGACCATCAGGCTTAAGATCTCGAACAGCACCTGCGCGCCGGCATGAGCGGTGTTGGTCGTCGCATCATATTGCGGTGCTACCTCGACAACATCACCGCCGACAAGATTGATGCCCTTCAAGCCGCGAATGAGCTCGAGCACTTCGCGGGTCGTGAGCCCGCCGACTTCTGGCGTTCCCGTACCGGGCGCAAAGCTCGGGTCGAGGCTATCGACGTCGAAGGAGAGATAGGTCGGCCCATCGCCAATGATCTTTCTTGCCTTCTCGATGATCGCCGGGATGCCGAGGCCGCTCACCTCTTCCGCATGGATGACCGTCATGCCGGACTCGTAGGAAAATTCCCAAAGATACTCAGCCGATCCCCGGATCCCGATCTGGATCGTTCGCGTCGGGTCAAGCACGCCGTCGAGAACCGCGTTTCTGAAGGGGCCACCATGGTGGAATTTCGTCTGGTCGAACGATCCGCCGGTGTCGCAATGGGCATCGATATGGATCATGCCGACCGGCGTCTTCTTGCCGACCGCCTTCATGATCGGATGGGTGATGGAATGATCCCCGCCGACCGAAAGCGGGATCACGCCAGCATCGACGATCTGGTTGACGCGCTTTTCGATATCGTCATGGCTGAGTTCTAGGCGATAGCGGCTTTGGAACGGAACATCGCCGATGTCAGCGACACGGAGATCGAAAACGGGCGCGCAGCCGAGGACATGATTATAGGGACCGATACGCTCGATCGTTCGTAGCGCGCGCGGCCCGAAGCGGGAGCCGGGCCGGTTGGTGACGCCGAGGTCCATCGGTACGCCCAGGATCGCCACCTGCAGGTTGCCGAAGTCCGGATTTTCCGCATCGACCGGCATGTAGGGCGCCGAAAGGAACGTCGGTACGCCCGCATAGGGCGCCAACCGGGTTCCGCTTTTCGAAAAGATCTTGTCTGCGACCTTGCGGAACTTGGCGTCGAACAGTTCGCCGCCATGGCTCTCGCCATACTTCTTGCGCAGCGCGTTGAGCTTTTCCTCATCGAATGTCATTTCAGTACCCCGGTTTGATGATCGTTATCTCTGTCTATTGCCAGTAGCCTTTTCAGCTGATCTTCGTCCGCATCGGCGGTGATGTTCAAGCCTGTTTCGTGCTTCTGCCGCCTCCGGCAACATTTTCTCGGCGGGAATCATTTGAGGAATCCCGATGATCACTGTGGCGGAGACTTGCGTAGCGCGAGTGAGCCCCGGAAAAAATTTGTAATCAATTGTGGCAGGATGGCTCCCTGCAAACTTTGTTCGCAATAGTCCGCGTCCGCAGAAACATTCAGAAATATAGAGACGCATTGCATTCATCTAGCCTCACTAGATTAGCTCTAGTGAATTGAACCAGACTAAAGGCACTGATCATGAGGCAACTGCGTATTGTCGCGACTGTATTGATGACCGCCATCGGCGGCATGAGCACCACTGCTCTTGCCGCAGAACCCGCAATCACGCCCACCGACCAGGCCCTCCCAGGCACTGAGATGACGCATGCCATGCCGGAAGCAATGGCGCCGCAAGGACCGCCGTGCCCTGGCCCCTGCGGTGGCCCCGAGATGGATGAGCACATGACGGCATTCGGGAAAGGCATGCCCTTCCCGCCGCCGCATGGAATGCCCGGCGATTTTCATCGGCCCGACCCTGCACTCGAGCTGGCAACCAAGCTGTCGGCTCTGGAGACGCTGATCGGCATCCATTCCGCCCAGCTGGATGCCTGGAGGGATTACACCAGTGCTCTGACGGATTTCTTCGCTCCGCCGAAGCATGAGCCGATGGGGCCGCCGCCGGTTGACGGCGCAAAACTGGCAAATGCGGACGGTGGCGCCGGGAAGTCGAACGAACTGTTTGGCGAACAAGCCGCCGATCACGCGCTAGATCGGGCCGCCAAGGCGCGCGTGCTGAAGGACAAGGCGACCGCGCTTCACAACGTTCTGACTCCCGATCAATTCGCCAAGCTCGAGGATGCCGAACGGTCGCTGGAACCTGGCCCCATGGGTCCCGGCCCCCACGGCTTCCACTAGGACGAAACAGATCTCGATCAAATCATTTCAGCTCCCCCTCCATCCGCCAAGGATCCCCCCAGCCGGACGCGGCTATCCGATCCTCATCGGATGGAAGGAGCGGCCCTCCGCAAAGGGTCGACAGGTCCGAGGACGCCCCGCCCGGCGTCCTCGGACCAATTCGTGCAGGATTATCTCTCACCGGAGGTAACCGGTCCCTCCCCGGAGGATGGATCGACAGTTCCCAACTTGACCGCAAGCAGATGATGACATGCTGAATTCCCCAAATCGGATACCCGTACGAACCGAACCGGAGCAAGCGCGCGAAACCGTGCTGCGTGCCACACCGACGCGCCCGTCACGAAACAAGCGGCTTCGGCGTCCTGGCCTGACTCTGGCGGCAACCGCCCTGTTGCTCTGCGCCGGCGCATTTCAGTTTCGCGATACCGTCTTCCCCGAGCAGACCTCATCCGCCATCACCGCACCGGTTATCCGCGGCGAGGTCGAGGAGGCCGTGCTCGCGTCAGGTACGTTCAAGCCGAACAAGCTCGTCGCGGTCGGGGCACAGGTCTCCGGGCGGATCACTGCGCTGAATGTCAAGCTTGGCGACAAGGTACAGAAGGACACGTTGATTGCCGAGATCGACTCCACCACGCAAAGCAACGATCTGAAGACCGCACAGGCTTCGCTCGCCAACGTCAAGGCGCAGCGTCAGGAAAGTGAAGCCGATCTCGAGAATGCGCAACTAACGCTGACGCGGCAGCAGACCATCTTTCGCAGCCAGGCCGGCTCCAAGGCCGACCTCGATACGGCGGAAGCCAGCGTCAAGAAGATCACCGCCCAGATCGCGGCCCTCGATGCGCAGATCATCGCGGCGGAAGTTGCAGTGGAAACGGCGCGGGCCAATCTGTCCTATACCCGGATCACCGCGCCGATGGACGGGACCGTGCTTGCCATCGTTAACCAGCAGGGCCAGACCGTCAATGCGGCCCAATCGGCGCCGACGATCGTCATTCTCGGCGAACTCGACACGATGATCGTCCGCACCGAGATTTCGGAAGCGGACGTCGTCAAGGTCAAGGTGGGCCAGCCGGTCTACTTCACCATCCTCGGCGACCCCGCCACCCGCTACGACGCCGTGCTGCAATCGATAGAGCCGGCGCCTGAATCGATCACCAGCGACAGCAGCGTCACGTCTTCCAGCACCACCACCTCCTCCAGCAGCAGTTCGACATCCTCCTCTTCGTCCTCCGCGATCTATTACAACGGCGTCTTCGCCGTGCCGAACCAGGACAACCATTTCCGCACTTATATGTCGGCCGAGGTCCATATCGTGCTTGGCGCCGCCAAGAATGCGCTGACCATTCCATCCTCGGCGCTCGGCGCGAAGGGTGCCGACGGCTCCTATGGCGTGCAAGTCGTCGCCGCCGACGACAAGCCGATGGCCAGGACGGTCCTCGTCGGGCTCAACAACAATGTCACCGCCGAGGTTCTATCCGGTCTTTCTGAAGGCGACCGCGTCGTGATCGGCGAGGCAAGTGTGACGACGACGAAAACCAACATGGGCGGCGGTCCGCCGCCGATGGGGTTCTGAGCCATGTCGTCCCCTCTCATAGAGCTGAAAAGCGTCCGCCGTGAATATCAGTCCGGCGATCGCACCATCGCGGTGTTGAAGGATATCGACCTGTCGATCGCCGAAGGCGAGATGGTGGCCATTGTCGGCCCCTCCGGCTCCGGCAAGTCGACGCTGATGAACATCATCGGCCTGCTCGACCGCCCGACCAACGGCACCTATGCCATCGCCGGCTCAGAAACACATCTGCTCGATAGCGATGCGCTTTCGCAGCTGCGCCGCGAACACTTCGGCTTCATCTTCCAGCGCTATCATCTGCTCTCCGAGTTGACGGCGCTCGGCAATGTCGAGGTGCCGGCAATCTATGCTGGGCAACCGGGCCATGTGCGCAGCGAGCGCGCAACCGCGCTTCTTCAGCGTCTCGGCATGGCCGAAAGGTCCGGACATCGGCCAGGGCAGCTTTCCGGCGGTCAGCAGCAGCGTGTTTCCATTGCACGCGCACTGATGAACAACGGCCAGGTCATTCTGGCCGACGAACCGACCGGCGCGCTCGATCGGGAGAGCGGCGAAGAAGTGCTGCGTATCCTTGCCGAACTGCATGCCGAAGGCCATACGGTCATCATCGTCACCCATGACATGAAGGTTGCGGCCCGCGCTGATCGTATTATCGAAATCTCTGACGGTGATATCGTTGCAGACGGACGATCGACCGACGGAAATCCTCGCGCAGGGAGTTCCTCGCCTAAAACGGTTCCGGGCAAGGCTGGATGGCGCGAACTGGGCGGCCGCCTGACCGAAGCCTTCCTCATGGCGGTGCTGGCGCTTAAAGCCCATCGGCTGCGCACTTTCCTCACCATGCTTGGCATCATCATCGGCATTGCCTCGGTGGTCTGCGTTATCGCGCTTGGCGAAGGATCCCAGCGCAAGGTATTGTCGAACATCAATAATCTTGGAACAAACACGCTGGAGATCTTCCCCGGCAAGAGCTTCGGGGACATGCGCTCCGGACGCATCAAGACCTTGATGGTCAGCGATGCCGATGCCTTGGCCAAGCTCACCTACGTCGCTGCCGTCACGCCGACGGTTTCGACCAGCAGCACCGTGCGTTTCGGTTCGACGGAGGCCAATGCGCTGATCAATGGCGTCGGCGACGCCTATTTCTCGGTCAAGGGTTCGAAGCTGGTCACCGGTCGCCTGTTCGACAAAGACAGCGTAAAGCGAATGGCGCAGGATGCCGTCATCGATCAGAATACAGCCAAGACGCTCTTTGAAGACAAAGGTCTCGATCCCCTGGGTCAGACGGTCTTCGTCGGCAAGGTACCCGTGCGGGTCATCGGCGTCATCGCCTCGCAGCAAGGCGGGTTCGGCTCCAGCGACAATCTCGCGGTCTATCTTCCCTATACCAGCGTGCAGGCCCGGTTTCTCGGCGACATGTCGTTGCGCAGCATTACCGTGCGCGTCAGCGACGACACCGAAAGCGCGACCGCCGAAGCGGCGGTAACGCAATTTCTGGAGCGTCGTCACATGGCGAAGGATTTCTTCGTTCTCAACACCGACGATATCCGCCAGGCGATCACCAGCACGATCCGGACCATGACCCTGCTTGTCTCCGCTATTGCCGTCATCTCGCTGCTTGTCGGCGGTATCGGCGTCATGAACATCATGCTGGTCTCGGTGTCCGAGCGTATTGCGGAGATCGGGGTTCGCATGGCGGTTGGCGCGCGGCGGCAGGACATCCTGCAGCAGTTCCTGATCGAGGCCGTTCTGGTCTGCCTGCTGGGCGGCGGGCTCGGCATTGCCGTAGCACTCGGCTTCGGCTTCGCCTTCAACCGGCTCAGCTCCAATTTCACCTTGGTCTATTCGATAAGTTCGATCGTGCTTGCCTTCACATGCTCCTGCATGATCGGCCTCACCTTCGGCTATCTGCCGGCGCGCAATGCTTCCAGGCTCGATCCGGTCGCGGCGCTATCAAGAGACTGACGTCGTCGGAAAGAACAGTAGAGACTGGAGGGGTAATCCGGCTTCGCCATCCGTGTTGGGGGGCGTCATGGCGAAGCCGGTATGCGGGGGCGGTCAAAAGCTTGCTCGAGCAAAGCTTACGACCAGCACCAATTCTACATGAACCGGCGGCCACAACATTTCTGAACATTGCTGAAACAAGGAGATTTTGGGAAATTTATTGTCCCGACATTGCCCTTTTGCGAGCCTTTATTTAATAAGCCAAACGAAGTTATTTGCCGGTCGCAATCAGCCAGCTTTTCATACTTCTGGCAAGCATATTATTTGTCGCTCCGCTAAATCACGGTCGAGATTCCGCCATGGCGACAACTCTTGCGCCCGCGCCGACCGTGGAGGGTTGGAATTCCAGCGGCCAGGAACCCGTCAGGATACTGGCCTGCCGCTGGTGCTCTGGTTGGGAGTCTTGAAGGTAATCAGCTGCTCAAGACCCCGAGGATGCCGATTGCGTACGACGATCTCGCCATCGAACCTGGAGATGATCTCCTTGGCGATGGCCATTCCGAGACCCGCTCCCGGAAAGGACCTTTGCCGCGCAATATCGATGCGGAAGAAGGGTTCGAACACCTGATTCAAGCGCTCCTCGGGAATGCCGGGGCCGGTGTCGAGGATTCTGACGACGGCTTTGTCGCCGAAATGGGCAACCGTGACGATTGCCGATTCCCCATGTGTCGCGGCGTTGATGAGGAGATTGCGCAAAGCCCTGGTGAGCGCCAGGACGCCTGCCGAGATCGACGCCGGCTGCAGCTCTCCGCTCTCGATATTCATGCCGATCGCGGCCAGTTCCTCGACGATATCAGCCACGATCGAATCAAGTCTCACGCACTGCAGGCCGTCGCTGGAGATTTCCTCGCGAACCAGCCCAATGGCGCTATCGGCGATCGTGTCGAGTTCTTCGAGATCGGCGAGCCATTTGCGCCGGTCTTCATCATCCTTGATGAACTCGGCGCGCAGCCGCATGCGTGTCATCGGGGTTCTGAGATCATGACCGGCGGCAGCGACTAGCCGCATCCGGCTCTCTGTCGCAGCTTTCACTCGCGCCGATAGTCCGTTCAGAGCCTGCGCGGTAACCCGAATTTCGCCTGGGCCGGTTTCCGGCACATGCGGCAGGGTTCCATCCGGCCCCATCTCAGCCACGGCCCGCTCCAGCAGGCGAAGCGGCTTCATGATCTTCGAGGCCGCGAAGATGGATACCAGCACGCTCCCCGTGATGATGAGACCGAGCCATCCAACCAGCATTCTCCAACCGTCGGGCGGTGGGCCGAAGTCCGGCATCGGCATCATCATCCAATTGCCATCGGAAAGCTTGATGGAGGCAGTCGTTTCCCCGCGCATCTGGCGGGTTATGGTTGCATATCGCGCAGTGGAAACACGATCCAGCGCTTCCATCAGAAATCTGGAAAGCTGCTCATCGCGAGGCCCATCCGCCGGAAGGGCGGCAATAACCAGACCGGAGGAGACGGCTGCAGCACGATCTTGCTCCGCAAACGTCGCAAGGATCGACAACTGGCGTGCCACCGGCTCCATCGTCATATCCGGTCGCGGGCCGCGCATGACGAGGCTCGCCACGAAAGACGACGTGATGACAACCAGAACAATGGCCGTCAACAGGAGAAGCGCCAGACGAGCACCCAGGGATTTCATGGATCGCCCTTGACGGCGGTCACCGGAACGACAAGCTGGTATCCGCTATTCCGGATCGTTCTGAAGACCGGATCTTCAGCCGTTTCGCCCAGCTTGCGGCGCAAGCGGCTCATCAGGACGTCGATCGAGCGATCCGCCGGATCGCGATCCCGTCCCTGCGTTAGGTCCAGCAACTGGTCCCGCGACAACAGCCGGCCGGATCGTTCGAGAAAGGCCTTGAGCAGATCGAATTCGGCGCCCGTCAGTCCAATGATCTCGCCATTGTCCTTGGTGACACGGCGAAGCTGAGGGTCCAGGGTCATCTCCGCGAAATGATAACGCCGCTGTTCCGGCTCCGGGGTCAAATCCTCGTTCACCCGGCGAAGAACAGCCCGAATGCGCGCGGCCAGCTCTCTAGGATTGAATGGCTTGCCGAGATAGTCGTCGGCGCCGATCTCAAGCCCCAGGATCCGGTCGATATCCTCCTTAAGGGCCGTCAGGAGAATGACAGGCACGCGGGGTCGGCGGTTCCTAAGGTCGCGGCAAAGATCGAGACCCGATCCATCGGGCAGCATGACATCGAGAACGAGCAGGTCCGGAGGGCGCCGGTTGAGAGCGTCGTTGCAGCCGCGCAAATCGCTTGCCGTCGAGACGCGAAAACCCTGCTCCTCGAGATAGCGGCTGAGAAGCGCGCGAATCTCGTGGTCGTCGTCGACGATAAGGACATCAGGCGCGGTAGTCAGTGTCATGGGCACAGTTCCATTTTTGCTAAGTTTTATACCAACTCCCATTCAAAAGAAGACTTTTCACGGGCAAGACGTGCAAAATTTCCCGCAGGAAACATTGGTTTACAAAAATATCGCCAAGGGAAATGTTGAGCAACGGAACAGGCCGGACGCCGGGTGCAAATAGGCTATGCCGCGCGCTGCCATTCGACGGTCCAGCCGGAAAGGCGCCCCTCGATGGCGCCGCTGTCCATCATGAATCGGATTTCAATGGGGATTTGCGGCTCGACGATGTCGACGTGCATGGTCGTCTCAAATGACCCAGTCCCTTCCGGACAAACCCGAAGCTTGCCGAGCGTTTCCCCGGAATGGACCTCTATGGTGAAGATCTGGCCATAGCAGTCCTCATCGATATTGAAAGCGAGTTTGGCGCTCCAGCGGCCGGGAGGCAGGTGAAAGTAAGGGCCGTAGATGATACAGCGCGCACCACCGGTGAGATCGATCGAATCCTCGATGCTCTCGTTAGGTCTGTCGCCCGAAAAGAACGTCTCACGCGGCCAGGAAATAGGCTGCCCGGAAATATCGCCATGCCCGATCTCCAGCGGAAGGAGAACCTTCTCTATCGCCTGATGCAGAGGTTGGCTGAGTTCGGATCCACCTTTCTGCGGCGGCGCATACCCGGCAATGACCGCCGCCGCTGCCTCCTCCAACTTCGGTGGTGTTGCCAGCAGTTTTTTACCCGGCGCCCTCATACCGAGGTGTAGCAAAGCATTGGCAATCTGATCGGCGGTAAGATCGATGCTGAAATGCTCGTCTATTCGCCTCAGCAGCATGTCGATACCGCTTCGCCCCACAACGTCGTTGCGGCGCATGATAAGCGCGGTGGGAGCGCGCGCGATGGGTTCAAGGCAAGCAAGGCTTGCCGAGACGGCCCTGACCAGCCCGAGATCCTGTTGTTCGGTGGAGCGCGCGAGATAGGAAACGGCATCAATCGGATTTTCGAGGAACAGCATGTAGGGCAGATTCACGCGCAGGATCAGCTCCGACAGTTTCGCCTCGGGAAACTGTGAAACAAGGACGGCATGTGCCTTCGTCCGGTTTTGTACATGCTGTCTGAGATCCTCAACCTTATCGGTCGAAATCACCGCGTACTCGCCATATGCTTCGCGCGCCACCGCATGAAGCGCCGCAGCGCCCCAGGATGACATCACGCCTGGCATGCCAAAAGCAAAGAGGATCGTCATGCAATTATCCTCCCCGATTATCCATGGAAGAGAGTGTCATAGAGCTCGCCAACCCGTTGATGGTATCGGTCCGCGGAAAAACGGGCAGCCTGCTTCGGACCAACCTCGGCGTAATGCGAGCAAAGTCCGTCATCCTGCGCGAGGCTGGATATGGCCTTGCGCATGTCATCGGTATTGTACGGGTCGACGAGCAAGGCAGCCTTGCCGGCAATCTCGGGAATAGATCCCTCCGTCGAACTGAGCACAGGGGTTCCCAACTGCATGGATTCGAGCACCGGCAATCCGAAGCCCTCGTAAAGCGAGGGGAAAAGCACGGCTCTCGCGCCCCTGATGAGGCTGATGAGCAGAGGATAGGAGACGAAATCGAAACGCTGGATCTGGCGCTGCGGAATGATCCGGTCATCGGCGCGCCGAAAGAAACGAAAACGCTCGTCGTCGATCAGTTCTTGCGTTGCATCACCCTTCCAGCCGGGTGCTCCGACAATGATCAGCGGCAGGTCCGTCTTGCTGGCAAGGTAAGCCTCAATCAGGCGCGCAATATTCTTCTTCGGTTCGAAGGCACCGAAAAACAGGAAGTATCCCTTCCAGTCCAGATGGAAGATGCCGGCGATCTCGTCGGCCACCACGTCGTCTGGCTTCGCGCGGAGTGCATCCGGTACTTGGACCGCCTGGTAGGTATTGCTGACGCGCTTTTCGTCTATGCCCAACACCTTGATGATGTCGGCGCGAGACGTCTCGGAGACCGTGATTATATGGTCCGCGCGACGCGCCAGGGACCGCAGCATCCTGTAGTGATAGCGCTTGTCGTCCTCGGTTAGATAAGGCAGCCGCAACGGCACAAGGTCGTGGATCGTATAGACATTCAATGCTTTCTTCGCGGCGATCGGCATCGGGTAGGTACAATGCAGCAGATCCGGCTGGCTCTCAAAGCTCAAGGCGAGATTGTTGCCATAGCGCTTGAAATGATGACGCGCGAGATTGAACAGGTCGTTCGAGGCATAGAGCAATCCGGAATCGCCGAGCTGTGCCTGAAGCGATTTGAGGATAACCGTGCCATTCAGGGGAATGGGAACCGGCTTCACGCCGAACGGAGCGGCAATGCGTCGCCGCAGCCAGCGCCGGGTAATGAAAAGCGGTCCGGTCGGGCGCTCGCTGCTGTCATCGAACAGGATGACTTCGCGCAACATCGGGTCGCGTGGGATGTTTCCCTGAATGCCATGGACGACGCCGGTCTTGTAGCCGAGGGCCTGCGCCGTCGACATCAGGCTGCGGGTATAGGTGGCGACACCCGTGCCTTTCTTGAGCGAAAGATTGAGACCGTCGTAGAGAATCGTCTGACCCACTCTTACCTCTCCCACCATCATTGCTTACTTGGACAGCGGCCTCAGGCCGGCTTGTCACGGGAAAGGACGAGAAGCGAATCGTCGCCGCCATACTCAGTCAGAAGCTGCTCGCGCGTGACCAACACGGCCTCGCCGCTGAAATCGAGGCGTCGGATCGATCCGTAGACGGCAGTCAATCGGTCAAGGAAGCCGCCAGCGTCGACATAGCGCGCGGCGTTGAACTCGACGACGATGATCGGCTTGTGGCGGGCGACCGTCTCGCTCATTCCCTCGAAGATAGCCTCCTCCGCCCCCTCAGCATCGATTTTGATGAAATCGATCCGCGTGGAAGCGGCACAAAGCCGATCCAGCGTCGTGACCGGAACCTGAATCACAGCGCCACTTTCAACGTTCGGAACAAAGCGATCTGAAACGATTAACGCATTCTTCGGCTCGCTGCGGGGAATATAAAGCGGCGCCCATTCGTCGTTGACATTGCCGAGAGCGACAGTCTCGATCTTGGTTCGCCTGGACAGGCCATTCAGATCGACGCTGCGGTTCAGGAAATCCGCCGCATGGGGATTGGGCTCCACAGCGATAAGCTGGCCCTCGTCGCCGACAAGTTCGGCCAGAAGCACGGAATAATATCCGAAATTCGCACCGACATCGACGGCGGTCATACCCTGTTTGACGTTGCGGGCACAGAAGAGCGTGAGCCAGATTTCCCAAAAACCATCGAGCAGGATGTGGGAGCCGAAGCCTCTGTCGCGCGTGTCCACATACAGCTTATAACGCCCGAGGACACGCACCAAAGCCGTGTGGTCACCGAGATAAGTGCTGGTCACACGCTGCAGGATCGCCGTCTCGGCCTGGCGCCGATCAAACGCCATGAGTTCATGAAGGTGAAGCAGCGGTGACGTACTCATGTCAACTCTCCGTGACCAGCCGGTGCGCAGAGCAGTCCGTAAGCCCGACATCATCATGATGGCCCCTTTCTGCTCGTGTACGCATCTCGACCTCCTTCATACGCAAACTAAAACTACGAGATCTTCATCAATTCGCCGCTGCCGCGGATATGCCGACGGATGTGGCGGATAGCGCCTGTGAGGTGAGGCCCTGGAACAAGCCCATGAACTTCTGCACATCGACCGAGCTCGCGTTAGACACGTAAACGATGTCGCGCGGCTGGATTTCGAAACTCTGCATTGTCAGCAACGTCGTCGCGTTCTTCAGATTGAACCGGTAGACGATCGGAACTGCGGTCCCTCTGCGCAGCAGCGGATTATTCGGCGGAACGACCCTGCGCGCGACATCAAGCGGTTCGTAGCGGAGCAGGAATACGCCCGTCACGTCGGCACGATTGTCCTGGAGCCCGCCTGCGCGCGCGACGGCATTTGCCATGGTGACGCGTTGCGAGCTGAAAGGCACTTCGCCATTTTGTCCGGTCGCGCCAAGAATCGTAAAGGTCCTTGGTTCACGCACCACCGTCACCACGTCCTCCGGGCGCAGCCGTATATTCTCGCGCGGCGACTGGACGATTGTCTCGAAAGGGAGAGCCATGGTCGTTCCCCTTCTCGTCAAATAGACCACGCTCTCGCTGACCCCAGCGCGCAATCCACCCGCAGCGGCAATCACATCCAGTATGCGGTCCCCCGCCGGCGATAGCGTCACGCGTGCACCGCCAGCAACTTCACCGGTCACGGTCACGGTGTTGGCCGTGCTCTGTTGCACCGTCACCAGCGCCTGTGGTTGCACCGCCTTGCCGGCAAGCGCCGCTACCACCATGCTCTCAACTTGCGCAGGCGTGCGGCCGGCCGCATTGATGCGGCCCACATAGGGGATGCCGATAGTCCGGTCGCTGCTCACCACCTGGGGCGGGATGGTCACAGAGCTGCCGGAAGCCTGTTGCTGGCCAGTGCTGCTGGCAGCCGTGCCGAACAGACTGCCGGGCGGCGCTTCCCAGAGATTGACCGAAACGACATCTCCAACAGCAATGCGCAAACCGGGATCGCGCGGCCCTTCGCCAAATCTGGCAGCAAGGCTCGCGCGCGAGCGCTCCACATTCGTTATCAGCGATGGCGAATTGACATCGACCAAGGCAAAGGGTGGCGAGGCTCGCCCAGCCGCTTCTTCCAATATCCGTGAGGTCTTCGGACCAGAATCAGGTAACGCACACCCTGTCAAAAGGCAGGCAAGAACACAGAAAATCCCAATTTTTAGTTGCATTACCAATCCCGAGCGGCAGAGAGACAGTTATAGCTTACCCTAACCCGCACGCGCATCATGCCATCCCGGCCTCGTCACTCCGTTCCCGGGTAAAACGGAGAATCGACGAGGGGCTGAAACCATACGCATGCTTGTATAGGACAGAAAAGCGGCCCGGATTCGAGAACTGAAGACTCATTGCAAGATCAGTTATACTCTCTGCATGGCCGCCTTTAATAGCTCCATGGGCGGCGGCAAGCCGGTAATTGCACAATATCCCCATCGGCGTGTCTCCCCGATAGGTCCGAAACATTCGCTGGAGCGCGCGTGGGCTGCAGCTGGCGGCATTGGCGAGATCCTCCAGCATGATCGAATTGTGCAGATTGTCACGCATGAACGCTTCCGCCCTCAGAAGCTGGCGAGGTGCGGTTTCCAATGCGCCTCGGGTGAACGCATCGGACAGGTTGTGCGGAAGCTTTGCAAAAAGCTTGACCAGCACCAGTTCGGCATATGCTTTGGCAAGCATGACCCTTTCCGCTGGACGGGCTGACATCAGATCCTTCTCAGCCTGCCTTAGGGTCTGATACAATCCCTGTGCCCCGCCCTGACGAAAACTGACCGAAGACAGAGCAAATTCCTGCACATAGGGCCTGCCGGTCAGCTCCTCAAAGTGTTGACGCAGCACAGCTTCCGGTACCTGGAACATCAGCCAGGAGCTTCTCGGCTTAATCTCCAGGCGCTTCCCCATCCGGTCGCTGATGCTTGCTACATTATTAGCAGAAATACGCACGGACCTGCGCGTGCGCCTGTCATGCGCCTCCACCTCCCCCGCGAGGACGAAGACGATGCTGACGCGAGGCATGTCATGCTTGGCAACCCCCTCCAGGCTGCCCGAATGCTCAGCGCTGATGATGGACGCTGATTGGAGGGGCTGCTTGCTGAATTTGAAGGAATAATCTCCGCCGGGATCCGACGGCACCGTCCATTTCCAGTTCGGCTCTAAAACATCGAGATTGCGAACAATCGCATCACGAGAATACACCTCAAAGGTGCCCACGCATTGCTCGACAACTCTTCCCAACATAGTCATCTGCCACCCTACTCAAAATCTAAAGTTGCATCCCAACAATTGCAAGCACTCGATTTTCACTTAGGCCAGATTTCGCGGATTCCATTTAAGGGTGAGGCCATAGGCGCACTCCTTCAATCGTCCTAACTCGGCATAATTATTCAGCTTAAATTACATTAAGCTCTGATAAATTAGCATAGTAGATTTCTTCCGAACAGTACAGATAATGACAACGTTATACATATTTGCGCCGCTGGGCTTCTCCCGTAGGACGTGAACTTTTCGTTAAGACGACATCGGACAGAAAGCGACCATTGAAGTATTTGCTCATATTGCGAATAACGGTCCTAGGTTGCAGAATGAATCGCTAAAATGCAAGGTCAATTCTGGCGGTGAACAGTTGCCTGCCAAAAGGGGTAAAAGCATCGGTAGATTCGGTCCTTGCAAGAGTAGCCGTCATGAGCAACCACTTATAAAGCGAACTAATTTCAACTTTGCTAATTTAGTATATTTTACTTGAATAAATTCACGACAAACCTTGCCCCCATTAAATCCACCTGAATGGCAAGCTTCGACCAAAGGCGCATGAACGGCCGTCGGCCAAGGGTACTGTGTCATTTTGAGACGACCCGCGGAGAGAACCGACGGTTAGAGACTGGTGATCCCTGAAATTGATTCGTTCAGAGTGTCGAATAGATACGGAAAGCATACTCGACATCGTCGAAAACACGGCCGCGGCCGTTCTTCAGAACCAGCGCCGAGGTGCAGATGTCGGCGATCACATTTAAGTTATGACCGACCACGATCATCGAGCGGTCCTTCCGCTTGACGAAAAGTTCCTCGAATGACCGGGTCTGAAACCGTTTATCACCGACAGCCATAACCTCGTCGATGAGATAGCAGTCGAAGTCTATGGCAAGCGACATGCCGAAGGCCAGCCGCGCGCGCATGCCGGACGAGTAGGTCTTGAGCGGCATGCGCAGATATCTGCCGAGATCGCTGAAATCCTCGACCATATCGCGGATTTCCTCGAACGGCTTGTCATAGACGCGCGATAGAAACCGCATGCAGTCATAGCCCGTCATCGATCCGCCGAAGCCGCCGCTCAGCGCAATAGGCCAGGACATGGACATGCTGCGCACGATCTTGCCCGAAGTGGGCTCCTCTATCCCGGCGATCAAACGCACAAGCGTGGATTTGCCGGCACCGTTGTGGCCGAGGACAGCGATCTTCTCCCCGCGCGAGATCTTGAAATTGATACCATCAAGCACGCGCCGCATGCGACCATGAACCTCGTATTCCTTGACGATGTCGAACACGCCGACGATCCCTTCCGGCAGCGCCGAAACGTCGTTCAGCGGCGGTTCCTTCGGTGCGGCAAACTCTGCGAGGCTGGTAGGGATGTTGTTCATTCCGATGCCGCGTGTTCCAGAACTTGAGAGACAAAGAACTGCACGATCATGTAGAAGGCGCCGCATATCGCCAGGAACATCAGAAACGACTTGATGCGCTTTGGATAGAGGGGATGATCAGGCAGGTTCGGATTGGAGATGCGCTCGAGATAAAGCTGCTGACGTTGCGCATCGATCTTGGCATTTTCCAGCGAGGTGGTGGCTGAAGCCAACATCTTGGCCGCCATTTCTCTTTCCAGAAGAAGTTGCTCATACTGCGCGATGCGCGGCGCCATGGAGCTATCGCTACCCACGACCCGCGCCCGCTCGTCGCTGACCTGGCGCTCCATCGCCGTCACCCGCGCCCGCAAGGCCTCCCCTTGCGGACTCTGGGGCGCCTGCTGGTCAAGGGCCGCCAGTCGAGCCTTGCTGTCGGCAACATCGTCCGAAAGCCGCGCGATCAAATCGAGAGCTGCCGCCGACTGCTTGGTCGGATCGATAAGTGTTTCCCGATTACGGAAATCCGTCAGGTTCTTTTGCGTGGATTGCAGCCTGCCCTCGCTGTCGGTTAGCTCCACCTGCGCATAGCGGATGGCATCCCCTCGCGCCCGGTCGTTAAGTTGGTTGATGAGCTCTTCGGCATGCTGAAGCAGGGCATTGGCGAGATTGAAGGAGTCCTCGGCCCGGAAGGCATATACTTCCAGAGTGGTCACGCCGCTGCTGCTATTGGTATCGACCTTGACGAAATTCTTGTAGTGCTGAAACAGCTCCTCATTATTCGCCACGGTCCATGGTAGCGGATACCGATTGAGGAAGTCCGCCTCGGGACGGGACATGATATCCTTCAAGTCGTTCTTTGAGGCGAGTTCGTCCACGGCCGCACGCGACATCATGAACTCACTGACAATATAACTGTCGTCCTGCGCCCGCACGAAGCCCGTACTCTGCAGGAAGCCGCTGAGCAGGCCTGCCGCGTTCCGGTTGGGACTGCGAACCACGAACTGTGTCTCGGAAACATACTGCTCTGCGCAAATGAAAGCGTAGTAGACGGCGCCGAGCAAGCTGGGGATCACCAGCATAAAAAGCAGCAGCAGATGCGACCGTAGCCAGCGTGCGCGGGCGCTCCACCAACTCACATTTCCGCCGGAAGCCGAGGCGGACGAGCGCACGGTTACCAGCGTTACGAAATCTGCGAACTCTCTGTTGTTCTCAATGCGGGTCATCTGAGGGCCGTCAAATCTCTCTCTCGGAGAATAATGGGGGCATCTCTGTAGTTTTGCGGAGTCATCATCAAGACGTCAGAGAGCCTCTCATCTCGTTCTTGCCAGATCACCATGTCTCGCGTCTGTACAACATCCAATGAGACACGGATTTTCGCGACAGGTTCCCATATATCCTTTTAAAGTCAAATATATTTCGCGATCAATAGAGATTTTCTCTTTATAATTTCAAATAGATGGCGTCCTGTCGCAATTAATACTTTGGCGGCGCGATCCGTATGGCGTGGGTAGGATGTCGCAGCAATAACTGTCAGCCACTTAGCCGCTGATCCTTCATTGCTGTTCAAGGAATTCGGAATGGGAAAGTTCGGAGGAGTCTCTGATCGCGGCAGCAATTTTGTAAACCTGCGCGATCACATGAACTTCAAGGCGGTCAATCAGTCCCGATCGCCCACGGGTAACGAGTGTGCTTCGAAGTCCATCGTTCTCCTCCTGCAGGGGCCGGTCGGCCCGTTCTTCAACACCCTGGCCAGGGCTCTCACCGCTGGCGGCTATGATACGCTGAAGGTCAATTTCAATGGCGGCGACTGGCTATTTTCCCATGGCAAGGGCGCCGTGAATTTCTGCGGCACGACCGATGCTTGGGCGGATTGGCTGAAAGCCTTCATCAAAAGAGACGCGCCGCTGGTCATCGTACTCTTCGGCGACTGCCGCCCGTATCACCGGACGGCCATTGATGTTGCAAGGCAGTTGGGCGTGCCCGTGCTTTGCTTCGAAGAGGGCTATGCCCGCCCCCATTTCATTTCCTGCGAGTGGGGCGGCAACAATGCTCGCTCGCCGCTACGTATCGACGCGTCCCAGGCCGGCGATGCGGAAACACCTTTAGAACCTGCGGAAATGATACGCGGAAACCTGTTTCGGTCGATGGCGATGGAGGGGATCGCCTATTATGTGGTGAAGGCGCTGGGATCTCCTTTCTTTTTCGGCAACGAGCATCATCGCAACCGGGCGATATTGTCCGAAGTGATCCTTTGGTCGCGCAATTTCTATCGCAAACTGCGCTACTACCCCAGGAACAACAATCTCACGGTCGATCTGATCGAGAACCAGGAAGGCCGTTACTTCGTCGTCGCACTGCAGGTCCATGACGATCAGCAACTTCCCAGCCACGGCCGCGGATGGACGATGGAACGGCTGATCACCGAGACCATCAGATCCTTCGCACGCCGCGCGGACCCGGCGCATCAACTGGTCTTCAAGATTCATCCCATGGATCGCGGGCACAAGAGCTATCGGCCATTCGTGAAGCAACTGGCCATGCTCTGCAAATGCGAAGAGCGCGTGCAGGTCCTCGACGACGGATCGATCGGTCTTCTCATCCGCCATTCCCTCGGCCTCGTCACCGTCAACAGCACGTCCGGTCTTCTCGCGCTCAACCACGGAAAGCCGCTTCTGGCGCTCGGCGATACGTTCTATGGCGCCGAAGGGCTTGCAAACCTGCCCAAGAATGATGCGCTGTCTGCCGCGGCCATAGACGACTTCTGGCAAAACCCGATCGCTCCACAAAAGGAGCGGGTCCAGCAATTCGTGCGCCACATGTATCGGAAAAGCCTTATCAACGGCAGTTTTTATCTCCGTGCCTATATCGAAGATACCGCCGAACGCGTCGTACAACGTCTTCGCGCGCAACTTCCGTCCACCGCCGGCGCGAAGACGGTCGCCTTCCTGCATCCGGACAATACAACTCTGCTGGAACAGCCGGATTTCGGCAGTCGCAGCGGAACATAATGTGGGATCGGGAGATTGCAGATGTTCTCAGATTTCACACTTTTTCCCAACGAGGAGCGGCCGGGGCTGGCGGAACAGAACGAGCGTGCACGCTGGCTGCCGCCGACGGATGCACAACTTCTTGCCTTCCTTCCAACCCGCTGGCGCTTCCCGCTGATCGGCTCCACGCTCTCCGCA
>DASVPC010000179.1:0-20733 GCA_036383055.1 Rhizobium sp. | reverse complement strand
GGATAGGCTGAAATACCGCTTGAAAACTCCTCGCGGCCGTTTGGTCCGATACGGACTTCACCCAGCAGCTCGACCTCGATGCGGAAAAGATTGTCCTCACCTTCGCCCCAGCCGCTACTGCCGGTATTCATGGCGTAGACGAGGGCGGCGACGCGATTGCTGCCGACGCTGATCGAGATCAGCTTGCCGACCGACCAGAGCTCGGTCAGATCGGTGCCGCCATCCTCGGCGACCGCAGCGATGGTCGCCCTGGAACCGGTGCACGCGACAACGCGGCCGAGGAAACGATTTCCCGGTTTCAGCCCGTCACGGCGATCAAGGTCTCCAGCTTTGCCGGACGTCTGCAAGTCGTTGTTGAGCAAACGGTTACTCCCAGCGTTAGGAGATGGAGCATAGGGAGGGCCGCTTAATAAAACCCTTTCGGGCGTCCCGCTTTTTAAAGGGATCGGAATGGGGCGCGATTTTTTATTGCGGAATACGTTGACGCTTGGAAATTTTCTGTCTATCACTCCCGCCTATGAAAAACTCGACACTTCTTATTGTGGTGGGACAGCGCATGGGCAGGATGGTGTAACCATCCGGCGATAGCCACCCATGCGCTAGATGACAGGCTCCCCAAGGAGCCTTTTTTTATGCCCGAAATCGAGATTTCATTTTTCCAAACCTCCAGCAGATAGCGGAACAAACGTATGACCGGCACAGATAATCAGGCGAGCAGCAATCAGATGACAGGCGCGGAGATCGTGTTGCGGGCGCTTAAGGACAATGGCGTCGAACACATCTTTGGTTATCCGGGCGGCGCTGTTCTTCCGATCTATGACGAGATCTTCCAGCAGGACGATATCCAGCACATTCTCGTTCGCCATGAGCAGGGCGCGGGCCATGCGGCCGAAGGCTATGCCCGCTCGACCGGCAAGGTCGGTGTCATGCTGGTCACCTCCGGTCCCGGCGCGACGAATGCGGTCACGCCGCTGCAGGACGCGCTGATGGATTCCATCCCGCTGGTCTGCCTGACGGGTCAGGTTCCCACTTCGCTGATTGGCTCGGACGCGTTCCAGGAATGCGACACGGTCGGCATCACCCGGCCCTGCACCAAGCACAACTGGCTTGTCAAAGACGTCAACCAGCTCGCCGCCGTCATTCACGAGGCCTTCCGTATCGCCCAGTCCGGCCGTCCGGGTCCTGTTGTCGTCGACATTCCGAAGGACGTCCAGTTCGCCACCGGCACCTATACGCCGCCGGAAGCCCATGATGTCCAGAAGAGCTATCAGCCCAAGTTGCAGGGCGACCTCAACAAGATCAAGCACGCTATCGAGCTGATGGCGAATGCGCGCCAGCCGGTCATCTATTCCGGCGGCGGCGTCGTCAATTCCGGCCCGGAAGCCTCCAAACTGCTGCGCGAGCTGGTCGAGCTGACCGGTTTCCCGATTACCTCGACGCTGATGGGCCTCGGCGCCTATCCGGCATCGGGCAAGAGCTGGCTCGGCATGCTCGGCATGCACGGTTCCTACGAGGCCAACATGGCGATGCATGATTGCGACGTCATGGTCTGCATCGGCGCGCGCTTCGACGACCGTATTACCGGCCGTCTGAATGCCTTTTCGCCGAATTCGAAGAAGATCCACATCGACATCGACCCGTCGTCGATCAACAAGAACGTTCATGTCGATATCGGCATTCTCGGCGATGTCGGCAATGTTCTGGAAGACATGGTCCGCTTGTGGCGGGCCTTGCCGCAGAAGCCGTCTGCCGATCGTCTCGGCGGCTGGTGGGAGAACATCACCCGCTGGCGCGCCCGCAATTCCTTCGCCTACAAGCAGAGCGGCGATGTCATCATGCCGCAATATGCCATCCAGCGCCTCTATGAGCTGACCAAGCATCGCGATACCTACATCACGACCGAAGTCGGCCAGCATCAGATGTGGGCGGCGCAGTTCTTCGGTTTCGAGGAGCCGAACCGCTGGATGACCTCGGGCGGCCTTGGCACCATGGGCTACGGCCTGCCGGCGGCTCTCGGCGTGCAGATCGCCCATCCGGAAAGCCTGGTCATCGATATCGCCGGCGATGCCTCGATTCAGATGTGCATTCAGGAAATGTCGGCGGCGATCCAGCACAATGCGCCGATCAAGATCTTCATCTTGAACAACCAGTATATGGGCATGGTGCGCCAGTGGCAGCAACTGCTGCACGGCAACCGCCTGTCGAACTCCTATACGGAAGCCATGCCCGATTTCGTCAAGCTGGCGGAAGCCTATGGCGCTGTCGGCCTGCGCTGTGAAAAGCCGGGCGATCTCGATGCCGCCATCCAGGAGATGATCGACGTCAACAAGCCGGTCATTTTCGATTGCCGCGTCGCCAACCTTGCCAACTGCTTCCCGATGATCCCCTCGGGCAAGGCGCATAACGAGATGCTGCTGCCGGACGAAGCCACCGACGAAGCCGTCGCCAACGCCATCGACGCCAAGGGCCGGCAGCTGGTTTGATCGGATTGCCGGGACCCGGGGAGTTTCCCAGGTCCCGGCCCTTTCGATTGACGGCTATATTGTAGACGCCCTGCTGACTTCCCGAAGATAAGAACCGAGGAAACGGAACAAGGACAATGAACGCACACCTTCAACCCACGGGCTCCGCCTATTTCATTTCGCCGGAAACGGCGGCGGTCGAGAGCCATACGCTATCGGTCCTCGTCGACAACGAACCCGGCGTGCTCGCCCGCGTCATCGGCCTTTTCTCCGGTCGCGGCTACAACATCGAAAGCCTCGCGGTTTCGGAGACCGAGCATCAGGCGCATCTATCGCGCATCACCGTCGTTACGCGCGGTACGCCGCAGGTGCTCGAGCAGATCAAGGCACAGCTCGAGCGCATCGTGCCGGTTCATCGCGTCGTCGACCTGACGGTGCGCGCCCGCGAACTCGGCCAGGAACGGCCGATCGAGCGCGAAGTGGCGCTGCTGAAGGTCACCGGAAATGGCGAAACCCGCGCCGAGACACTGCGTCTGGCCGACGCCTTCCATGCCAAGGTGGTGGATGCCACCGTCGAGCATTTCATTTTCGAAATCACCGGCAAGTCCTCGAAGATCGACCAGTTCGTGGCCATCGTGAAGCCGCTCGGCCTGATCGAAGTCTGCCGTACCGGCATCGCGGCGATGAACCGCGGTCCGCAGGGGATGTGAGAGCCTCCGTCGTTGACCGGCTTCCGAGCGTCGCGTAGCTTCGCGGCGCTTGGGGCCGAAAAGACAGGCTCCATCTCAGTCGGGGTAGCATAGTGGGGTTTTCGATCGGGGACTATTTACCGGAAGCCGGTGAAAAGAGCTGGTATCCGCCTGATGGTATGCGCCTTGGCGCCACCTTTTATGTCCGCAATGCCTTTCCCTGGCTTGGCCAATATTTCGGGGCACAGAAGATCACAACAACCCTGTCGCCCGGCATTGGCGGCGTGCTGTCCTGGGGCGGCCGTGTGCCGGCAAAGACGGCGGCGGCGATTTCACGGTTGCGCGGCCTGCCGCGCTGGAATCTCGAAGACGGCTTTCTCCGCTCGGTCGGATTGGGGAAAGCGGGTGCCATGCCGCTCTCCATCGTGGTCGACGATCTCGGTCTGCCGGTGGATGCGAGCCGGCCTTCGCGCCTTGAGCGGCTGATTGCCGGCGCAGACGAGGCAGGCGCGCTGGGCAAGGCCATCCGCGAACAGATCGTCCTTCACAGGCTTTCGAAATACAATCACCTGCCACACAAGGCCCCTGCCATCGAGCGGACGACGAAGCACCGCATTCTGATGGTCGATCAGGTCGTCGGCGATATCTCCGTCGGCAAGGCGCTCGGTTCGCGTGCCTCGTTTGAGCGAATGCTGGCCGATGCGCTTGCAAGCGGCGCGCAATGCCTGATCCGGACGCATCCGGACGTCATGGCCGGCCATGCCAAGGGATATCTGACCACGGAGATTGCCGCCAAGGGTGGAGCGATATTTCTCAACGATGCGGTCTCGGTGGCGTCGATTCTCGATGTTGTGGATGAGGTCTGGACGGTCTCCAGCCAGTTTGGCTTCGATGCGCTGCTGCGCGGCATTCCGGTTCGCTGCTATGCCGCGCCCTTCTATGCCGGCTGGGGCGTGACGGAAGATCATTTTGGCGTGCTTGCGAAGGTGACGCTTGCCGGAAACAGAACGAAGCTGCGGACGGTTGACCAGATCGCAGCGGCCGCCTTTTCGTACTATCCGACCTATCGCGATCCCGTTGACTGGCGATTGCTCGACGTCTTTCAGGCTGCCGAGCTGATCGTTGCGCAGCAACACGCCGAGGCGCGTGGCTAAAGCATTTCCAGCGGCTTCTTCCGCGATGGTGGCGGGAAGGCGGCGTCGAGAGTGGCCCAGTCCTCATCGCTGATATCGAGCGAAACGGCCCCGCGATTTTCCTCCACTCGTTGCGGATTGGAGCTCTTGGGGATGGCGATCACGCCGTCGCGTTCCAGCAGGAAGGCGAGCGCCACCTGGGCCGGGGTTGCCTGATAGGTCTTGGCGATATGGATCAGGTCGGGATGATGCAGCAACCGGCCCTGTTCGATCGGCGAATAGGCCATGATCGGAATGTTATGCTCCTGGCACCAAGGCAGAACATCATATTCGATGCCGCGCCGCGCGAGATTGTAAAGCACCTGATTGGCGGCGACGTTGGCGCCACCCGGAACCGCAAGCAGTTCCTCCATATCATCGACATCGAAGTTCGATACGCCCCAGGCGCCGATCTTGCCGTCAGCCTTCAGGCTTTCGAAGGCGGCCACCGTTTCGGCCAGCGGATATTCGCCGCGCCAGTGCAGCAGATAGAGGTCGATGCGATCGGTTTTCATCCGCTTCAGGCTGCGCTCGCAGGCTTCGATCGTGCCCTTGCGGCTGGCATTATGGGGATAGACCTTGCTGACCAGGAATACCTCGTCGCGCCGTCCTTCGATGGCCTTTCCAACGATTTGCTCCGAGCCGCCGTCGGCATACATTTCGGCGGTATCAAGCAGCGTCATGCCGAGGTCGAGACCGGCCTTCAGGCTGGCGATCTCGTCCTTGGCGCGGGCGGCATTCTCTCCCATATTCCATGTGCCCTGGCCGAGCGCCGGAACCGTGATGCCGGAGAGAAGGGTAACTGTGGGGATGGGATCGTGCATGGTCTGTCCTCGTTGCGAACCGAAGCAAGGATAAGTCTGTTTATCGGGATTTCAATCACGACCATTCATGTCACTGTGACAATCGTCCTGTGGCATTCGAATCCAGGGCGAATTAGGGATGTGCCAGATATGCGCCGCTATGATCCGGGCGCATCGCAATGAATGAAATGGACACTGCTTGTTGTAATCGAGCGGCGTCCGAGGAGGCTTTATGGCGCTGGATACGTTTCTGGCTCTTCTACTGTTCGCTTTCACGACCTCGATCACACCGGGGCCGAACAATATGATGCTGTTCGCGTCGGGCGTGAATTTCGGTTTCCGCCGCACGATCCCGCATATGCTCGGCATCGGTGTCGGCTTCTTCGTATTGCTGCTTGGCGTCGGGCTGGGGCTCGGCGCGCTGCTGCATACCGTGCCGCTCCTCTATACCGCCCTGAAGTTCGCTGGCGGCGCGTATCTCGTCTGGATCGCCTGGAAGATCGCGACGTCGCGCAGCATTGCGGAGAAGGAAAGCGGTGCGCAGCCGATGAGTTTTCTGAGTGCTGCGGCCTTTCAATGGGTCAATCCCAAGGCCTGGGTGATGGCTGTCACCGCCATGGCGACCTATACCAATCCTCAGCTCTATCTCATCAGCGTCCTGCTTGTCGGTTTCGCGTTTGCGGCCGTCAACGTGCCGAGCGTCTCGACCTGGGCGGGTTTCGGCTCGGCTCTGCGCGATTGGTTGTCCGACCCCGTCCGGCTGAAATGGTTCAATATCACCATGGCGGTCCTGCTGGTGCTCAGCCTCTGGCCGATGCTAAAATAGCGTAATCGACGGCTTGTTGAGCATCAGCCAGATGATGCCGAGCACGGCGAAAAACGCGGGAAAGCCGCAGGCAAACCAGATGCAATAGAGCCGTTGATAGGCTGCAGGCAGCGGCAATCCCGCCGCTGCTGCCGTGCGGGCGAGATTACGCAGCCGGATCTGTATCCAGACCACCGGCAGCCAGAAAACGCCGGTCAGAACGTAGAGCAGCAAGGAGAGGGCGATCCATCCCTCCTGAAGCGACCAGCCGATCGATTGTGCCAGAAGATAGCCCGTTACCGGCTGGAGAATGGCGGCGGTTGCGGTAAAGATCGTATCGGCGATGACGACGGTTCCGGCGACATGCGCAATGAGCTTGGGATCGCCGGTGCGATGCGCCATGACCATGAAGAAGGCGATGCCCGCGCCGGTTCCGAACAGCACGGTGGCGCCGATGACATGCAACAGGCGAAGAAGCTCTTCCGTCAACATCAGCGTTCCTCCAATATCGCAAGCGTCGCAACCGTCAAAAGGATCGACGGCAGGACTTTAACGAGCGGCCCGAGAGGATCGAGCCAAAGGGACGGTTCGAGCAAGGTGCCGCCGGCGAGATAGGCGAGGGTGACGCCAAGCATTCCAAAGAGCGCCGCGCGAGCGAAAGGCCGCGCGAGAACGAGCGCCCCGAGGGCGATATCAAGAAAACAGGTGGCGATCGTCAGCATCGTCGCCATGCCCGGTGACATGAAGGGCAAGAAATGCCGGCTTGCGGTGATCGGGGCGAGCAATGGCACAATTCCGGACAGCATCCAGAACAGTGCCAGACCGGTGATCATCAGCGGCTTCAGCAGATAGAGGCGGGCGGACCACAGATCCTGAATGCCGGAAGAATTGGCATCGAGGATTTCGGCCGCTTTTGCCATGCGCTGGCTGGGGCGATGTTGCTCATCCCGTCGGCTCAGAACCCCTTCGGACATCACCGCCATCGCAGTCGAGCGAAGCGGTGAACGCCATCCGAGCCGACCGGCGATATCGGCCGCCCATGTGATGGGTCTTGTCAGTACGGCCGGTATCGGCACGATCCGTGCCGGCGGAAGGCCGAGCCAGTTTCGATGAAGTGTGACCAGCTCGCGGAGCGTCAGCACATCGTCGCCGGCGAGATCGATATCCGCATCGGATGGAAATTGTCCGGCGACTGCGTTTGAAACGGTCGTGGCGACATCATCGACCGAAACTGTTTCGATCGGGCTTTGCGCATGGATGAGCGGCAGGACAAAGGGCATGGCGGCAAGAGCGCGTAGCAGTGCCGTACCGCCATGTGCGTTGCGACCGAGAACGAGTGCGGGCCGGAGGATCACATGATCGAGCCCGCTTGCCGCCAGTGCTTCGTCGGCACTGCGTTTGGTTGCCAGGAACGGTTGCTCCTTGCCGCCGCCATCGGTGCGTGCCGAAATCTGCACGATGAGCTCGGTCCCCGATTGCGCGGCGGCAGCGTAGAGGGCAAGCATTGCTCTTTCCTGCGTGGCGCCGAGATCGTCCGAAAGTCCATCCTGAAGCGCTCCGGCGCAATTGACCACAGCCTGCTGGCTGCTGAGCAATGCCCGCCAGTTCGCAGGATCGGTCATTGTTGCCAGATCGGCTTTGATCCAGGTGGTCGAGGGATGCCTGATGCGCGCGCGGCTGGGATTGCGGGCAAGGCCGGTGACCACATGCCCATCGGCGCGCAACCGCGCCGCGACCACGGAGCCGATGAAACCAGTTGCGCCGAGAATCAGAATCTTCATGCAGGCAGACTAGCCAAAAGCGCCAGCAAAGGCAGTGGGTTGCGGCATCTAAGCGCGGTTGAAACAATAAAGAAGATGCTTGGCGACCGTCTGGCCAGGGCTTAGACTTGAGTCTCACTCGACAGGGAGATCCATGATGCACGATCATGACGACCATCATCACCATCATCACCATGATCACGACAATCACTATTCCGATATGCAGGCGCGCGTGAAAGCGCTGGAGACCTTGCTGACGGAAAAGGGGCTGATCGATCCCTTGGCGATCGATGCCATCGTGGAGACCTACGAGACGAAGGTCGGGCCGCGCAACGGCGCGCAGGTGGTGGCGAAGGCCTGGAACGATCCGGAATTTGCCGACTGGCTGAAGCGCGATGCGACGGCGGCGATTGCCAGCCTTGGATTTACCGGCCGGCAGGGTGAGCATATGCGCGCGGTGTTCAATACGCCGGAGACGCATAACCTCGTCGTCTGCACACTTTGCTCCTGCTATCCCTGGGCCGTGCTTGGCCTGCCGCCGGTCTGGTACAAGGCGCCGGCGTATCGCTCTCGTGCCGTCATCGATCCGCGTGACGTATTGGCGGAATTCGGCCTGACGCTGCCGGAGGGCCAGAAAATCCGCGTCTGGGATTCGACGGCGGAACTGCGCTATCTCGTCATTCCGGAACGTCCGGATGGTACGGAAGGTATGGATGAGGCGGCGCTCGCTGATCTCGTCAGCCGCGATGCGATGATCGGCACGGCGATCGCCAGGGCACCGGAGGCGGCGATATGAACGGGCCGCACGATCTTGGCGGGCAGATGGGCTTCGGGCCAGTCGCGCCGGAGCCGAACGAACCCTATTTCCATGCCGAATGGGAAAAACGCGCACTCGGCATCACGCTGTCCTGTGGCGCTTTCGGCGCCTGGACCATCGATGAAAGCCGGCATGCGCGGGAAAGCATCCCGCCCGCAAAATACCTTGCCGCCAGCTATTACGAGGTTTGGACGCGCGGTATCGAGATGCTGCTGGAGCGGCATGGCTTCGCAACGGGCGAGGAATTAAGGGCCGGCCATTCGTCGCAGCAAGGCACGGTGCCGAAGCGCGTCCTGAAGGCCGATATGGTTGCCGGCGTGCTTGCCAAGGGCGGGCCTTGTGACCGGCCGGTCGAGACCGCGGCGCTCTTTGCGGTCGGAGATCGCGTGCGGACGAAGAATTTCAACCCGCCGGGGCATACCCGCCTGCCGCGCTATGCTCGTGCCAAGACGGGAGCGGTAGAGGCCGTGCAGGGCTCGTTCGTCTTCCCCGACGACAACGCCCATGGCAAAGGCGAGAACCCGCAATGGATCTACACCGTCGTCTTCGACGCGAGTGAGATCTGGGGCGAGGGTGCCGATCCTGCGCTCACCATCTCTATCGATGCCTGGGAGAGCTATCTTGAGCGCGTGTGAAACCACGTCGCCCCTGGCGCAATCGCCGCAACTGCCGAAATCCACCGATGGCGAGCCGGTCTTCCCCGAGCCCTGGGCGGCGGAGGCCTTTGCCATGACCGTGCATCTGCACGAGAAGGGTCTCTTCAGCTGGGGCGAGTGGGCGGAACGGCTTTCGTCTGAGCTGCACAAACCCGGCCGGGCGGAAGACGGCAGCGACTATTTCGACTGCTGGGTGGCAGCACTTTCCGGGCTGCTGATCAGCCGCGGCGTCGCCGATGCCGGTGCGATCCTCGATCTGCAGAAAAGCTGGCAGCGTGCGGCGGAGGCAACGCCGCACGGCAAGCCGATCCTGCTGGAAAACGATCCGCAGCGCTGAGCGGCTTTTACCGCTTGCGTCCGCGGGCCGAATCCTGCCAAGTCGGGCCATGCAATTCGCGCCGCAACAAGATGAAGCGCTCAAGGCTGTTGCCAAATGGCTGAAAGAGGGGCGCTCGCCGCTATTCCGTCTGTTCGGCTATGCCGGTACGGGCAAGACGACGCTTGCGCGGCATTTTGCCGAGCATGTCGATGGCGACGTGCTGTTTGCGGCCTTCACGGGTAAGGCGGCGCAGGTGTTGCGTTCGCGCGGTGCCAGCAACGCCAAGACCATTCATTCGCTGATCTATCGCCCGCGCGGCGAGGAGGCCGTCGAGGATGAGGAGACCGGGAAGACCTCGATCGCGCCGATGTTCACTATCAATCGCCAGAGCCCGGTCGCCAAGGCGGCGCTGATCATCGTCGATGAATGCTCGATGGTGGACGAGGCGCTCGGCAAGGATCTGATGAGCTTCGGCACGCCGATCCTGGTGCTCGGCGATCCCGGCCAGCTGCCGCCAATCTCGGGCGGCGGCTTCTTCACCAATGAAGAGCCGGACTATCTGCTGACGGACATTCACCGTCAGGCCCGTGACAATCCGATCATCCAGCTTGCTATGCATGTGCGCGAGGGCAAAGAGATCATGCACGGCGATTACGGAACCGCAAAGGTGATTTCGAAGAACGAGGTTGCGCAGCCCTTGGTGATGGATGCGGACCAGGTGCTGGTCGGCACCAACCGCACCCGCAAGCGCTACAATCAGCGTCTGCGCGAACTCAAGGGCTTTGCGACCGAATATCCGCAATCCGGTGACAAGCTGGTCTGCCTGCGCAACGATCCCGCCAAGGGTCTGCTCAATGGCTCGCTCTGGCAGGTCATGACCTCTTCCAAGGAAACCACGAAGCCCGGCATCAACCTGCTTATCCGGCCGGAAGACGACGACATGGATCGGGGAGCGGCGAAGATCAAGCTGCTGAAGCAGGCCTTCGAGGAAGTCGAAGGCGAGATCCCCTGGTCGACGCGCAAGCGCTATGACGAGTTCGATTATGGCTATGCGCTGACCGTGCATAAGGCGCAGGGTTCGCAGTGGAACAATGTCGTATTGTTCGATGAAAGCTGGGCGTTTCGCGACACGCGCGAACGCTGGCTCTACACGGCGATCACGCGTGCTGCCGAGACGCTGACCATCGTCCGGTAAGGCCGCAGGCTGAGTAGTGTTGCGTCGAGCAAAAGATCATCAATCTTTTGCATGGATCGATGTTCGAATCTCGTTGGTCTTGCGGCCCGCAATGGCATAAAACGGCGCCATCATCCTCTTTGAAAATCATGGATTTCGATCATGTCTGCCAAGCTTTCCGTGAACCTCAACGCCATCGCGATGCTGCGCAACCGGCGTGATCTGCCCTGGCCGAGCGTTACGGGGCTTGGACGCATTGCGTTGGTTGCCGGCGCAAGCGGTCTAACGGTGCATCCGCGGCCCGATCAGCGGCATGTCCGCTTCTCCGATCTGCCCGAGATCCGGGCGCTGATCGACGATGAATTTCCGCAAGCCGAGTTCAATATCGAAGGCTACCCGAGCGACGAATTCTTCGATCTCTGCGCCTCCGTCGAACCCGAGCAGGTGACGCTGGTGCCTGACGATCCGTCGCAGGCGACCTCGGATCACGGCTGGGATTTCCGTAAAAACCATAATCTGCTCGCCGATGTCGTCGCCAAATACAAGACGATCGGCTGCCGTGTTTCATTGTTTGCGGATGGCGACGGCGACGCTGACGCGGTGAAGATCGCCAAGGAGGTCGGTGCCGACCGCATTGAGCTCTACACCGGTCCCTACGGTGGCTGCTACGACGATCCGCAGAAGGCCGCCGTCATCCTCGAAGCACTCGGCAAGACCGCCGATGCCGCGTTTGCCAACGGCCTTGATGTCAATGCCGGCCACGACCTGACGGTCGCCAACCTGCCTGCACTTCTCAAGCGCATTCCGAAGCTTGCCGAAACCTCGATCGGTCATGGGCTGACCGCCGATGCGTTGGAATATGGCATGGCCGAAACCGTGCGGCGGTTCCGCCGGGCTTGCGGGCAGGCGGTTTAAGCGGAAGGGTTTCGGGGCTGGTCAGGCGGGCTCATCTTTGCCGCACCTTCATACCTGGCCCCTCATCCTAACCTTCTCCCCGCATTGCGGGGAGAAGGGACGACGGAGTATCCAAAAACTCAGCCCAGCAGCGCAGCCTTGTGCGCTTCGAAGAAGGCGCGCACCGTCTGCGGCTCCTTGCCGGTCAGCTTGTTGAAATCATTGGTGAGGATGTCGAATTTGCCGGCGCGGGCGTTGGCGTCGGCGGAGACGAGCATGTCGACCACGAATTTCGGCAGGCCGGCACCGGTGAGGCCCGCGGCGAATTGTTCGTCGTTCGCCTGCACGACCTCAAGCGGACGGCCTGTGACCTTGCTGACGACGGACGCCACATCTTCGATCGTCAGTGCTGTGGAGCCGGTCAAGGTATAGGTCGCGCTTTCCGTGGCGTCGGAGGCAAGTGCTGCGGCAATGGCGAGTGCGCAATCGTTGCGGCTGATGTTGCTAGTACGGCCGCCGCCGGTCGCGGTGTACCACTTGCCGGCTTCGAGGCTATGCGGCAGGCCCATCAGGAAATTGTCGAAATACCAGGCGTCGCGCAGGATGGTGTAGCCGATGCCGCTGGCCTTGATGGCATTTTCCGTGCCGAGATGGTCGGGTGCGAAGCTGACGAGCGAACCGTCTGGAGCCGGCATGGAGGTATAGAGGATGTGCTTGACGCCGGCTTTCTTCGCAGCTTCGACGGCAGCCGTCTGCTGCTTCAGGCGCAGACCGGGAACGGCGAGTGCGTCCGTGCTGATGATGAGCAGGCGGTCGACGCCGGCGAAGGCGGCAGGAAGAGTGGCGGCATCGTCGAAATCGGCCTTGCGGGTGATGACGCCTTTGGCGGCGAGCTCAGCGAGCTTCTCGGGGCTGCGGGTGGCGGCGATGATGCGGCCGGGCGCAACCTTGTAGGTTTCCAGCAGGTGATGAATGACGCGCTGGCCGAGCTGGCCGGCGGCGCCGGTAACGAGGAGGGTGCTGCTCATGTCTTTATCCTTGTTTGACCGCCGCAAATTTGCAGGGGTTAGTTGCTCTCAAAAAGAGACTAGCACTACATTGGGATTTGACTTCGATCTGTAAAGGAGGCAGTTTTTCGGCTCTACGTTACTAAAAGGGAACCGTCTTGAGCACTAGCGCCGTTATTACTCTGCGTAGCACGAAAGCACCGTTGCGTGCCGTCGATATCAGCAAGGTCACATTTACTGATTGTCCGGTACGGGATCTGGTCTCGCAGATCGGCGGCAAGTGGTCGGTGCTGCTGCTGGAGGCACTGGCGCAACGGCCTTATCGTTTCGGCGAGCTCAGGCGCATGGTGCCCGATATTTCGCAGCGCATGCTGACGCAGACGCTGCGGGAACTCCAGCGTGACGGCTATGTCGGCCGCGAGGTTTTCCCGACCAAGCCGCCGAGCGTCGAATACCGCATGACTGATCTTGGCTACTCCCTCTATGAGCCGCTGGCGCAGCTTTTGAACTGGGCCGAAGCCAATCATGAGGCCGTGCGCGCCGCACGCGCGCATTTCGATCAATCCCCGGACTGAGCACGACCCCGTGAAATCCCTGCGAATTGCCATTGTCGGCGCCGGACCTGCCGGGCTTGCCGCTGCTCTGTTTCTGTCGCGTGCCGGCCATGCGACGGAGATCATCGAGCGTTTCGACAATCCTGCGCCGGTCGGATCCGCGCTGATGCTGCAGCCGACCGGGTTGACCGTGTTGGAGTCGCTCGGCCTTGGCCCCGCCATTCATGCGGCCGGCAATCGTATCGACCGGTTGTTCGGCATTGAGACGAAGCGCGGCTGCACCGTTCTCGACGTGCGTTATGACGCGCTGGCCGGTGGGCGCTATGGGCTTGCGGTTCATCGTGCCGCATTGTTCGACACGCTTTACCATGAAGTCTCCGCCCGGAGACATTTGATTTTCACCGGACGGCGGGTGGTTTCGTCGCTGGAAGAGGGCGATCAGACCTATCTTGTGGTCGAGGGTGGCGAGCGGCTTGGGCCGTATGACCTTGTCATCGATGCCAGCGGCGCGCGTTCCGAATTGGTCGCGGCATCACCAGTGGCGCCGCGTGCGCGCAACCTTACCTATGGCGCCTTCTGGGCGACGCTGGATTGTCCGGATGGATTGGTGGATGAGAGGGCGCTGACGCAGCGCTACGATCAGGCAAAGGTGATGATCGGCGTGCTGCCGATCGGGCGGCGGAAGGCGGATGTGCCGCAGCAGGCGGCGTTGTTCTGGAGCCTGAAGATCGTGGATGTCGATGAGGTGCGCCGGCAGGGGCTCGATCGCTGGAAAGCGGCGATCCGCGGCTATTGGCCGGAATGCCAGCCCTTGCTCGATCAGATCAGCGATTGGGAGCAGTTGACGCTGGCGCGATACGCCCATCGAACCATGGCCACGCCCTATAGCGGCCGCACGGTCTTCGTCGGCGATGCCGCGCATTCCACCAGCCCGCAGCTCGGGCAGGGCGCCAATATGGCGCTGCTGGATGTGGCGGCACTTGCGCATGCCTTGGCGAGCAACGAGGATATCGGGACGGCACTTGCCGCCTATGCGCAGGCGCGGCGGCTGCATGTGCGGCTGTTCCAGCTGCTGTCGCTGGCGTTTACGCCGTTCTATCAGTCGGATTCGGCAGCCCTTGCTTGGGTTCGCGACCGGCTGGTCGCCACCATCGCCAGGATACCGCCGGGGCCGCAGATATTGGCTTCGATTGTTTCCGGCACTCTGGTCGATCCTTTTGCTGCGGCCGGCCTCAGCGAATGCGATTGGCTGCGGAACGCCATTCCGCAGCCATCCTGATTATTTCTGCCGTTCGGTCAGGAAGATCAGCAAGGCCATGACCGGGAACGCGACGCCGATCCACGAGGTAAGGTTCCAGCCGCCGGTGGCATAGGCCCAGCCGCCGAGCGCGGAGCCGATTGCGCCGCCGCCAAAGAATGTCGCCATGTAGAGACCGTTCAGGCGGCTGCGATGTTCAGCGCTCAGCGCATAGATGGCGCGCTGGCCGACCACGAGATTGGTCTGCACGCCGAAATCGAGCATGATGCCCGAGAGCGTCAGGGTGAGGAGCGCCACCAGGGAGCCGCTGCCAGAAGCATGGCCGATGAGGAAAGCGACGATGGCGAGCACCATGGCAGAGCCGGTGGCGAGCTTCGTCAGGCCACGATCGGCAAGGCGTCCGGCGATCGGCGAAGCGATAGCCCCTGCGGCACCAGCCAGAGCGAAGAGCGCAATACCGTTCTGCGTCAGGCCGAAGGCCGGGCTTGCCAGCAGCAACGGCGTCGTCGTCCAGAACAGGCTGAAGGCGCCGAACATGCAGGCCTGATAGAGGGCACGGCGTTGCAAGACCGGCTCATGCAGCGCGAGATGGCCCATTGATGAGAGCAACTGGCCATAATGCAGCTTGGTATGCGGAAGGCGGGTCGGCAGGACGATGCGCAGGATGACGGCAAGGCCGATCATGACGCCGGCGGAGAGCATGTAGACCGCATGCCAGGACAGCAGTTCCGACAGGAAGCTTGCTGCCGGGCGGGCCAGCATGATGCCGACGAGCAGGCCGCTCATGACATTGCCGACAACCGCGCCACGGCTGGCATCCGGCGCCATATGGGCGGCGAAGGGCACCAAGACTTGAACGGCGACGGAGGCAAGGCCAATACAGAGCGAGGCCAGCAGGAAGAGCGACGGCGACCATGCGAAGGCAGCGCCGACGAGCGCCACGGCTGCAAGCGCGACCAGCGTCAGAACCAGCCGGCGATTCTCGAGGAGATCGCCGAGCGGCACGATCAGTAGCAGGCCAAGGCCATAACCGATCTGCGTCAGCGTTACGATCAGGCCTGTTGCCGCCGGCGTGAAGCCGAGCGCCTGGCTGATCGGGCCGGCCAGCGGCTGGCCGTAATAGAGATTGGCGGCCACCAGCCCGCAGGCGGCTGCGAACATGAAGGTCATCAATGGCGAAATGGTCTTTGTGGGGAGCGGTGTGCTCTCCCGCGTGGCGGCAGCGGTGGCGGGCATGTCTTGATCCTTGATGCGGGCTAGGGGAGTATGCTCCCCGAAAATTCGATGAAAATCAGGCCAGTAATTTCATGGTCACTTCGGCGACGGCGAGCATCTGCTCGTGTCCTCGGCCGGTTTTTCCGATCACGCGCATGCCCTTGGTGAGGCAGAGCAGCGTGCAGGCGGTGCTTTCGGCGTCGATATGCTTGGGTATGGAGCCATCGCTCTGTCCGAGGCGGATCAGATCCAGGATGCGGCGCTCGTCGAAATCGAAAGCCACACCGACGCGGCCGGCGACTTCCTCGTCGAAAAGCGCGAGTTCGGTCGCGCTGCCAACGACGAGGCAACCTCTTCGACCGACCTCGCCACAGGATGCCTCGGCAAAAAATCTCACCAATATCCGTAGCTTTCCGTAGCCGTTATCCGCCGTCGATAAGGATTCGTCGATCAATTGCTGCCGCACATGGCGATATCGGCCGAAAGCGGCGAGGAATATGCCGCGCTTGTCTCCGAATGCCTTGTAGACACTGCCGGCCGTCAGCCCCATGGCCTCGGTCAATTCGCTGATCGAGGCGGCATAATAGCCGCGTTCGGAAAAGACCCGCAGCGCCTCGTCAAGGGCGGCGTCCATATCGAATTCGCGCGGGCGGCCGCGCAGTTTCGGCGAGATGTCCAATGAGTCCGTTGTCATGTGGATTGTTTAGGAAATGATCGTTTCCAAATCAAGCGGAATTTTGCGCCGCACCAAAATCGTGATGAGTATCGCTGGAGCTTTCGCTGATTTTCAGCAGATCTATTCGTAGAGGATCGCCATGTTGATGGTGTCGATATAGCGGCCGTCTATGCAGGCGGATTTGCGCGCAATGCCCTCCTGGATAAAGCCGACCCTCTCGTAAAGGGCGATGGCGCGGGCATTGTCGGCGTGCACGCTGAGTTCCACGCGCACGAAGCCGGCATCGCGCGCCGCCTGCAGGGTCACTTCTATCAGCCGCTGTCCCAGGCCTTTGCTGCGATAGGAGGGAATGATCCCCATGCCGAGTTTGCCGCCATGGGCATGCGAGGGGAAGAAATGGCGGCTGATGTCGCACCAGCCGACCACCGTTTCGCCATCCAGCGCCACGAATTGCGGATTTCCGTCCCTGATCATGCCGAGCACGAATGTGCGTGTTTCCTCCAGCGGAAATGCTTCCAGCAGGGACAGATATTTTCGCTCGCGCGCAACGGTATCGAGAGCTTGGTGAAAACCCTCAACATATTCGTCGGCAATCGGCAGTATCCGTATCTCGGTGGTGCTGGTCATGGATGTCGATATCCCCATGCAAATCAAGGCTGTATCGACATTATTGATCGATCTGGCGACTGTCTATATTCGCGCCTGCCGATGGCGGATCACAAGTCCAGCGCCCAGGTCTGGCCGTTCAATTCCGGGCCGAACATCCGGTGCTTCTCCTCGGAGACAAGCCGGAAACCAGCCTTGAGATAGATGGCCCGGGCGGCGTCGAGGATGTCGTTGGTCCAGAGCGAGAGTTGCCGGTAACCGGCATCACGCGAGAAGCGGATGCATTCGTCGACCAGCAATTTGCCGAGGCCGAGACCGCGCGCCGTCTTGTCGATGTAAAGGAGCCGGAGCTTTGCAATGCCGTCGCCGCCGTCAGCAATCATGACGGAGCCGACATTCTGGCCGCGGCGCTCGGCGATCCAGCATCGTTCCTTATCCGGATTGAACTTGGACAGGAAGTCGCCCCCGACTTTCGCGACCAGCCCTTCAAAACGGTCATCCCAGCCGAATTCTTCCGTGTAGAAGCGGGCCTGACTTTGCACGATCCAGCCGATGTCGCCCGGACGATGGGCTCGGATGGTGAAGGGCGGCGGTGTATTGCGGTCCGATCCAAGCGTGGTCTGGATCGTCCGCATCGCCTCGACGATGCGCTCGGATTCACCGGGGGCAAGCGCGTCGAAATGCCCGGCGAGCTGGGCGCGGGAACGGCGGACAAATTCGAGAAACTGTGCCTGTCCTTTGTCGGTGACAGTGATGATCTGGCTGCGCAGATCACTAGGATCGGGCTTGGTCTCGATCAGACCATCTTCGCGGAAGCGTTTCAGGATGCGGCTGAGATAGGCGGGGTCGAGATGCAGATCGCGGGTGAGCGTCGAGGCGGCGATGCCGCCATGGGAGCCGATCTCGAACAGCACGCGGGCGTCGGTCAACGTGTAAGAGCTGTCGAGATAGGCTTTGTTCAGAACGCCGAGGAAATTCGTGTAAAAACGGTTGAAGTCGCGGACCGCGTCGATGGTCGCGAGTTCCGTAGTAACAGACATGGACATCGTCTCCCTGCAATATGGGAAACGATGTCCATTATTTATTGGACTCAGTCAAGTAATTCCATTTGATTCACGCAGCCTGGCTGGCGCGTGTCTTTTCCACACCGAGAGCAAAATCGACAGCAGTTTGCGCGTGGATCGTGGTGGAATCAAAACCCGGCAGAGCAAGCGCACTTGGATCGAGGATCAGGCAGATTTCGGTGCATCCGAGGATCACGCTGTCGGCGCCCGCGGCCTTGGCGCGTTCGATGATCTCTACCAGTGTCTTGCGTGAGTAGTCCCTGACGATGCCGGCGCAGAGCTCGTTGAAGATGATGTCGTGGACGCTGGTGCGGTCTTCGGCGCCCGGCACCATGATGGAAATGCCGTTGCGGGCCATGCGGTCGGCGTAGAAGCCGTGCTCCATTGTGTAGCGGGTGGCGAGCAGCAGCGGCTTGACCCGGCCAGCAGCCTTTAGCGTGGTCGCCGTCTCGTCGATGATGTTGAGCAGCGGTACGGAGATGCGGGCGGCAACTTCCGGGGCGATCAGGTGCATGGTGTTGGTGCAGATCAGCACGCATTCGGCACCGGCGGCCTGCAGGCGGTGTGCGACATCGCCGAGACGGGCTGCGGCGGTATCCCAGCGTCCGGCCTTTTGCAGCGAAACGATCTCTTCGAAATTGACGGAGTACATCAATACCTCGGCGGAGGCGAGGCCTCCCAGGCGGTCGCGAACCATCTCGTTGATCAGGCGATAATAGACCGCTGAACTTTCGAAACTCATGCCGCCGATCAGGCCGATGATACGCATAATGCTGCTCTCCGTTCTTGTTTTGGGTGGTGGAATAGTGCGGCATGTCAGCCGCCTTGTGTTTGCAATCTTTGTCGCGAGAGCATTTTCTTCTGCAGTTTTTTGCGCCATTATGTCAAATAACGCAAAAGTACAGCGTTAACATGGAGATTGCCGCGCATGCTGGACGAACGCGACCGGAAGATTCTCGACCTCCTGCAGACGGATGCCGGTATATCGGTGACCGATCTTGCCGATCGGGTGGCGTTGTCGGTCTCGGCCTGCTCGCGGCGCATCCAGCGGCTGGAGGAGAGCGGTCACATCGCGCGGCGTATCGTCGTCCTCGACCGAGAGAAAATGGGCGTGCCGACAACGGTCTATGCGCTGATCAAGACCGCTCATCATGCCGACGAATGGATCGAAAGGTTTCGCAAGGCGATCGGCGATATCCCTGAGATCGTCGAGGCGCACCGGCTGACGGGCAATTACGATTACATCCTGAAGATCGTGCTGCCGCGCGTCGAGCAGTATGATGTCATCTATAAGAAGATTGTCCGCAAGGTGGAACTGTTCGATGTATCCGCCTCGATCTCGATGGAGGAGCTGAAAAGCGGCGCCTCCATTCCCGTCGGCTATGCGCAATAGGTTCATAGAGTCGCAGGCTGGTTTTGCATATTATCTCAGCGAATTCTCTCAGCTAAGGTGTCATGGCGTGTGTGCTTTAGAGGCAATTTGTCATGAGCAATGCGGACATTCAGAGTTATGCCGTGCCCGGCGAAAAGTTGTTGTGGCTGGGCCGGCCGAAACAAGGCCTTATGTTCAGCAGGAAGGACCTGCTTCTGGTGCCATTCTCGCTGATGTGGGGTGGCTTTGCGATCTTTTGGGAAAGCATGGTTGCGCGCCAAGCCAATGCACCGTTGTTTTTCAAGCTGTGGGGTTTGCCATTCATCCTGATTGGCTTGTACCTCATCATCGGTCGTTTCGCGCTGGATGCATTCGTCCGCGCCAGAACGCAGTATGCGGTCAGCGATCAGCGTATCATGGTCTTGCGTGAAGGCTGGTTTTCAAAGTTTCTGACCGTACCGCTGGAGCAGTTGCAGACCCTGGATCTGGATCAGAATAGCAATGGAACGGGTACGATCAGCTTCGGAAACGATATCCAGATTGGCTTTGGTCGCCGTGGCGGCGGCATCGGTCTTTGGACGCCCGCGCTTTCGAATACCCCTAAATTTCTCGGTATCGCCAATGTACGGGAGACGTTTGATCTGATCCAGCGAGCGCGAAATCGCTGATGACATTTTCGATTATGCCGTAAAAATCACGTCCGCACAGGTGCCATGCATAAAAGGCGGTTGCTGGCTGTCGCCCTCAACTCTACGTTTGCGGCGATGTAATAGATGCGGGGTGTCGTTATGCAGAATCATCATGTCGTGGTCGTCGGGGGCGGTTTTGGTGGATTGCAGCTCACCAATGATCTGAAAGGCGCACCTGTCCGCATCACTTTGATTGATAGGCGTAACCATCATCTGTTCCAGCCGCTGCTCTATCAGGTTGCGACCACCTTGCTCGCGACGTCCGAGATCGCTTGGCCGATCCGCAACTTTTTCCGGGACCGGCCGGAGGTGACGACGTTATTGGCGGAAGTCGCGGGTGTCGACAGCAGCGCACATACGGTGACGCTGAAGAATGGCGACACGATCGGCTACGATACGCTGGTGCTGGCGACGGGGGCGACCCATGCTTATTTCGGCCACGACGAATGGGAACCGGTGGCGCCGGGGCTGAAGACGCTCGAGGATGCGACGACCATCCGTCGCCGCGTGCTTTTGGCTTTCGAACAGGCCGAGCTGGAAAAGGATCCGGCCATTCGCGAGGCGCTCCTGACCTTCACGATCGTCGGCGCCGGGCCGACAGGGGTCGAACTTGCCGGCATCATCGCCGAGCTCGCCCGAAAGACGCTGCCGAAGGAATTCCGCAATATCGATACCAGCAAGGCGAGGATCATCCTCGTCGAAGCAGGCCCGCGCGTTCTCGCAAGTTTTGTCGAGGAACTG
>DASVPC010000178.1:0-8943 GCA_036383055.1 Rhizobium sp. | reverse complement strand
ACGATCGGCTGATAGCCGATGTTGAGCGTGACGTCGGCGGCATGGGCGTAGGAACCGAGCGTGGCGGCAAGAACGGCGGCGGCCGTGGTGGTCAGAAGGTGGCGTCGATTGATGGTCATGTTTCCCCCGGGCATAGTGTTTCGAATTGGTCTTTAATCGCTGACAGCGCAGCCGATCCGCACTAATGATCGTGAAATTGATAGAGAATATAGAGATACAAAATTCCGGATTCGGGTCATCCGTCGCAACCTGCTTCCAAATATCGCGAAACTCCGGATCTTTTTGCGGTCGATGATGGAAAGCAGGCGAGGCGATGAATTCAAGGGTTGAGGACCGTGCAATGAAACCGATGCAGATCTATGCCTTCGATATGAACTGCGTCGGGCATATCAATCACGGCCTGTGGACGCATCCGCGCGATCTGTCGCTGAATTATACCGATCTCGATTACTGGGTGGATTTCGCCCGCACCGCCGAACGCGGCAAGCTCGACGGCATTTTCCTCGCCGATATCGTCGGTGTCTACGATGTCTACAAGGGCAGCCCGGAGACGTCGATCCGCACGGGCGCTCAGATACCTGTCAACGACCCGATCATCCCGCTCTCGGCCATGGCCTATGTGACCAAGCATCTCGGCTTTGGCGTTACCGTCAATACGACCTACGAGCCGCCCTTTCTCTTCGCGCGGCGGATGTCGACGCTCGATCATCTGACCAAGGGTCGCATCGGCTGGAACATCGTCACCGGCTATCTCGACAGCGCCGCCCGCAGCATGGGGATGGAACGGCAGCCGGATCACGATGCCCGCTACGATGCCGCCGAGGAATATCTTGAGGTCGTCTACAAGCTCTGGGAGGGAAGCTGGGACGATGATGCGGTCAAGCGCGACAAGGCGGGCGGTCTCTTTGCCGATCCGTCGAAGGTGCGTGCAGCCCACCATCAGGGGCAGCACTACCGGATGGAAGGCATCCATCTGAGCGAGCCGTCACCGCAACGGACGCCACTGCTGTTTCAGGCAGGGGCTTCGGCGCGGGGACAGGATTTTGCC
Organism: Rhizobium sp.; assembly: GCA_036383055.1. Taxonomy (GTDB): domain Bacteria; phylum Pseudomonadota; class Alphaproteobacteria; order Rhizobiales; family Rhizobiaceae; genus Rhizobium. The sequence goes on along the minus strand of DASVPC010000178.1, from coordinate 7,895 downwards.
GCGCGGCATGCCGAATGTGTCTTCATCGCCAGCCCGGCGCCGCAGGGCGCGAAACCGATGACGGATGCGCTCCGACAGCGAGCCGTGGATTTCGGCCGACGGGCTGATGATCTCAGCATCCTCAATCTCATTACCGTTGTCGTCGGGCGAACCGAGAAGGAGGCCGAGGACAAGTTGGAGGAGTATCGCCGCCATGCCAGCGTCGAGGCGTCGCTCGCCCATTATTCCAGCTCGATCGGTATCGACCTCTCCAAGTTTGGCCTGAACGAGCCGATCGAACAGAAGACGACGAATGCGCAGCAGGCGGCTCTTGCCGTCGTGACCGGCAAGGCGAGCGGTAAGCCGGCGATGACGCCACGAGAGATCATCGACCAGATGGTGCTCGGCAGCCGGCAGAAGCCGATGGTCGGTTCGCCGGAGCAAATTGCCGATCGCCTTCAGCTCTGGATGGAGGAGGGCGGTATCGACGGTTTCAACCTGGCACGCACGGTGGCGCCGGAAAGCCTGCGTGATTTTGTCGATCTCGTCATTCCGGTGCTGCAGGAGCGCGGATTGTTCAAGGCGGATTATATCGAGGGCACGTTGCGCCAGAAGCTCTTTGGCCGCGGTGATGGGCGGCTGCCGTCAAGTCATCCGGCAGCCGCATTCCGTCATCGCGATTAGATCTAGAGCATTTCCGCTTTTCTTCGAATCGCGAAAACGCTCTATCCCTTTGTTTTTACGCAATTCCGGAAGGAAAACCGCTACGCACTTTTCCTGGAATTGCTCTAGCGATGATCGAGCTTGGCGACGAGGCGGTCGCCGAGCCATTGCATGCCGCAGACGAGGATGATCAGCACGACGACGACGGCGATCATCACGCCGGTCTCGAAGCGCTGGTAGCCGTAGCGAATGGCAAGGTCGCCAAGGCCGCCGCCGCCGATGGTGCCGGCCATGGCGGACGCGCCGATCAGGGTCACCAACGTCACGGTAAAGCCGGCGACGATGCCGGGTAGCGCCTCCGGCACCAGCACTTCGCGGATGATCGTCCAGCGATTGCCGCCCATGGCGCGCACGGCGTCGATGAGGCCGCGATCCACCTCACGCAATGATACCTCGGCGATGCGGGCGTAATAGGGGATAGCTGCGATGGTGAGCGGCACGATGGCCGCCGTGGTGCCGAGTGCCGTGCCGACGATCAGCCGGGTCAGCGGGATCAATGCGATCAAAAGGATGACGAAAGGCACGGCGCGGAAGCCGTTGACCAGGGCTGCCAGGATGCGGTTGACGGTGAGCTGTTCGGCGATGCCGTCGCGGCCGGTGACGACAAGCGCAAGGCCGAGCGGCAGGCCGATGACGAGCGAAAGCAGACCGGATGCGCCGGTCATCCAGATCGTCTCCCAAAAGGAGCGCCAGAGCAGGCCGAGGATGATGTCAGTTGTCATAGCCTAGAACCTCCACCCGGGCGGACCGGGCCGTCAGAAAATCAGTCACCTGCGCCGGCAGCGCCGGATCGCGCGTCGGCACCGCGATGAAGAAGCGGGCGACGGGCTGGTTCTGAATGTGGTCGATGCCGCCATGAACGAGGCGGAAGGAATGCGGCAGTGCCGCGGAGAGCTCGGCAAACAGCGCGCCTTGCGCGGCAGGACCGGCGAGGTCGATGCTGAGAATGGCCTCGACACCCGGCGTCTGCGACAGGTGTTCGGCGATATGCTCGGGGAGTTGCGGGCGGATGGTGCTGAGCAGGCTTGCGGTGATCTCTGTCTGCGGATTGGCAAAGACCGACCAGACGGCACCTTCTTCGACGATCCTACCGGCATCGATGACGGCGACACGATCGGCAACCGAGCGGATCACTTCCATCTCATGGGTGATGAGCAGGATGGTCAGGCCGAGCTTGCGGTTGATGTCCTTCAGCAGCGCCAGGATCGAGCGTGTCGTCTCGGGATCGAGGGCGGAAGTCGCTTCGTCGGAGAGGAGGAGGGCGGGGCGGGCGGCAAGCGCCCGGGCTATGCCGACGCGCTGCTTCTGGCCGCCCGAGAGCGCTGCGGGATAGGCCTTGGCCTTGTCGGCAAGGCCGACGAGGTCGAGCAGCTCGCGGGCGCGTTTCAGCCGCTCGGCCTTGGCCACACCTTCGATCTTCAACGGCAGGGCGACGTTCTCTTCCACCGTCTTGGCCGACAGAAGGTTGAAGTGCTGGAAGATCATGCCGATGCGGCGGCGCAGCGGCTGCAGTTCGTTTTCCGACAGGCCGGCGATGTCGCGTCCTTCGATATGGATCTCGCCGCTATCGGCGCGCTCCAGCCCGTTCAGGCAGCGGATCAGCGTCGACTTTCCAGCGCCGCTGCGGCCGATGATGCCGACGATCTCGCCACGCCGAGCTGTCAGCGAAATACCGTCGAGCGCCGGCGTCGTGCCGAACCGACGGTGGACGTCGACGAGACGGATGATCTCGTCATTGCTCGCTGAGCCAGGCGGTGCATGCCCCTTAATGGCGGTGGCGGAAACGAAGGAATTCATATCAATCTTCTCTCGGCTTGTGTCGTCGGGTGCCGCTCTGCTGAAAACACCGAAGGCGGCCCGAGCAAAAATGCCCACGCCGCCTTGGTTCCCAGCGCAGCCCCCGGCGCTGAATTGCTGTTAGTAGGCGCTGAGACCAGTGCCCTTGTAGACCTTTTCGAATTCGGCCTTGACCGTATCGTTCTGATAGGCGGAAACCAGCGTCTTCACCCAGGCTTCGTTCTCATTGCCTTGCTTGACGGCGATGAAGTTGCGGTAGGGGTTGCCGTCGATCGGCTCCTGCGCGATGCGCTCCTTCGGCGAAAGTCCGCTCTTCAGCGCCCAGTCGGTATTGACGACAGCGGCGTCGAGGTCGTCGATCGAGCGGCCGACGATACCGGCGTCGAGTTCCTTGATTTCAACATTCTTCGGGTTCTCGACGATGTCGGCGATGGTGGCGAGGATGCCGGTGCCGTCCTTGAGCTTGATGACGCCCTCATTCTGCAGCACGCGCAGCGCGCGGCCTTCGTTGGACGGATCGTTCGGCACGCCGATGACGGCACCCTTCGGCAGCTCGGCGACGGTTTTGTACTTCTTGGTATAGAGGCCGATCGGCCAGACGCCGGTATAGCCGACGCGGACGATGTGATAGCCGTGCTGCTTGATCTGGTTGTCGAGATAGGGCTGGTGCTGGAAGGCGTTGGCGTCGACTTCGCCGCGTTCCAGCGCTTCGTTCGGCTGGGTATAGTCGTTGAAGACGACGGTTTCGATCTTCAGGCCCTTCTTGGCGGCTTCGGTGGTGACCACGCGCCAGACGTCTTCGTCTTCACCGCTGATGATGCCGACCTTGATGGTCTTGTCGGCAGCGAAGGAGGGGGTGGCGACCGTCAAGCCAACGACGGCGACAGCGGAGGCAATGAGGGCTACAAGGCCGGTCCGGCGCGAGAAACGCAGCGTGTCGAGACCCTGAGAAGACTTTTTCGTCATGGGAAATCCTGTTCCATGTGATTGAGACGCCATTGTCTCGTTGACAGCCTTAATCATTTCAGACGCTCGCCATTTACGCGAAGCAGGATCATTTGTTGTGCACCGCACTTCTGAAAAACTCTTTTTGAGCCGTGCCTGATCGAGAACTAATTTTCTATAGGAATGATATATTATTGTGCATCCGAGAATCTGATTGCATGCGAATTGTGCATATCAGCGATACCAGGTTCATCCAGAGCACTCTTCCGGCTTTTCCACTGGTTCATGGTACCGGCCACGATCATATACGGGGGTCGTTGCTCATGACTGTCCCTTCACAACCAGGAGGGGATTCGCACATCTCACCAGGTTGGAGCCCGATTTCGCTCTGCGGCTAAGCTATTTAAAAATATAGGGAATTGCAGAAAATTTCGAAAGAGGCTTTTCAAGTCGAGATTAATCTATAGACTTGATCAAGTTAAGTGACCGGTGGGAACATTTCGTGTGCTTCCCGCGTTGCGCCGGTTACAGAAGATGGTTTGCCGCGCCGCTGTCCGATCCAATGCTTTCGGGGTGCGCCAAACGCATAAGCAGCGCGTGGGCCTCGGGGGAGGCCGATTAGTTTCTATATTATGCGCCGGACTTCCACTTGAAAGGAGACAGACATGTCGAATGCCTTGCCGCCCCTTCATGAGGGTCATGCCCCCATTACCTTGCAGCAGCTCTTCCGGGAAGCGCTCTATGCATTCGAGGAATGGGATACGGAGGTCACTGAACCGATCGTAACGTTCGACGGGAGGATTTTCCCCGTCAGCGTCGTTTTTGAAGCCATGCGCGAATGCACTGATATCGTGCCGAACAATATCGTTTCGGCGGTCACCGAGCGGCTGACCAAGCCCTGGGCGGGCGAAGGTCCGCTGGATACGATGACCTTTTCGACGGCTGCCCGGGTGATGGGCGTTCTCGTCCGCAAACGGCTCCTGGCCGTCAGCAATGGCGTCGATGTCGTCGCCGTTGCCGTAAAAGGCCAGGCAACGGAAAAGTCGGATCGCTAAAAACAGCGTGTGATCTATCGAGGAGCCCGCCGGCTGATGTCGGCGGGCTCTTTTGCGATGTCAGCGGCGGCTGACGTCGAATTCCGGATCGACAGGGATCTGCATCGCCGTCACCAGATGGTTGGTCTGCCCGGCAAGGCCGATGACAGCCAGTAATTCGCCATGCTGCGCGTCCGTCATGCCCTTTGCCCTGGCGGCGGCGGTGTGCGAATGGACGCAGTAGCTGCAGCCATTGGCCGTGGATACGGCGATGTAGATCATCTCGCGCACCAGCGGATCGAGCGCTCCTTCCGCCATCATCACCGCCTTCAGCCCTTCCCAAGTGCGCTTCAGGAGTGCCGGGTCGTTGGCAAGGCCACGCCAGAAATTATTGACGAAATCGGATTTTCTCACCGTGCGGATGTCGTCGAATACGGCCTTGACCGCCGGGATCGCCTCGGCCTCCGCGTCATTCAGCAATTTGACTGTCGTCATCTCAGGTCTCCTCTCGACAAACCGCTTGGTGCGAAAGTTATAGCGCATTTTCGCGCGGTCCGTGCCGAGCGGTGGTCGATTAAGCTACCTCTTTTTGTTTGCAAAATTTATCCATATGTGAAAATACTATTTACATAAGAAAACTAGAGGCTGCGGACGCAGGAGTTCGGTTGGCGATTGCGCCGATTGATCTTGGGTGTGCAGCCTGCCGGGAGCAATGTCGGGGAAGCGGAAATAGCGATGGTGGTGGAAAAGGAATTGCCGCTGGCCGGCCTGCTGGTCGTGGATATGAGCCAGTTCCTGTCCGGACCCTATTGCACCCTCAGGCTGATGGATCTTGGCGCCAGGGTCATCAAGATCGAGCGGCCGGACGGCGGCGATCTTTCCCGCCGGCTCTACCTCAGCGACAATGAGAGCGGCGATTCGACCATTTTTCACGCCATCAACCGTTCCAAGGAAAGCCTGGCGATCGACCTGAAGAGTGAGCGCGACATACAGGCGCTGCGCCGGCTGATCTCGCAGGCCGACGTCCTGGTGCAGAATTTTCGACCCGGCGTGATCGAGCGGCTTGGGTTGGGTTATGAGGCTGCGAGAAAGATCAATCCGCGGCTCGTCTATTGCTCGATCAGCGGTTATGGCGAAGAAGGCCCCTGGGTCTCTCGTCCCGGGCAGGATCTTTTGGCGCAGTCGCGCTCCGGCGTCATGTGGCTGAATGGCGACAAAGGGCAGGGACCTGTGCCGTTCGGTCTTGCGATCGGCGACATGCTGGCGGGCGCTGCTGCGGCACAGGGCATTCTGGCGGCGCTGGTGCGTCGCGGCATCACCGGCAAGGGCGGGCTGGTGGAGACGAGCCTGCTGGAGGCGTTGGTCGACCTGCAGGTGGAGGTTCTGACCGTCCACATGAATAGTGGCAACAGACTGCCGCAGCGTTCCGGCTTCCGTAGCGCCCATGCCTATCTCTCGGCGCCCTATGGCGTCTATCCCGCTAGCGACGGTTATCTCGCTATTGCCATGACACCGATTTCGAAGCTTGCCGACTTGCTCGGCATGGACGAGCTTGTGCCCTATCGTGACGATCCGAAGAGTTGGTTCACGGCGCGCGACGAGATCAAGGCGCTGATTGCGGCGCGCATCGCCACCGGCACGGTCGATGAATGGCTGTCCATCCTGGAGCCGGCGGATATCTGGTGCGCCAAGGTGCTGGACTGGCCGGAGCTGTTGCAGAGTGAAGGATTCGGCGTGCTGGATATGTTGCAGACGGTTGGGCGCGGCGACGGCGTTTCCCTGGCGACGACGCGCTCCCCAATCCGGATCGACGGACAGCGACCGAAATTCGAGCGTGCGGCCCCCGAAGTCGGCGAGCATAATGCGGCGATCTGGGAAGAATTCGATCTCGGCTGACAAGCCGAGAGATCGCCAGAGAGATTTAGAAGGAGTTTCCCATGACACGCATCACCAATCTCCGCGTATTCGACCTGCGCTTTCCGACTTCGCAGAGCCTCGACGGCTCCGACGCGATGAACCCGGATCCGGATTATTCCGCCGCCTACGTCATTCTCGATACCGACAAGACTGGTCTTGCAGGCCATGGCCTGACCTTCACCATCGGCCGCGGCAACGACATCTGCTGCATGGCGATCGAGGCGATGCGGCATCTGGTCGTCGGAACCGAGCTTGCGACGGTGCTGGAAAACCCCGGCAAATACTGGCGCCACCTGACCAGCGACAGCCAGCTGCGCTGGATCGGCCCGGAGAAGGGCGCGATGCATCTGGCCACCGGCGCTGTCGTCAACGCCGTCTGGGACCTGCTCGCCAAAGAAGCCGGCAAGCCGGTCTGGCGGCTGGTGGCCGAGATGGATGCGGAGCAGATTGCCGATATCGTCGACTATCGCTACATGACCGACGTTCTCACGCGCGACGAGGCCGTCGCCATCCTGAAGAAGGCCGAGGCCGGTAAGGCGGAGCGCATCGCCACGCTCGAGCGCGAGGGCTATGCCTGCTACACGACCTCGGCCGGCTGGCTCGGCTATGAGGATGCCAAGCTGCGCCGCCTGTGCCAGGAGGCGATCGATGCCGGTTTCAACCATGTGAAGATGAAGGTCGGCCGCGATCTCGAGGACGATATTCGCCGGCTCACCATCGCCCGCGAGGTGATCGGCCCCGACCGTTATCTGATGATCGACGCCAACCAGGTCTGGGAAGTCGGGCAGGCGATCGACTGGGTCAACAAGCTTGCCTTCGCCAAGCCCTTCTTCATCGAGGAGCCGACCAGCCCCGACGATGTCGCCGGCCACCGCAAGATCCGCCAGGCGATCGGCCCGGTGAAGGTTGCGACCGGCGAGATGTGCCAGAACCGCATCATGTTCAAGCAGTTCATCGCCGAAGGTGCGATCGATATCGTGCAGATCGATTCCTGCCGCATGGGCGGGCTGAACGAGGTGCTCGCCGTGCTGCTCGTCGCCGCGAAATACGGCCTGCCGGTCTGGCCGCATGCCGGCGGAGTCGGGCTCTGCGAATATGTGCAGCACCTGTCGATGATCGATTATATCGCCGTTTCCGGCACCAAGGACGGCCGCGTGATCGAATATGTCGACCACCTGCACGAACATTTCATCGACCCATGCGTGATCCGCGACGCCGCCTACATGCCGCCGAGCCTGCCGGGCTTTTCCATCGAGATGAAGCCGGAGTCGATCGCGGAGTATACGTTTAAGGGGTGATCTCTACGGTCGGTTGGTATTGCTCACCGACTGGCTCTTTATTCGGTCGCAGAGGCTGTGCAATATCCGCGCACCCTCTGTCGGAGTATTGGTGCATGCGAGCCACTTTTGCCGTCGTCTTGACGTTCCTGTTATCCCTCGCATGCGGAAAGGCCGGAGCCGCCGGCAGCAGCCAGTTCAATGTGGCGACGCCTGGCGGCAA
>DASVPC010000177.1:0-12471 GCA_036383055.1 Rhizobium sp. | reverse complement strand
CAGCGTTTTATTCCGAAAATCGATTGTCGGCATTTTCATTGCTTCGTCGTGGCGGCTTCTCCTTCCAAAGTCTAGCGGCCGATTGTGCTTCACAGCCAGCGATCCCGTTTCGAAGCCATGGCCCAAAGAGGCAGTATTTTTCGTCCAGAGCCAGTAGAGGGGGCGAAGTTTTCTTTAGTCTATAAAATCAGTAGATAATATCAGCTAAACATAGTTGGGGCCGCGATCATGACGGTGCAGAACATTCGGCAGAAGCCGGTCGCTGAAGCGCTCGATCCATTGCGACGTGCCTCGATCCTTGCACTTCGTTTTGCGGAAACGGCAGCGAGTTACGATGAGAGCGCCTCCTTTCCGTTCGACAATATCCGGCTCGCCCATGAAGCCGGCCTCGTGGCGCTGACGGCGCCTGTCGAATTCGGCGGAGGCGGGGCGAGTTTTGCCGAAGCGGCGGAGGTAATCCGCACCATTGCCCGTGGCGAGCCGTCGACGGCACTGATCCTGATCATGCAATATATCAACCTGGCGACGATCCCGAATGGCCGTTGGCCGGAACATCTCGTTCGCAAGGTCTTGTCCGATGCCGTCGAGAACGGTGCGCTCATCAATGCTTTTCGTGTCGAGCCGGAGCTTGGCACGCCGGTGCGCGGCGGCCTGCCGGCAACGACGGCCAGACGCACCGAAAACGGCTGGTTGATCAGTGGCCGAAAGATCTATTCCACCGGCGCCGAAGGGCTGACTTATGCCATCGTCTGGGCGCGCACGGATGAAGAAACGCCCCGTGTCGGTGGCTTCCTGGTGCCGCTTGATACGCCGGGCTTTGCAATTGAAAAGACCTGGAATCCGCTCGGCATGCGGGCGACCGGCAGTCATGACGCGGTGTTCGACAATGTCGCGGTGCCGCTCGACCACGCGGTTGATATCCGTGTGCCGGAGGAGTGGGGAAGCCGCGGCGAGGGGCAGGCGGCATGGTTTGGTCTTCTGCCGGGCGCGCTTTACACCGGCGTCGCCGAAGCTGCTCGCGACTGGCTGGTGACCTTCCTCAAGAACCGCGTGCCGACCAATCTCGGTGCTCCGCTCGCAACCGTGCCCCGCATCCAGCAAGCCGTTGGCGAGATCGAAGAACTGATCACCGTCAACCGCCGGCTGATTGCATCCGCCGCGCGTGACATTGATGAAGGCGTATCTTTCACCCAATCGGAATCCGGCCTCATCAAGGTCGTTACCACCGAAAACGCCATTGCCGCCGTCGAAAAGGCACTCAAGCTCACCGGCAATCACGGCATTTCCCGCAACAATCCGCTCGAGCGCCATCATCGCGACGTGCTCTGCGGCCGCATCCACAGCCCGCAGGAAGACACGGTGCGCCTTGGCGCGGGCCGGCTTGTCCTGGGTGTCTGAACCAACGAACGGAGGACAGTATGCCTGTCGAATTCATCGGTTATATCGGAAACCACAATGCGTCCGAGACGATCGCGCGCAAAGGCCCGCTCATCGATCTCGAACATATCGCTGCCGCCGCCGCGATCCATGAGAATGGCGGCTTCGACCGTGTGCTCTTCGCCTTCAATTCGACCTCGCCGGAAAGCATCCTGATCGCCCAGCATGTCGCGGGCCAGACCCGCAGGCTGAAGCTGATGATCGCCCATCGACCCGGCTTCACGACGCCGACGCTTGCCGCTCGTCAGCTCGCGACGCTCGATCATCTCTCTCAAGGCCGCGTGGCCGTTCACATCATCACCGGCGGCAACGACCAGGAGCTTGCCCAGGATGGCGATCACCTGACCAAAGACGAGCGTTATGCCCGAACCAGCGAATATCTCGATATCGTCCGCCAGGAATGGACGAGCGAAAAGCCCTTCGACTACGCTGGCAAATATTATCGGGTCGAACAGGCCTTCGCCAATGTGAAGCCGCAGGGTCCCGATGGGATTCCGGTCTATTTCGGCGGTTCCTCGGAGGCGGCCTTCGCGGTTGCCGGCAAGCACGCGGATATCTATGCGCTCTGGGGTGAGACCTATGAGCAGGTTTCCGAGACCGTGCATAAGGTGCGCGCGATCGCGGCACAACACGGACGCTCGCCGCGCTTCAGCCTGTCGCTTCGCCCGATCCTTGCCGAGACCGAAGAGGCGGCGTGGGAGAAGGCAGCCAGCCTCCTTGAACGCGCCAAGGCGCTTCGCAGCGATCCCGGCGCCGAGAAGCTGATCGATATCCGTCGGCGGGCCAGCAGCAATCCGCCGAACGAAGGCTCGAAGCGGCTGCTTGCGGCCGCGTCCCACGGTGCGCGCCTAGACAAGCGCCTGTGGACAGAAATGGCGGCGCTGACCGGGGCAAGCGGCAATACGACCTCGCTCGTCGGCACGCCGGATCAGGTGGCTGAAGCCATGCTCGATTATTACGACCTCGGCATTACCACCTTTCTCATCCGCGGTTTCGATCCGCTGGAGGATGCCTTCCATTATGGCCGCGACCTCATTCCGCGCGTTCGCGCGCTGATCGCCGAGCGTGATGCGCAGGCAAGCGTGCAGGCAGCCGAATAACGAATTCACCAATCGGTTGGGGGCGGCGCCGGGGGGCTTCCGCGATCCATTCAACATCACACAGGAGCAGGGACGATGGCTTGGAATGCAAAGACATTATTCAGGGCAGGCAATGATTTTTCCGCTGGCATCGACCGCCGGTCCTTCCTGCGAACGGCAGGCGCCCTTGGCATTGCAACGCCGCTCGGCGCTTTGACGCTTGGCAGTTTTGCCGCGCGGGCAACCCCCGCTGCGGCACCTGGCGGCGAGTTGAAGAAGATCAAGTTCGCCGTCAACGCGACCGCCATATGCCTGGCGCCGGTCTATGTCGCTCAGCAGCAGGGCATTTTCCAGAAATACGGCCTTGATGTCGAACTCGTCAATTTCGGTGGTTCGACCGAGGCGTTGTTGGAAGCGATCGCGTCCGGCAAGGCGGACGGCGGCGTCGGCATGGCGCTGCGCTGGCTGAAGGCGCTGGAGCAGGGTTTCGATGTCAAGATCACCGCCGGCTCGCATGGGGGCTGCACCCGTCTCGTCGCCCTGAAATCCTCCGGTATCGAGAAGCTTTCCGAATTGAAGGGCAAGACGATCGGGATTTCCGACCTTGCAAGCCCCGGCAAGAACTTCTTCTCGATCCTCCTGCACAAGGAAGGGCTGGATCCGGTTGCCGATGTCGAATGGCGCCAGTATCCGGGCGAGCTTCTGCAGCTGGCCGCCGACAAGGGCGAAATCCAGGCGATCGCCGACGGCGATCCGAAGGCCTATTTCTGGCTGGAAGATCCGAAATATGTTCAGGTCGCCTCGAACCTCGACCATGGCTTTGAAAACCGCGTTTGCTGCATCGTCGGCCTGCGTGGCGGACTGGTCCGCGACGAGCGGGCGACCGCGACTGCGCTCACGCGCGCCCTTCTCGAAGCCCAGGATTGGACCGTCGCCAAGCCGGAAGATGCCGCCAAGGCGTTCCTGCCCAACGCGCCGAAGGACAAGTCCATCCAGGATCTCGTCGGCGTGCTGAAGAGCCAGACGCACAATCACAATCCTGTCGGTGGCGACCTCAAGACGGAAATCGCCCTCTATGCCCAGGAACTGCGTGACGTCCAGGTCTTCAAGCGCTCGACCGATCCGAAGGACTTCGCCGACCGCGTCTATGCCGACGTCCTGTCCGCCTGAGGAGGAAAGACCATGAGCTCTCTCGATCCGGCGCTGGCAGATGGTGCCGAAACCTCCGTCAGTAGGGGCATCCAGCGCATAGGCTGGAACACCTCGCTCATCGGAATTCTGGCGGCCCTCGGCTGGGCCGGTACGGCAGCGCTCATCGAATACTGGCCTGAGATCATTCCCCAGCCCTATGGTCGCGAACTGGCTTTCATCGCGCTGGTCATTGCGGCTGTCACGGCGGTCGTCGCCGTTACGGGTACGCGCCTCGGCAAGGTCGCATCCACGGTCCGTTATTACGGGCCGTGGCTGGTGCTCGCGTCCGCATTTCTCGCCGGCTGGGAGATCCTGACGGCGAAGACCGGTATCTTGCCGGTGCCGTTCTTTGCCTCGCCGCAAAGCATCCTCGAAGTCTATTTCGACGATTATGACCGGCTTGGCATCAGCGTCTGGTATTCCCTTCTGCTTCTCGCCAAGGGCTATTTCTTCGGCGCCGTCACCGGTTTCCTCATCGGCACCACCATCGGCTGGTCGCGCAATGCCAGCTATTGGGTGCATCCGGTCCTGCGCCTGATTGGCCCGTTGCCGGCGACGGCCTGGCTGCCGCTCGCATTCTTCATTTTCCCGAGCAGCGGCTCGGCAAGCGTATTCCTGATCGCGCTTGCGACCGCGTTTCCGGTGACGATCCTCACCTGGTCTGGTATCGCCAGCGTCAACCGCGATTATTACGATATCGCCCGCACGCTCGGGGCCAAGCCTTCCTTCCTTATCCTCAAGGTGGCAATCCCGGCGGCACTCCCGCATGTCTTCGTCGGCCTGTTCATGGGGCTGGGCACCTCCTTTGCCGTGCTCGTCGTCGCCGAAATGCTCGGCGTCAAGGCGGGACTCGGCTGGTATCTGCAATGGGCGCAGGGTTGGGCGGCCTATAGCAACATGTATGCCGCGCTGTTGGTGATGGCCCTGATGTGCTCGAGCCTGATCACCATTCTCTTTCGCGTTCGCGACTGGACGCTTTCCTGGCAGAAGGGTCTCGTCAGATGGTAACGGCAACAGCACTCAAACCGGCGCAAGCGGAAATCATCGGCCAGCCGATCGGCATCCGCAACGTCTCGCACCAGTTCGAGCTCGAAGGGGAGCCGCTGCCGGTGCTCGACAATGTCAGCTTCTCGGTCGAGCCTGGCGAATTCGTCGCCCTGCTCGGGCCATCGGGCTGCGGAAAGTCGACGCTGCTGCGGCTGCTTGCCGGCCTCGACCATCCAACGAAGGGCGAGTTGACGGTCGGCGGCGAAAAAGTCGGGGCACCCGATCCCTCGCGCATCCTCGTCTTCCAGGATCCGACGCTGTTTCCCTGGCGGACCGTGTGGGACAATGTTGCGCTGGGGCTTGAGGCGCAGGGCATCCTGAAGAGCGCCCGCCATCGTGTCGACAATGCGATCGAACTCGTCGGCCTCAAGGGCTTCGACCGGGCCTATCCGCATCAGCTGTCCGGCGGCATGGCGCAGCGTGTGGCGCTTGCCCGCGCCCTGGTCAACCAGCCGCGATTGCTGCTGCTCGACGAACCGCTCGGCAAGCTCGACTCGCTGACGCGGCTTGCCATGCAGGGAGAGCTCGTCTCGCTCTGGCAACGGGCCGGGCTGACGGCGGTGCTCGTCACCCATGATGTCGAGGAAGCGATCTTTCTCGCCCAGCGTGTCATCATCTTCGGGCAGCGCCCGGCGAAGATCGTCGCCGATCTTGATGTCGACCTTCCCTATCCCCGCCATCGCGGCGATCCGCGCCTTGCCGAGCTTAGGCAGCAGGCGCTCGGCCATCTCGGCCTTGCCGCGAGCTGGTAACCTCATGCGAAAGAACAGACCCATGCAATTCGCTTTCCGCCGCTCCGTTCTCACTGCTCTTGCCGCCGTCTCCTTCGGCCTGCCGGCGAGCGCTCACATCACCTTCGAGAACAAGGAGGTGAAGCCGGGAGCGACGGTGAAATTCGTGCTGCGCGTCCCGCATGGCTGCGATGGTGCCGCGACGACCGCGGTGCGTATCGCGCTGCCGGCGAGCCTTAGCGAGGCGAAGCCGCAGCCGAAACCCGGTTGGACGCTTTCGCTTGTCACGGAGAATGTTCAGAATGCCGTGGCGACACCGGGTCATGATCATGGTGGCGCTGGCAATCTCAAGGAGATCGCCTGGACGGGCGGCCGGCTGGAGGATGCTCATTATGACGAATTCGTCTTCCGTGCTGCGGTCAGCAAGGCGGCAAGCGGGCGCATCTTCGTGCCGGTCGTCCAGCAATGTGATAGCGGCGCCGCGCGCTGGATCGAAATCCCCACGGACGGCGGTTCGTCGGACGATCTGAAGCATCCCGCACCTTCGGTGCGCGTCGAGCCGTGAAGCTATCCTTGAAAGCGGTCCGCCGCTTCTTTTGGGCGGCGGTCTTCTGTATCCTTTATCTCGGGCCGTTGGCGATGGCGGCCTTCGCACACGCGAGCCTCATCACCTCCGACCCTGCCGATGCCGCAGTGCTGCCCGAGGGACCGCCGGCGATTACACTCAGGTTTTCCGAGCCGGTGACAACACTGGTGGCGCGGCTTATCCACCCGAACGGCAAGGCGGATATCCTGCAGGATGACGGCGGCAAAGGAACGGCCGTTATCTACAGGCTTCCCACCGGTCTTGAGCACGGCACGCACATTCTCTCCTGGCGCGTCACCTCTTCCGACGGCCATCCGATCGGCGGTGGACAGGTGTTCTCCGTCGGCGCGCCGAGTGCAGCGGGTGTTTCCCTCGGCGAGCAATCGGACCTCTCGGTTTCAGTTGGGCTCTGGGCGGCAAGGCTCCTGTTGATGCTTGGCCTGATCTTTGGCGCGGGTAGCGTTACCTTTTCGACCTTCGCACGGCTGGATCTTAGACCGGCTGCTCACCACACGGTTTCGGCACTCGTCATCCTTGGTTTGCTGGCCGCACCCGCTCTCATCGGTTTCCAGGGCCTTGATGCGCTTGGCGAGACTTTTCCCGGGCTGGCGCGATCGGAAGTCTGGTCCGCCGGCCTGTGGTCCACCGCCTATGGTCGAGCGACGATGCTTGCCGCTGCCACTTTGTTGTTGGCCCTGATTACACATCATTCCGGCTTACAGGCACGGCGATGGCTTTCGGCTGCGGTCCTGCTTGCCGCGGGAGTTGCCTTTGCCAGTGCCGGACATGCGGCGACCGCGCCGCCACGTCAGCTGACGACACCGGCGGTTTTTCTGCATGTCCTGTCAGTGATTGCCTGGATTGGAGCGCTGATCCCGCTTGCCGATGTCATCGGGCGCCAGGACGGCGCGGCTGTCCGGACACTGCGCGGCTTTTCGTCCACCATAACGGCTGTCGTCCTTATCCTCGTCGTCACCGGCCTCTTTCTCGCGGCGGTCCAGCTCGACCACGTCTCGGCGCTGTGGACGACGCAATACGGCCTGATATTGCTGACCAAACTCGGCCTTGTCGCGCTGCTCCTGCTCCTGGCGGCTATCAATCGCTACCGGCTGACCGATGGCGCGATTGCCGGCGAGGTGCTGGGCCTTCGGCATCTGAAGCGCAGCATCCTTGCGGAGATGGCGATCGTGGTTGCGATCCTCGCCGTGCTCGGGCTCTGGCGCTTCACGCCACCGCCAAGGGCGATCCTCGAATCCGCCCCACCGCTGGCAATCATCGATGCTCAGAAGGACGGTCTCTCAGCGCGGTTGAGTTTGCGACCGGCGCTGGTTGGTCCGGTCACGGTCGAGATCGGTGATCTGCAGCTAGACGGCAAGACGTTCGAGCCGATGTCGATCAGCATCGATCTGGAAAAGCCGGCCTATGGCATCGGCCCGTTTACGCACGCAGCCAGCAAGGGTGGCGCGGGCCACTATACCGCCGGCGGCTTTTTCCTGCCGATCGACGGTTTTTGGATCGTGCGGGCGACCGTACTTGTCAGCGATTTCCGTTCGGTCATCCTCACCGACATCTTCGATGTGCGCAAACCTGCGGCGAATGGGAATTCCTTCCCGTCGTCCGCCGTTAATTCGCAATAAATAATCTATTCTATGGTTTTTATAGATAATAGATTGTCGAACGTCGGGCTGCACTGTCAGGGGATTTTCGATGACTAGGAAACGGCAACTGAAACTCGGCTTCATGCTTCATGGTGTCGGCATGGGATGGGGCGACTGGCGTCATCCGGATTCCGAGCCGACGGCGAGCACGAACTTCGCCTATTACAAACGGCAGGCCCAGATCGCCGAAGCTGCCAAGTTCGATTTCCTCTTTGTCGCCGATAGCGTCTTCATCACCGAGAAATCGAGTCCGCATTATCTCAACCGTTTTGAGCCACTGACGATCCTGTCAGCGCTCGCCGGAGCCACCTCGCATATCGGCCTCGTCGCTACGCTGACGGTAAGCTACAGTGAGCCCTTCAATGTCGCCCGGCAATTTGCCTCGCTCGATCACATCAGCGGCGGCCGTGCCGGCTGGAATGTCGTCACCTCCTGGCTTGAGGGCAGCGCCGCCAACTACAGCAAGCAGTCGCATCTTGCCCATGATGTCCGCTACAAGCTCGCCGCCGAATATCTTGATGTCGTACAGGGTCTCTGGGACTCCTGGGAAGACGATGCGCTCATTCATGACAAGACGAGCGGCGTCTTCTTCGATCCGAAGAAACTGCACACGCTGAACCACAAGGGCGAGTTCTTCCAGGTGAAAGGACCGCTTAACATTGCCCGCTCGCCGCAGGGCCAACCGGTGATCTTCCAGGCCGGTGCGTCGGAGGATGGCCGCAACTATGCCGCCCAGCGTGCCGACGCGATCTTCGTTCATCACGACAGCCTCGACGAGGGTAAAGCCTACTACCGCGACCTGAAGCAGCGCGCCGCCGGTTTTGGCCGCGATCCGGACGCGCTGTTCATCCTGCCGGGCATTCGTCCGGTCATCGGTTCCACCGAAGAGGAGGTCGAGCGCAAATATCAGGAGTTCGCCAATCTCACCTCGATCGAGAATGCGCTCTCGATGCTCGGCCGTCCGTTCAATGATTACGATTTCCTGCAGCACGATCTCGATGCGCCGTTCCCCGATATTGCCGCCCATGGCGCTAACTCCAACCAGAGCCAGTCGAACCGCATCCTCGACGTCGCCCGCAAGGGCAATCTGACGCTGCGCCAGGTGGCGCTTCGCTTTGCAACGCCGCGCACCGATTTCATCGGCACGCCGGAGCAGGTGGCGGATGCGTTCGAGCGCTGGCTGGTCGAGCGCGGCTCGGACGGCTTCGTCGTCAACGTCTCGTTGCCGAGGGAATTTGAAGTCGTAGCCGAGACCGTCATTCCGATCCTGCAGAAGCGTGGCGTCTTTCGCGAGGAGTATGAGTCCGAGACTTTCCGCGGCAATCTCGGCATCCCCGTGCCGCGCAACCGCTACGCGGCGGGCGACGTTTCCGTTGCCGCCGAATGATCCTCTCAAGACACGATCAACGAGTAAAACCGAGGCGGCATTCATGACCATTCTTTCAAGGCGTGCATTCAATCTTCTGGCCGGCGGCCTTGCGGTCCTTCTTTCCATCGCGCCGCTTTCGGCAGCCTTTGCCGTGCAAGATTTCTCGAAGGTGACGTTGCGGATCGGTGACCAAACCGGCGCCACCCGCGCCAAGCTGGAAGCGGCCGGGTTGCTGAAGGATGTCCCCTACAAGATCGAGTGGTCCGTCTATCCGGCAGCGGTCAATCTGCATGAGGCGCTGAAGGCGGATGCCGTCGATATCGGTTCAGCGGCGGATTCTCCAACGGTAAGCGCAATCGCCGGCGGTTCGAAGATCAAGGTCGTTGCCAATTTCTCCAATGGCGGCCTTGGAACGGCGCTGCTTGTTCCCGCGAACAGCCCGATCAAGACCATTGCCGATCTCAAGGGCAAGACGATCTCGCCGACGACACGCGGCAGTGTCGCGCATTATCTGACGGTGGGTGCCCTGAAGAAAGCGGGGTTGACGAGCAATGACGTCAAGCTGGCCTTCCTTGCCCCGACCGACGCCAGCGCTGCTTTCCAGGCTGGCAGTATCGATGTCTGGGGCACCTGGAGTGTATACGAGGCCCGCGCCATCGGTTCCTTGAAGGCTCGCGTCCTGATCGACGGACAGGGGATCAATACGGGCAACACGGTCCTCAGCGCCACGGACAGTGCTCTCGCCGACCCCGGCAAGGTGGCGGCGATCGCCGACTTTGCCGACCGTATCGAGCGTGGCTACAAATGGTCGCTCGATAACAAGCAGGCCTATATCGACTTCTATGCCGGCTTCGCCAAGCAGGACAAATCGATCATTGAGGGAACCTACGACGCCGAGGCTGCCTATCGGCGTGTTCCGCTCGACGACAAGTTCGTCGCCTCCCTGCAGAATGTCTTTGCGACCTGGAAGGAAGCCGGCGTGCTCTCCGGCGGTCTCGATCTCTCCAAATATGTCTATCGCGATCTGCCGACGAACTGAGCTTTAGGAGGCAATCATGAGCAGTATCGCAACGATCAGGATAGAGCCGGTCGAGACAAGACGGGAGACGATCGTCGAGCCGCCGTTGGCGCCCGCCCGTTCCGTTGCGATGAAGCGTATCGAGCCGCTTCCCGCTGCCGGGCGCGGGGTACCGCGCTGGCTCAGACGGACGCTTGGGCCGGTGCTGCTGATCGTCCTATGGCATCTCGTCTCTGTTATGGGCGTCTTGCCTCAGGAGGTTTTGGCTGGTCCCTCGGTGGTGCTGACAAGCGCGGCGAAGCTGGTGGCGACCGGCGAATTGCAGCAGGCGATGTGGGTCTCGCTCGGTCGTGCTCTGACGGGCCTGGCGATCGGCGGCACGATCGGCGTTTCTCTGGCCGTGCTTTCCGGTCTCTCCCGGCTCGGCGAAGATCTGATCGACGCCACCGTGCAGATGTTGCGCACTGTGCCGAATGTGGCGCTGATCCCGCTGCTGATCATCTGGCTTGGGATCGGTGAGGCGCCGAAGGTCGCGCTCATCGCGCTCGGTACAGCCTTTCCACTCTATCTCAACGTCTACGCCGGTATCCGCAATGTCGATGCGTCGCTCATTGAAGCCGGCAGGACGCTCAATCTCTCCCGATCGGCGATGATCCGCCACATCATTCTGCCCGGTGCGCTGCCTTCGGCGCTCGTCGGCCTGCGCTATTCGCTGGGCATCGCCTGGCTGGCGCTGGTGTTCGGCGAACAGATCAATGCGACCGCCGGCATCGGCTACCTCATGGCCAATGCGCGTGAATTCTTCCAGACCGACGTCATCGTGGTCTGCCTCGTGGTCTATGCTTTCCTCGGCCTTGCGGTCGATTTCATCGTCAGAACGCTCGAAAGGATATTCCTGTCATGGCGACCGGCATTCAGCGGAACCTGACGGCCGTCCGGCCGTCCGTGGTGACGGTGCGCGGGCTTTCCCGCCGCTTCGGCGAGCGTACCGTCCTCAAGGACCTCGATCTCGATATCCGCGCGGGCGAATTTGTGGCGCTGCTCGGGGCGAGCGGCTGCGGCAAGAGCACGCTTTTGCGTGTCCTTGCCGATCTCGACCGCGAAATATCCGGCGAGGTCGAGGTGCCTCTCCGTCGATCGGTCGCTTTCCAGGCGCCGCGCCTGATGCCGTGGAAGCGGGTCTGGCGCAACGTCGTGCTCGGCTTGCCGGGCTCGCCGGACAAGGCGCGGGCGATAGCCGCACTCGATGAGGTCGGCATCAGCCATCGCGCCGATCAGTGGCCCAAAGTGCTGTCTGGCGGCGAGGCGCAGCGTGTTTCGCTTGCCCGCGCGCTGGTGCGCGAGCCGGATCTTCTGCTGCTCGACGAACCCTTCGCGGCGCTCGACGCGCTGACCCGTATCAAGGCGCAGGAGCTTGTCGACGATCTCTGGCAGCGGCACGGCTGCGCCGTCCTGCTCGTCACCCATGATGTCGAGGAAGCGCTACTGCTCTCCGACCGCGTGCTCGTCATGAAAGACGGCATCATCGCGCATGAGGAGCGGATCGCGCTGGAAAGGCCGCGCGATGTCGCCGATCCGGAATTCGCGGCGCTGCGCGGCCGGCTGCTTGGCTGGCTCGGCGTGCGCCATGGTCGACATGACGCGGCGGCATAGGGAAAGATCATGTCTGGACATAGGGACGATCTCCTGGAACTGACCGCCGACGTGCTGGTCATCGGTGGCGGTCTTGCCGGCAACTGGGCGGCTGCGGCGGCAAGGCGCGCCCGTGCCTCCGTCGTCCTTGCCGACAAGGGCTATTGCGGCACGAGCGGGGTGACAGCGACGGCAGGGCCGGGGCATTGGTGGATACCGCCAGACCCCGTCGATCTGCGCGAAACGGCGATCGTCGCCCGTCGCAAGAGCGGTTTCGGCCTGAACGACGCCGGATGGATGGCGCGCACCCTTGCCAAGACCTGGGAAAGCCTTCCGACACTGGAAACGTATAAATTCTCGAAGGACGAGAAGGGTGTGGCCCAGTACCGGGCGCTGCGCGGACCGGAATATATGCGGGCGCTGCGCCAGCAGAGCGAAAATCTCGGCGTCAGGATCCTCGATCACTGTCCCGCGCTGGAGCTGCTTCAACACTCGGACGGGACGATTGGCGGCGCGCAGGGCATTCGCCGCCAGGCCGGCGGGCGCTGGCGGGTGAATTGCGGCGCCGTCATCCTTGCGACCGGCGGCACGTCCTTCCTGTCGCGGCTGCTCGGCTCGCACACCAATACTGGCGACGGTTATCTGATGGCTGCGGAAGCCGGCGCCGATTTCTCCGGCATGGAGTTCACCAACTATTATACCGTGGCGGCCAAGGGCTCGACG